>JBIKWR010000267.1:0-2504 GCA_044356225.1 Bacteriovoracaceae bacterium | reverse complement strand
GTCCATAAATCCAAATGTCTCGGTCTTGGTATAATGACTCAGCGTTGAGACCAAAATAATCATTTTTAATATTTCGACCACCCAAGAGAACTTCTTTACCATCGATCAACAAAATCTTTTGATGAAGACGGCTTTGGGTGGGACTTAAGAAAAAAGTTGAATTATAAAGTTTAACATCCACTCCCGCTTTTTCCATCGCTGAGGTATACTCACGAGTCATTTTAAATCCAAATGGATTTCGATCAATTAAAACGCGAACCCTCACACCCTCTTTGGCTTTTTTCACCAAGGCCTGAGCAAAAATTCTACCCGCCTCATCGTTATCATAAATATAAGTCATAAAATCGATCGAACTTTTCGCCCGCTCAATCATATCGAGTCGCAATTTAAAACTGGCAACCGCTTTATCAATGATAGAAACAGCATGATTTTCAGTTCTTTTAGCAAAAAATGGAGCTTCGGCCCAAACTCCGTGGTCGACAGAAAAGCTTAAAGGAAATCGTTTACCATCATGTACGGTATGGGCCTCGACTAAGTCCAAATCATTAAAGGTAAGTCTAAGACGAAGTGTCGCACCTTTGGTGGTGATCATCTTTCTTAAATCATAACTGGTGTTATGATAGGTGCGTTGAGGAGAATCTAAATCAATGCGAATTTTTTTTCCATATTTTGAAATAAAAACATCTATTGCTCTAAGCTTTCGAGTGCACAATTTATCTTTATACTCATAAGAAAATGTATGTCGACCGTCATCACTTAACTCGGTGATCGCTTCCATCGACAATTCTTTATGATCGAGTAACGTTTGGGTCGGAACATTCTCCACACAAGAGTAAAATCCTTTAATGGTCCCGGGAATCATTTCGTGAAATTCTAATTTTTGATTAAAATCTAGACGGTCAGATAAAACGATTATTAATTTCTTTCGATCATTTTCAAAATAAACTTTACTGCGATGTCGGATTTGATGGGCCTCATCGCTGATTTGCGCCTGCAAAGGTTGGGCAAAAAAAGTTATGATAATCAATTTGATGATGATGAATTGATAAAAAACTAAAAGCTTATTGGATGCTAAAAAGCACCCTTTGTTTGATTTCATTTTCCCGTTCCCCTATTTTTAAACTTCAAACGATCTCGAGTTCTGAGTATCTTATTTTTCTTCATTTGTATGAAAGTGTGTAAACCATAAGTACTTTTTTCAGTCTGACGCTTTTAATCATCGTATTGACATCGCATTATTTTTTATAATTTTGCTTGCAGAAAGAATTGCGCGATGCATCACTGGAGTCAATGGCGCATCGCAAAATAGGCGCCTGATGAGCTTGGGATTTAAATCAATGAACTAGAGGAATGGTCACTTTTTTGGTGTCCAGATAAATGCAGTTGAAAGTAATAGTCTCGCTTTAGCATTAACTCTTCGTGCGAACCTTGTTCGACCAATGTTCCTTGATCAAAGACCAAAATTCGATCACAAGATTTTAAACTGTCTAAACGGTGAGCGATTAATAAGCAGGTGCGATTTTTCATAACCTTATCAATGGCTTGATGAATGATTTTTTCATATTCGGGATCAACGTTGGCCGTGGCCTCATCTAAAATAAGAAATAAAGGGTCTTTTAAAAGCACCCTGGTCAAACTGACTAATTGTTTTTCACCCGTGCTTAAATTACTTCCGTTTTCCAAAACCTCACTATTCAGGTTTATGCCATTGCGGCTCATAACAGATAAAAGCCCTGTCGACAGGCAAGCCTCTTCAATCATGAGATCAGAGACTTCCGCTTCACAGGTTAAATTCTCGCGTAATGTTCCCCGAAAAAGCACCACTTCTTGACTGACAAATCCTAAGAGACTTCTTAGGTACTGCCGTTCAATTTTTCTAATTGATAGATCGTCAAAATATATATCGCCAGTCTGAAATTCATAGAGCCTGGCCAATAAAGAGACGGTGGATGTTTTGCCACTACCGGTAGTTCCGGCCAGACCAATTTTTTCACCCGCTTGAATAACAAAATTTATATCTTTAAGAACTGGCTTACTTAAATCATAACTCATCGATACATGATCAAAAACAATTTTTCCCGTTAAGTGTTTTGGTCGTTGATCACCGTTGACACCAAACTCATCATCTTCCGTACTCGCCTTTAAAAATGAAGTCACTCTTTCAGCAGAAGTAAAAGCCTGTTGGATCACGTGAATTTCTCTGGTGATATTGGCGAGGGGAAAACTAAATCTTTCACAATAACGAATAAAAGAAACAAAGACCCCGACCCCTAATGTTCCCAGTAAAACCGCTCGTCCACCGATTAAAAAAAGCAGGATCAGAGGCATCATACATAAAAAGTTAATGAGTGGTCGGCTCCAAGCATAATAGGTATTGGCGCGTAGTTGGCTTTGACGATGTCTTCCGATCACTGAAAAATAATTATCAAGTGCCCATTTTTCTAAACCAAAAGAACGAATAACACTCAGTCCATTTAAATACTCTGATAATTTGGCATTACAAG
>JBIKWR010000129.1:0-9154 GCA_044356225.1 Bacteriovoracaceae bacterium | reverse complement strand
GTTATGCAGAGAGATTTCAGTTAAGATGCAAAAAATATGTCATTAAGAGTGGAGTTTTTTTGTTCACAACGCATTTAAAAAATTTTCTCAACAAAAATATTTTGCTAGATGAGCGAGATTTATCTTTTGTTTGGCAAATCCTCAGAACATTTTTATTTCTTTTACCGTTGAGTATCGCTATTTTCCTCTACTCCAAAAATCATCCGCTGCCATTTTGGATTAATCTTATTTATTTAGCTTTGGTGGTTTTTCTTTTGGGCCCCCATTTATTAATGTTACATAATATTTGCCATCGTAATCCTTGGCGTAAAAGTGCCAGGCCGCTGTTGTCGACACTGGTTTCTCTGCAAGGTTTACTTTTTGGTTTGCCTCCAATGCTTTACTATTATCATCACATAAAAATGCATCATCGCGAGGGCAATGGGATAAAAGATTTAAGCTCGACGGAAAAATATCAGCGCGATAGTTTTCTTCATTGGTTAATTTATTTTATTCGTTTTGTTTTTTTAAATTTCTTAGAGTTGCCTCGTTATTTTATTCAGCAAAAAAAATGGACCTATGCTTTTAAAAGTCTTTTGGGGCATGCTTTGTTTTTTAGTTTAATTTTTTTCGCCTACCGATTTAATCCCTCTGGAACTTGGGCGATTTTGTTACTTCCGACTGCCATCTGTTGGTTTGGATTGATGGCCGGCAACTGGACTCAACATGCTTTTATTGACTGGAATGATCCCGAATCACCCTATAAAAATAGCATTACCCTCATCGATAGTTTGTATAATAAACGTTGCTTCAATGACGGTTATCATATTGGACATCATTTTTTTCCAGGGATGCACTGGAGTGAAATGCCAGAAAATTTTGAACAAAATAAATCACAGTACTATAAAAATGGTGCCCTAGTTTTTCGCACCCTCGATTATCAGGCCATTTGGTTTTTATTGATGTTAAAAAGATATCATTTTTTGGCAAAATTTTATGTTCCTGAAGCGAATTCGCAAAAATCCTCTGAAGAAATAGTCCAACTGATTAAAAATCGCATGCTCAAGGCCAGCGATAAAATTTTGTTGAAACCTCATTAGTTCAAAAAAAGATAAAAAAAGCCCCGCAATTAGCGAGGCCTTAAGTATAACTTTGGTACTCCCAAGGGGATTCGAACCCCTGTTCCATCCGTGAAAAGGATGTGTCCTAGACCGGGCTAGACGATGGGAGCAAAAATTGTTTCGATTTTTGGCCATCTTTACTTTCAGCTGCGGGACTCACTTCAGTTCGGCGTACGGGAAGTACGCCGGACTCGTTCACCCTTGCTTCAAGCAAATCTGGTCAAAACTTGAAACAATTTTGGCAGAATCATGGTTTTCAAAAAATGGTGATCCCGCTGTGACTCGAACACAGGACCCTCTCCTTAAAAGGGAGATGCTCTAACCAACTGAGCTACGGGACCAATTTATTGAAAACGTGTCCAAAATTAAGATTTTCGGGCGTTTATGTCAATTTGTTTTTACCTCATCACTTGAACTTTATTTGGAAACTGGGTTAAAACAAGATTCATTTAAAAAGTTTTCAGGAAAAAAAATTGTCGGAAGAAAATGTTCAAACATTACCAAGTACCAAGACCGTGGCGGTGCATACGCTAGGATGTCGCTTAAACTTCTCTGAAACCGGCTCTATCGCGCAAGGATTTGTGGATAGGGGCTATGAAATCGTTCCCTTTGGGGAAAAGGCCGATATTAATTTTATTAACACCTGTACGGTCACCGACGATGCGGATTCCACCTGTCGAAGTTTGATTCGAAAGGCCTTTCGTTCAAACCCAGAGGGTAAAATCGTGGTGGCAGGATGCTATGCGCAAATGGATCCACAGGCGATTGCTCAAATGCAAGGTGTGGATCTCATTCTGGGAACGCAAGAAAAGTATAAAGTCTTCGACTATTTGGCCGATGATCAAGGCAACCAAATCCATATCGATCAGTCGAATGATTTTTGGGGAGCAAAAACCACCGAGGCCGATTCGCACACCCGCGCTTTTTTAAAAATTCAAGATGGCTGCAATTATATTTGTTCATTTTGTATTATTCCCTTTGCCCGCGGCAGGTCGCGCACCATCAGTATTCAAGAGGCGATCATTCAGGCAAAAGAATTGGTGCGGGGTGGTTTTAAAGAAATTGTTTTAACCGGAGTGAATATTGGTGAGTATGAAAGCACCTCAGGTGAAAAATTAGAAAATTTAGTCAGCGAGTTAGTGAAGATTGAAGGACTTGAAAGATTGCGTTTATCATCCGTTGAACCCAACACCATCACGGATGAGCTGCTGTTGATTTTAAAGAATTCTAAAATTTACATGGATCATTTTCATATACCTCTCCAAAGTGGTGATGATCAGATTTTAAAAAATATGCGCCGAAAATATGACCGCGCTTTTTACGCTCAGACGATGACGAAAATAAAATCCTTGTTTCCCAATGCCGGAATTGGTGCTGACATCATTGTCGGTTTCCCGGGTGAGACGGAAGAGCAGTTTCAAAACACTAAAAAATTCTTGACCGAAATGCCCATCACTCACTTTCATGTTTTTCCTTTTTCCAAAAGAAAAAACACTACGGCGGCAAAACTGGAAAATCACATTCCTCACCATATTAAAAAACAACGGGTCAAAGAGCTCATCACTTTAGGTGAACAAAAATTGCAGGAGTTTGCCCTTTCCAAAATTGGATCGACGACTGATGTTTTGTTTGAGCGTAAAAATGCCGAAGGACTATTCACTGGATACTCAAGTCATTTTATCAAAGTGAAAGTTGACACCGATTTTGATTTAAATAATCAAATTTTAAAAGTCGCCATTGAAAGTGCCGATGATGGTGAGCTTAGGGGAAAAATTCTTTCCTAAATTGAATTTCATGTCGCTCGGGACCATAAGCAATTATTCCTACCGGAATGCCCACAAACTCTTCAATTAAATGAATATAGTTTTCTAATTCTTGCGAAAGTTTTTTTCCTTTAAAATCATCGGTAAATGGCTTGGCATCTTTGTATAGTGGTTTAACTTTGGCCAGATCGATCCCGGGATAAGCGCAGTCGATGGTTTTTCCTTGGTATTCATAAGCGTAACAAAGTTTTAATTCTTCTAATCCGGATAAGACATCCAATTTTGTTAAGGCCAAAGAAGTGATGTTGGAGGCCTTCACCGCATATTTTAAAAGGGGAAGATCAATCCAACCACAGCGGCGTTTACGGCCGGTGGTCGCTCCAAATTCATGTCCAATTTTTTGAATACGGTCTCCCAGCTCACTGAGAAGCTCAGTGGGGAAAGGTCCTTCGCCCACACGAGTGGTATAGGCTTTGGTAATTCCAAGAATTTCATCCAAATGTTTTCCTGGAACCGAAGCGCCGGTATAAATCCCGCCCACGGACGTATTGGATGAAGTGACGTAGGGATAAGTGCCATAATCGATATCGAGTAATACGCCTTGTGCACCTTCATACAGAACTTTTTTATTCTTTTGTAAGGCCTGATCCAAGAGACTAAAGGTATCGGTTAAAAAAGGTTTTAGAAACTGTCCTAAAGAAAATAGTTTTTCAACCTCGGTTTCTAGATCGGGAAATTCGCAGCGATAAAGATTTTTAAACAAGGCAGATTTTTCTAATAAATTGCGCTCGAGCTTTTGGCGTAAATGATTTTTATATAAAAGGTCTTTGGCCTTGATGCATTTTCTGGCCACTTTGTCTTCATACGCAGGGCCGATCCCTTTTCCGGTGGTACCAATTTTTTCGGGACCTTTATTTTCTCTCTCGGCATCCAGGATCTTATGATAACTGGTGATGATGGTGCAGTTTTCAGAAACTTTAAGGTTGGCAGCAGAGACTTTTACCACTCCTTCTAACCCCAAAACTTCTTTTTTAAAGGCCTCAGGGTCAAGCACTAATCCATGACCTATGATGGAAATACAATGGGGATGTAAAATACCAGAAGGAATGAGATGCAAAACCGTTTTTTTTCCTTCGACGATGATGGTATGGCCAGCATTATTCCCACCTTGGTAGCGAACCACATAGTCGCACTTAGCGCTGAGAAGATCGGTGATTTTACCTTTACCTTCATCACCCCATTGGGCCCCGATTATTGCTAAAGATTGCATTAGACTTTTACCTCGTTTAATAAATTATTATGATCAAAAAACTGAATGACTTGATGAACCGCCATTTCACCCACTCGTTTCTGAGCTTCTTCTGTCGAAGCACCCAAGTGTGGAGTTAAAACTAAATTATCGAGTTGGCGTAAAGGCGAATTATCAATCAGTGGTTCCTTTGAAAAAACATCGAGGGCCGCACCCCTAATCAAATTATTTTTGAGTACCGAGAGCAAATCATCTTCATTGACGATGCCACCACGAGCGGCATTGATCAGGATCGCAGTTTTTTTCATTTGCTTGAGAAGACTGGCATTCACCAAATTTTTGGTTGAATCCATCAAAGGAGTATGGATAGTTATGATGTCAGCAGCAATAAAAAGCTTATTAAGATCTTTTTCTAAACGACAGTTAGGAATTTCTGTTTGGGAAATAAAAGGATCATAAAAAAGAATATTGGGTTCAAAACCTGACAGTCTTTTGGCGACCAATTGTCCGATCCGACCAAAACCGACTATGCCGACTGTTTTTCCGGTGAGCTCAGAACCGGTAAAAAGATTTTTTTCCCATTCACCTTTTTGCATCGAGAGATTGGCCTGAGCGGTTTTTCTCAGAACTGTCATCATAAGAGCGATGGCATGTTCGGCGGCAGAATTATTATTAGCGCCGGGAGTATTGGCGACTTTGATACCTTTTTTCTGGCAGTAAATTTTATCGATATTGTCTGTGCCTTCGCCAGCGCGAATGATCAGTTTTAGATTGGGTGCTTGATCGATCATTTCACGATTAGGATTAGTGGAAGAGCGAATAATTAAGGCCTCAGCGGTCGGCAAAAGTTTTTGTAATTCAGCAGGTTTAACTTTAGAACTAGGATGTACATTCACACTTGGATGACGACTCAGATTTTTAAAAAGATCTTCATCGAGGCCATCGCACACTACGACCAGGGGTTTCAAGTTAACTCCTTTTTTAGAACAATGATTTGCGGGCGGTACGAGGGAGTATAACTTTAGCAAAGTCTAATAAACAAGGAATAATCTACTGTTGCAGTGTTCCAGTTGAGTTAATAATCACAGGATCTTATTCAAGACCCTGTGGAGATTAATATTCATTAAGCAATTGAACGCAATTCTAAATTGAGCTCAAGATAATCGAGGACTTTTTGAAATTCACTCAGGGTAGGTAAATTGCCAAAATGAGTATTTTCAAACATCCCTTGCATGATGAAATCAAAAATTTCTATGGGGCTTGACTGAGTTTCATCACGTAAAAAAGCGCGCCACAAAGTTTGACCAGTTTTTTGAAAATTTTTAAAAATGTCGGCAATCAATTCTTCCTTGGTCATAGTGCCAATATGAAAAACTTCTCCAAATGAATTAATTTTCAGGTACCAGATTTTGTAATCGCCTTGATTGAGGGCACCAGTTTTTAATTCAGTGGCCACTGCCAAATTAGTGAAACCATAAAATGATTGATGTGAGTGGGGTGTGTGCATAATCGCCTCCTTGATATGCTTCGATCAAAACTCTTCCTGGTCTTGCTCGATATCTATAGCGGCACTGGAAATCTCAACCAGTACCGCTACTATAAGAGTAATGGTGCGTTTTGGGAGAGGAAAGTAGAAATAAACTAACATCGTCTCTGCAAAAGGGCGCGGACTGACCCTAAGGACGCAGATAAATAAAAGAAGAAAATTATTATACCTATCATGAATTTTTTATATGTTCTTGATTGGAACTTACAACTTACCTTATGGCCATCAAATATTCTTTATATAGGAAGCAATATGTACTAATAAATTTTTTATGAAAAACTTTATTAATGTAACTGTTTTGTTTTGTACTTTTTTGATTGCCGAAAAAGGCTTCACTCAAGAATCGGAGTTAACAAAAATTCCTCATCAACAAGAGTGTGAAGACTTATTTGGTAAATCGTATTTTAAAATTGTGGACAATGTGAACGCCGTTACAAAAGTTGTGTTCCAAGAGAATAAAAAAAGAATTGATAGTAAAAAAAATGCAAATGGTAAGAGTTTAGATTTAGCAACCATCGCTAAATTAGCTAAAAACCATGGACATATAGATGAATTATCAAATCGCTTATTAACTGAATTAGAAAATACACTTCGATTATTTTGCGATTCAGTTGAAAGTGCCTATCGTTTACATCAATAAATTTTTAAAATTTTTCTAGGACGTGTTGCCGTTTGATGGCTTCGCATTAAAGTTTTAACCAAGATAGGCACAAGCTATCGCTAGAGTTTCCTTATAATTCCATTTTAATTTATCAAACCGCATGGCAATACTTCTAAAGTGATTTAAACGAGCAAAAAGATTTTCTACTAAATGTCGTTATCGATAAATATCCAAATCAAATCTTTCATTTTTTGATTTTGAATTTTTCTTTTTTGGGGATTATTGGAATTGAATCACTTTCAAGAATAACCCAACGAAAATATTCTCCATTATAACCTTTGTTGGCAATTGTATAATCCCTCTGAGGAGTCCGCTACACTAATTTTACCGCCATTTGAATGTCATGAACTTGTCCTTCTGTAATTTCAAAATCAATAGGGTATCCAGACGAGTCAGTCACCATATGAATTTTTGAAGTATTTACTCCAACTAACTTTCCCATGGCGCGATCTTCATCTTTGCGAGCGCCACAACTATGCTAGTGGACTTTGATAATACTTGCATCCATAAGTTTCCATTCCATGTCAGGATCCTTGGCCGAAGTTTTTAAAATTACCTTGAACTTGTGGTAGCGAGACCAATGATTGAATCTTTTATAAATTTTATTCCAATCACCAAGTTCTTTGGGGATGTCGCGCCAAGGGTGGCCAACTCGTAAACGATAAGGAATAGCTTCGATAGTTAGACGAAGAGATCGCTTGGCATAAATCCCAATATTTTGCAGAATAGGCGATAGCTTCGAACAAAATTCATCATTGAACATAAGTCGATTCATGGGTAAGCCCTTTTAGATTTTTGTTTTGCACTCTAATCTTAATGACTTACCTACTTTATTTCATTTGGCCATGCGGCCGCCGCCCCTATGTCAAAACGTCAGCACGCCCTAATAATTTTAAGTGTTCAGTTACTCAACGAACACAATTTTTACAGCATTTTCTAAAGCTGCTTGAATATTTTGCCACTTAAGTCAAAGTCTAAAATATTCAGAATTTATATAAAACAGAGAGGTCAATATGAAAAATACCTTAAGATTTTTGCCTGCATTAAGTATCCTGATTCAGTTATTGGTGACAGTTCCCGTCCATGCGCGAGACGTGGAGGTTGAAACCAACAAAGTGTTAGGCGAGGCAAAAATATTTTGGGGCAAAGGGGGAGTTATCTTTAGCAAAGAATGCCATAATGATGAGTTAACTGGATACAACCGCCAAGAGATGATTAATAGCTGTACCGGTAGCCGAGTAAAGTCCATGCCAGTTTTGCAGTTTAAAAGATATTTTCAAAGTTGGGTATATGGTAGCGAAAGTTCTAAGTTGTCAAAAAAAAATGACGGTCGAAATTCCCCCTTTACCGATCAACAATTGGATTATTATCAATCAGCTTTTAATTTAGGGTTTAGTGGCAAATATAACAAAATGGCGATAGAAAACACGATTGCCTATTTAGTCGATCAATTGATGTCAGCTGAATTACGAATGACCTCAGAGCATTCATTAATACCTTTTTCCCCTTATGAATTAGCAGAAATTAAAAAAGGTTTACTAGATGAAATAGATAAACAAGAGAACAAAAATGCGAATGTAAAAACCAATTGGGGCGATCAAACTGTAGATTTAGTAAAAATTATAAATATTTATAAAGAAGTCTATGGTCGCAAAAATGTCAATACTGCCGCCCCAGATTTATCTCAACTTCGTGAACTTAGCATAAGTCAAAAAAATATCAAGCAATTGAATGTTTTATTAAATTATTTAATGGACACAGAAATCATCACAAATGTTGATGCATTTATTGATCAGTTAATTGTCATTCTTCATAACGAGGCGATTGCTCAAAAAGAAAGCTCTTATGTTAAATCCATAAATGGTGAAATCATTATAGACAATGAAACTTTTGTCGGAAGAACTCTTTATTTGCTAAACCTTGACAGCGTCATCTTACCTTGTGGATTAAGTGGGACATTAGAGCAAAGACTTGCTGACTGTCGTTTGATGAATGGTGATAAACAACTAAATGATGAGTTTGAAATTTTTAGGAATGTATTCTCCTCTACCACAGTAGGCGATCTGAATTCGGTTTTATTGTCTTACACTTTACAGTTTCATAAAGACTCAAAGACTGTTTATCATGCAAAATTTAGTGATGAGCCAGAAACTTTGGAGAAGGCAATAAGTCGTTGTCATCAAATGAACCAGAATAATTATTTAAAAAATATGTATGATCTTCCAAAAAACAAAGGCTGGCGTTTGGCTACAGAACAAGAAATTTATCGTTTACCTAGAACCGCGCTCGTGGAAAAATTAAATTCAATATTATGGCCCGACTACAATTCATATCTAAAAACTAACAAACCATTTTTTATTGGAGAAATTCTTTTTGAACTTGATCGACATACAAATGAGTTTAAGAAATCAAATAGTAAATACCAAAAGAAAGGTTTTTATTTTTGTACTCTGGCCCTTTAGATTAAAGTTGAAAGGATAAAGTTGTATGAAAAGTATTTTAAAGTCAGCTCTTATCTTAAGCACAATGTTGAATCTAGCATCCATGGTTTCAGCTCGTGATGCAGTCGTCGCCGTAGATAGTAAATCGGGCACGCAAAAACTATTTTGGCGCGAAGATCAAACTATCTTTACCAAAACTTGTTCTCATCATGAACTCAGAGGAACCACGCGCCAGCAAATGATTGAAAGTTGCAGTGATCCGGTTAAGTCAATGAAGGTAAAAAGATTTTTCAGATATGTTCAAGCTTTGATTAAAAAAGATAATTGGTATCTTCCCTCAGACAATTTATCACTCTCATCTTCAGATTTTGATTATTACCAAAATGTTTTTATG
>JBIKWR010000128.1:0-9190 GCA_044356225.1 Bacteriovoracaceae bacterium | reverse complement strand
CCTCAAAACTATCCAGGCCAGACTTTCTCGCAGTATTATAATTGAGCAGTAAATGGATCGTATCATCGACTGCGATGCCCAGTGTGACAGAGGCGACGATGGCACAACCAACATCAATGGTTTGACCTTTTAAGTAGAGCAGACCAGCGCCAAACATTAAGGGAATGACATTAGGGATTAATGAAATGAATCCTATTTTTAAATTTTTACACATATAAATCATCATCACAGAAATCAGCAATAGGGCAAAACCAATGCTGCTAAAAAATGTCTGGATCACATAATCATTCATTCGTTGAAAGAGCGCTGATTTTCCAGTGACTAAAGTTTTCAGACCCAGCTCTTGCGATTTTTTTTCAATGTCGCCAATCGCTTGCAAACTTGTTTTTGAATCTTGCAAAGTCCAAAGCAAACTGACACGTAACAAGCGGTTTTCTAAATCCACGCGATTATTCAGATCCATGCCTTCGGGCAATCCCATAGTGTATAAAAATAATTGTTCAGCAATGGCACTTTGTTGATCGGCCAGGACGTAAAAATCAGCGTCCCCGCGGTTAAGGGACTGATTCACTTCTTTTAAAATATCGATGATGCTGATTGATGTATTCACATAAGGAAGGGATTTCATCCAGTTCTGAAACTGATCAACTTTTTGCAAAAAGACGGGATCTTTGATGCCATCTGATTGCTCAGAATCAATCATCAATTCTGGGCCAGTGGCACCACCCAGCGTTGTTTGAAAAAAGTCATTGGCGATACTAATCGGATCATTTTTTTTAAAAAACGCATAGGGATTGGCATTGATTTCATTTTTTAGCCCTAACCAAAGGGCAATAATGGAACAGAAAACAAAACACAAAATAACTTTACCATTATGGTTATCGAGAAAGAGCAAATATTTATTTATTCGATGTTTAGGCAGAGCGATTTCGGTTACTAATTTACTGGGCCTTTTTATTGACAAAACTAAAACTAAAGGCATGACCAAGGCCATAGAAAAATAATAGGCAATCATCGTCCCAATACCAGCTAATAGACCCATGGTTTTAATGGGCACGATATCTGATGGCACTAAACTAAAAAAACCAATCGCAGTAGAAAAACTGGTTAAAAAAACTGGCCAAAAATTTTTAATCATCGCTTCTTGGCACGCCCGTTGTTTGTCGCCATAACGCCGAAACAAAATATAAAAAGAATTCATTAAATGAACCGAGTCCGCGATACCCACGGCAATGATGATACTGGGAAGAATCATGGTTAAAGAATTCACTTTGATATTTAAGTATCCAGTCAATCCAATCACCACCACTAAAGTTGAAAGGATAATCGTAAGAGGGATCAAGACCCCGGATAATTGACGAAATGAAAAAATGAGATAGAAAAAAATTAAGGCAAACATAAACGGAGTTAACGTGGCAATGTCATGATTAGAGTTTATTTGATAGCGATAATTGAGTGTTGGCTGGCCCGTGACATAAAAAGTTCGTCCTGCAGTTTGATATTGGCTTAACAAATCATTAATTTGTTGATTAATAACTTTTGAATCAGACTCTTGATCAGGGCGATGGATCAGGTGAGCATAGAGAATGGCCGTTTGCCCAGTGGAGTCTAGTAAGTAATTGGGGATTGTCCGATGCTTAAGTGCTGCTAATTTTTTTTGAACTAAGACTTCGTCACTTAAATTATCCAATGACAAAAAGGGTTCTGTCACAATCTCATCCCCTAAAGCTTGGCTCCAATGGTAATTGGCCAATGAATCCACACGTACAATATCTTTCACCTGCCAAAGTCGATCGGTGATTTCAAACAAGACTTTGATTTCTTCTTGAGAAAAAAGATCTTGAGAGCTTTTCATTCCGATAATGACCGATTCATCCGAACCAAACTGGCCTTCAAAAAGATCGAGATTTTTTATATTGATATCATCGCCACTGAACCAGATTTTGGGACCAAAAGCGGTTTCTATCCGCCAAAACCCCGGTAAAGAAAGCAAAATCAAAAGAATACTTAGATAAATAAATTTTTGGGGATGCGAAAGAATAAATAAACAAACTTTTTCAGCAAAACTTTTTTGCTGAATGCGATTAGATGGCAAAGATGGTTGGGGCATGATCGATCACCTTGAAATCAGAAAATGTCATGATTGATTATTCTTTTACTGTTTCACAAGAGGACGGTAAACCATTTGTCCTGATAATGCACCTTCGATTCGTTCTTGATATTTTTTGAGTTTCTGGGGTTCATGAGATTTTAACTTTTCGATTTCTATTTTTAAAACCTGACAGAAATTAATCAGATCTTTTTTGGACTGTTTCGTCAAAAATTTGGCAAAACTTGATTGCGGCCAAACAAATGTTTGGTAAATCATCAGCGCCTTTTTTTGATAAGAAGTAAAAAACATAAACCCTTCATTTTTTTTAGTGGAAGTTGAATGGATCTGTTCCCAGTGCAGGACTAAACCGGAAGTCCATTTTTGTAAGTGATGTTGATTTTGATAACGAGCATTGGATAAGGGCCAAGGAAGCTTAAACTCATAATCGACGATGGTGCGTCCTGGTTCGGGTTCGGAAATGACCTTTGATTTAACTAATCCTGGGACGTATTGATCTTGTTCATCATACGCTGCAAAGACCGCCATGGACTCGATCGGTTCAGCGGCGATTAATTGATAGACGATTCGCAAGGGCCATGGACCATCGGCCATTTTTATTTCCTGAGTGATGACCTGTCCTTGCTCAAGTTCTGATTTTTGCTGGGAAGAAAGTTGATTGAATAAGCGCCAAGCCTCGCTTTCTTGGTGGTCGACGGGTTGGCTTTTAAGATCTAGATCGACAGTTAAAACAACAGCACTTGCCGGAGAGTCCGCCCTAACGTGAGGCCAAACAAGTGGATTAACCACCAGCATGATGAAGATCCAATAAAAGTCTTTTAGACCCATGAAAAATTCCCTTATTTTTGGGCCAATATGATTCACTTGATTTACAGAATATTCGACTTTGAGATAGCATGCGCCATCGTTAGCGTAAAGGGCCATAGCTATGCAAAAAAATATTAATTCTCATCAGTTAACTAGTGCGATTGAAAATGACTCATTGTTAGAGCACCAAGTTACGAAACAGCGCTCTGGAAGTATTAAAATATTTAATCAACCATTTTTAGAAGCACTCACTCATGTTGATCCGCTAACGCCACTGATTTTATGGTTGCCGACGGTGATCTTTCTCTATTGGCGCGCACTTTGGTTAAATGAAGTAGCGCTCTCTACGGTGGCACTTTACAGCGTGCTAGGCGTCCTAGGGTGGACCTTTGTCGAATACACTTTGCATCGATTTGGATTTCATTTTAAAGGGAAATCCGCTTTTGCTCAGAGAACGGTCTATGTCACTCATGGTCTACACCACGATGACCCGGAAGATAAAACCAGACTGGTGATGCCGCCCGTGCCCGCTCTTATTTATGTTTTTATTTTGTATCATTTCTTTATGGTGATATTTGGCGCAATTTTAGTGGATGTTTTTTTTGCCGCTTTTCTCGCCGCTTACTTAGGTTATGATTATATTCACTATTCTTGTCATCATTTTAAACCCAAAACCTTTATTGGTCGGTATCTCAAAAAACATCACCTCCATCATCATGCGGTGGAAAATATCAAGTATGGGGTGAGTAATCCTCTTTGGGATTGGATATTTTTTAGTTATCACCCGAAAAAAAATAGTAAAAAATCACAGAACTCAAAATTAAAAGAAGAAATGGATTCACAATATCAGTCGGTATGAAGAAGGCCTGTAGTTTTCTTTTGATGTTGGCAATTTTTTCTCATTCTTTTGCGCAAAATGCTCCTCTTGATCAAACTCTTGATCAAACTCTCGATCAAACTCAAAATGCAAGTTGGTGGCGCGATTTCAAAACCACATGGCAGTATTCATGGCAAGGTAGTTACCGGCAGTTTGAGTCGAGCTATTCCTGGGGATTAATCGCCGCTGGTGTTCCGGCACATTGGTATGCTTTTGAACATGATGATGAGATCACCGCCAAAAATGGGGTGGAAAATGAAAGCACTTACTACGACTTTTTAAATGCGATGGGTACCATTACGTATCTGCCATTGATTCAAGGCACTTTTTATTATTATGGCAAAAAAAACCAAAATCAAAAGGCGCGACAGTTTGCAATGGAAAGTTTGGCGACGATGATTCAAGTGAGTTTAGAAACGGTGGTGATTTCCTATATCCCTATTCATCGTCGGCCCAGCGAAGAAAACTTATCTTTTTTTGAAACCAGTTTTAGAGGAAATTCTTCTTATCCCTCTGGTCACATCATGCCGGCCTTAGCGCTAGGATTTAAGGCGTGGCAAATTTATGGGCCGTGGTATTCTCTTCTTCCTTTTGTTTTTGCTGCCGCCCAGGGATATGAAAGAGTCCAAAGTAAAAAACACTATTTCAGTGACGTAGTGGGTTCGGTCATCTTGACGGGAATGGCGAGTGAAGGAGTGAGATTGGCGGCCTTAAATAACGATTCAAAATCGGTAAAAAATGATCAATCATGGAATTATCAGTTTTTAGTGTTTAATCAGATTTATTCCGCTACGGTGGGAATACCTTTTTAAAGTAGACCTCTTTTTTTATAATCATCGACCGTGACATCGATAATTTTTTCGAGCGACCATTCATAGTTCATATCCAGAATTTTCATTGATTTTTGGGAATCGCAAATCCAGTTGCCAGCGGCAATTTCAGTCGCCTTATCGGGGGTGAGTTTGAATTTGATGGGATAAATTTCATTAATCATTTTTAACATTACGGCGGCAAACTTTACGATTTCTGAACTTATCCAAAGAGTGTGAAATTTTTTAACTTGCAGTTTATGCGCCATCGTTTCGATGATTTCGCTATAGTTTTTTATCTGCGGGTGGGCAGCAAAAAAAATGGGGCATTTATCAGGTTTTAGTTCGGTTAAATCTTTTTTTAAAACTTTCATAATGACCGAAACTAAATCAAAAACTCCCACAAAACTATAACTCGAACAAACCCGTTGTTTCCCCACAAAAATTTTCCAACCTTTGGCCACTTGTTGAAAAACTTCCAAAAGTCCTGGGTCCATTGGCCCAATGACAATCGGTGGTCTGATAATCGCTGTTTCCCACGATGATGGTGATTTTTTTAAAACTTCTTCTGCCAATAATTTTGATTTTCCATACTCACTCACCGGCGAGGGAGGTAGTTTTTCATTTCTAGTTACTAAATCAGGAGAAGGTCCGGCCGCCGCCAAACTAGAAATTAAGATAAATTTTAGTTTGGAAAATTTATTTTTTAACTGATCGATCAAGGTTTTGGTAGCTTCAGCATTAATGCGAAAATAATCACCAGAATGAAAAGTGTGCACTAATCCTGCCACATGAATAACTGCATTTAAATCAACTGGAAGTTTTTCAATCCAATCAAAAGACTGCGCCAAATCACCAGTGACGAGACGGCAGGTAAGATTGAGTTCATCAAACTTTTCACGATTTCTCGCCAAGGCCCATACTTCAAAATTTTCGGCGATCAGTTGCTGGCAAAGGTGATACCCCACAAATCCCGTCGCCCCGGTGACTAAAACTTTAGTGGCCATGGTTTACCACTTTTGTCGCGGGGTTGGGTCCTTGTTGATGAGGCGAACCCTCTGGAGAACCCTCTGGCTTCAAAGACTTTCTCAAAATCCGATAGGTTTTATAGGGATCAGCGCCCATCAATCTCAAAGGTCTATTCATCGGTTCATTGTCTTCTAGCACCCAGCTTTGCTCGACTTCTCGATAGCGTTTTTTAGGATCCCGGTCGAGATAATCACGGATCCCTTGAATCAGGAGCGGGGCCAAACTTAGTGAGCGATATTTCTGTTTCACCCCAATCGTTAAGACTCTTAAACGATTAATATATTTTTTGGCGCGTAAGAGTTTAAAAATTCCGGTAAAAAATAGTTTTCCATTGGGGATTTGTTTAAAGACTTGGTGATAATCGGGGAGGGCAATGATAAATCCGGCAGCATCGCCATTCACTTCCGCAATCATGATCAATTTCGGGTCGGCAATCATTTTTAATTCATTCGCCAGTTGGCGAAATTCTGATTCGCTAAAGGGCACAAATCCCCAATTTTTTTCCCAAGCATTGTTATAGATTTCTAAAATGGTATCAATTTCTCGATCCCATTTTTTAAAATTAAGTGGTCTTAGTTTTATTCTTTCGCTACGTGAGGATCTTTCGACTGCTAATTTTAATAGTCTGGGCAACTGAGTATCGGCATCAAGACGATAGGCCAACAAGTCTTTCGCCTTTTGAAAACCTTGGTTTTCTAACAACGGTAAATAGTAGGAAGGATTGTAAGTCATCATGATTTGTGGGGGATCGGCTTTCCCAGCAACTAATAAACCACATTCATAATTGGTGGATGGATTAACTGGCCCTTCGATCGAGTCCATCCCTTTATGACTTAAAAAAAAATGGACTTTCTCCATTAAGGCCTGCGCCACATTGAAATCTTCTACACACTCAAAAAAGCCAAAAAAACCGGTGCGATCTTGATGAAATTGGTTATAGGCATGATTGATAATAGCGGCCACTCGACCCACGGGTTGCTGGTCTTTGTAGGCCAACCACATTTTTATTTCAGCATTTTGATAAAAGGGATGTTTGGGATTAAGCAAAGCATAGACGCCAATTTTAAGGGGAGGTACCCAGAGAGGATCGTGTTGATAGATAAACCAAGGAAGATCTACAAATACTTTTAATTTTTTTTTGTTATCGACTTCAAAGATTTCAACCGACATAAAAATTAATGCAAAATTTTAGTACGAGGAAGATCGAACTCATCCGCTACTAATTTAAAAATTTTCAGGCAGTATTCAAGATCTTCAAGACTGTGACTGGCCATATAACTCGTTCTAATGAGCGCTTCGCCCTTAGGAACGGCAGGGGAAATCACCGGAGTCGCAAAGACTCCATGCTCCTCTAAATACCTCGTGACCATCATCGCTTTAATATCATCACCGACCAGAATAGGAATAATCGGGGTCGATGAGTTGTAAGTATAAAAACCTAAATCTTTCAGTCCTTCTTGCATAAAGGCGACGTTGGCCCATAGTTTTTCATGAAATGAATTAGAGTCATTGATTAAATCGAGTACCGCCTGCACGGTTCCCACTGAGCTGGGGGGCATGGCAGCCGAAAACATAAAGCTTCTGGCAGAGTGTTTGATATAATTAATGAGTTCTTCACTGCCAGCAACAAATCCCCCGACCGTGGCAAAGGATTTAGAAAATGTTCCCATGATTAAATCCACTTCATCCGTGAGATTAAAATGGTCGGCAGTGCCGCGACCGCGATGTCCTAAAACACCTGTTCCATGGGCATCGTCTACATAAACATAAGCATCATATTTTTTGGCCAAGGCAGTAATTTCTTTTAAAGGAGCTAACTCTCCAGTCATGGAAAAAACTCCATCGGTCACAATAAAAACATTTTTATATTTAACCGTCGTTTCTTTTAACAGCTCTTCTAAGTTGGCCATATCGTTGTGACGATATTTGAATGTGGTCCCCATGGCCAAGCGAGTAGAATCCACAATCGAAGCATGATTTTCAGAATCGGAAAGCAGACAGTCCCGCGGTCCACAAAGACAACTGATGACTCCCAAGTTAACTTGCATGCCAGTGGCAAAAACCAAGGCCTTTTCTTTGCCCACAAATTTCGCTAAATTATCTTCTAATTGTTCATGAATTTCTAAATTGCCATTGAGAAATCGCGAGCCGGTACAACCCGTGCCAAATTCAGCAATGGATTGAATCGCCTTTTCCATCACGTAAGGATGATGAGTCATTCCTAAATAATTATTGGAACCAATCATCACTTGTTTTTTTTCTTTAACGGTGACGGTGCCACCGGTGGTTTTTTGAATGGCGCGGAAAAACGGATAAAGGCCTTGCTCTTTCAGTGATTGAGCAATTTTAACGTAACGATAATTAGCGAGATTTTCAGACATGATATTTTTCTCTCGTGAGGTTTTTTCGTTTTTGTTTTTAGTTATTTTACAAAAAAGAATATGCGATTGGTGTTCATTTTTTACACTCTTGAAAAATCCTCGTCAATTAATAAATAGTCTAAAATTCTAAGACTTTAATGCAATTTGTCAAGAAGAACTTGTGAAGTTTTTTAAGCGTGGTAAAATGGTGTTTAGAACCATTTCTCCCGCATTTTTGGAACCACCTAGCTATGACGTACTTGCGGATCATTCATACTAGTTTTTTAGCTCTATTAATTTTGTTTTGGCAAATTGCGCCGGCCTATGTCTATGCTCAAAATCAGGCCCCCGAACAGCAAAATCAAGCCGAGTTTAAAAATGAACACCAGGGTAGTGCTCATGAAGGCCTGATAAAAATGATTACGGTTTTGGCGATTGGTTATGTGGGTACCATTGCGGTGATGGCCTGTGCTGGAACTACCGCCCCTTCATTTTTTGCCTTTGTGGGAGGGGCGCTAGCTGTTTTAGCTGGCGAGCTACTTTTACTTTTAACACAAAAAGACGCTTCCAAAAAAGAAACCCAAAATTATAGTCAAGAGGGTGGCCAGTCAGGATCTTTTGATTCGGCGGCCAAAACGCAAAAAGAGCAAGCGAAAGCGGAAAAACTTCGTTTTCTCTTTTGGCAAGCAGCTGCCGCCGCTTTTTTTGTGGCGGCAGGTTTGTCTCTTTATGAAGCTTCAGTCAATTACACACTTATGATGACTTGCGAGGGACAAGGTGCAGTCATTTGTGGGTCTTCTTTAGGCACTGCTGCCAATTGTTGTGCGGCCACGGTCCAAGCCGGTGTGATAAGAGGAACTATTGCGACCCCTGGAAGTGCCGCTGCATGTGCGGCCGTTCAAGTACAAATTTCCGCATTGGTTTCAGGTGGGTGTGGAGTTTGTGTGGGGCACGGAATAGCTGAAAGGACTAATTATGGCTGTTGTACGGCGAGTGGACTTTTAGTTGCAGAAAATTTTTCTCACGATAAACTCTTAAATAAATTTTTAGCAACATCACAAATCCCAGCTGTTTTAGAAACTCTCGACAATGATTCTTCTTGGGAAAAGACCTTAAAAAATGCTCAATGGGAAAAACGTCAAAAAGATATTCAAGAAGCTTCATCAGATACTGAGGCCTTTGCTCTTTATCAAGACTG
>JBIKWR010000127.1:0-9191 GCA_044356225.1 Bacteriovoracaceae bacterium | reverse complement strand
AAAAAGGTATCACCAACGAATGCCCAATTCACCGACCATGGGTGAGGCGATCTCGAATCTGGCCAAAGTGGTGGTCCTGTTACTCCACCAGCAAGGTTGGTGGTTAAATCGGCGGTGGAACTCCCGGAACAGATTGCAATCCTGGCCAACAAGGTAATTGTCAAAATCGTTAATCAACTAAAAACCAATTTAACCTTTAAGGCGATTATGAGTTGCGCATAAAACCTGAAGATTTTCATATATGGTTTGTCCGCCTTTAGCAAAGGCCACTTTGTGATCTACATGTAAATAGAGTGTTTCATCACAAGCAGGATGCTGACAGGTATGAGAATCGCGTTTTAAAACTTCTTGTCTTAGTTTTCCCCTGGCAACCCGAGCGATGGGACTAGATTTAGATTTTATTTTTGAATCTTTTGTCAGTTCTTTAAGAGCACAATCAAGTGCAAAATTGAGTACGTCCTCAGTCTGTGTTTTTTGCAGCAGAACTTTTAATTGATCGATCATTTCTAAAGTTTTGTCACTTAAAGAAATGGAAAGTCTTTGCGTATTTTCTGAATCCCGTTTAATAAATTCATGCTTAGTGCTGCTGCGACCACTCAATGAAAAAAGATCTTTTTCCGCTTGATCTTGAGTTTTATTTTTGATCAAAGAAAGGGCTTCACGTTTTTTCTCAATTGATTCAGACTTCATGTGTGTGGATAATTTGTTGATCGTAGATAAATTTATTTCTCCTGAATTGATCAAGTCTTTAGCTTCAGGTAATTCTTCAGTTAACTTAAGTGCATTCCATCTACGCCATGCTGCTGATTCACTATACTTTAATTCTTTCACCATATATTTGGTTATATGAGAATAACCCATCTTCGCAAAAATCTTAAGTTTGAAATTATGTCTCAACAACTCCAAAATTTCTGCAAGAGTTTCTCGCTCTACGCGAGCTAGGTTAATAAGTTTCAAATGTGTTTCATGTTGATAGATATTTTTCATAAAATGTTTTTATCAAATCAAATGCTGAATGAAAAATGTCAGAAAATGACGAGTCATTAAAATTCGTTTTAACGTCACTAAATTTTTTAAATGATTTTTTTTTAAAATTTATAAAACAAAATCAAACGCAGTAAATTTATAAACTAAATAGTATGAATTAAAATCCTTCATTCACGTTTAAAAAATCAGACGTAAAAATAATTAAAAAAATACTTACTCCTATTTTTTTTAAACGAAATATTTTAAAAACTCCAAACCGGCCTGACGTCGGCCCCCTCAAAGGCCAGGACGTTCAGGCCCGAGTTAATTTGAACTAACTTGAATACGAAACTAACCTATCTCTTCTTCAAAAGTTTTAAAGATATTTTTGTTAAGGGCCAAAAAAGCTTGGCCCTTTGGGTGGGCCGCTTTTTGGCCTAACGGGATGTGGTGGGGAATTCATGCTAGTTTCATTTTTCTTATTAGTGACGCAAGATTTTAAATACTCTTAATCGGCTTGTCTTGAGGAGATTTTTCTCGAATACAAAACTAACGAGTCTCTTCTTTAAAAGTTCTAAAGAAATTTTTGTTATGGGCCAAAAAAGCTTGAGTCTTAAGTCCCTATTGTATTGGCTGGCCGCTTTTTGGCCTAACGGGATGTGGTGGGGAGTTCTTGCTAGTTTCATTTTTTTTCTGTGGTGAGGCAATACAGTATTTTTGTTAACGAAAGATTTTAAATATTCCTGGATGATAACGCCCAAGTTAATTTCATTGCTCTCAAACAAAACAATAAGCTCTCCATTAATATTATTAATCTCAAAATTTGAGTCTTCCATCTCAATAATGTTTCTAAGCTCTTATGTATTTAGCTATAGAATCTTTAGAGTGTAGAAATAAAATCTGGAGGGACGTTATGAGAAATCTACTTTTAATTTCACTATTTATTTTCAATTTAAAATTTGCTAGCGCTCAGCTTCAAACAAACTCTTTTTTTATCAGTTCAGATCACATTTTTGAAATACTACTTTGTGATTTAAAAGATGGCGCTGGAAATCTTCTACCAATTGGAAGTGAAGTGAAAAATTCTAGTCCAATAAATATCAATCCACTACCTTTGGTTCAAGATATTTCTTATTCTTATACTTACCAGTATATTTATCGACAAGTAAGTTGTGGAAGGATCGAAAATACCCTCTTTGACCAAAGCAGTATACTGAAGTATTTGCCAAGATTTTGTGAAAAAAATCAAAAAATTATTTCACGAAGTATCGACTACTATAAACCTCTCGTAAAAAACAAAGTTGAACGATATTTTGATGATGAATTCGATTGGAGATATTCTCAATTAGAATCCGGTTGTATAGTATGTTTAAGAGGCCCTAATCAAAATGGCAACTCTGTTTCAAGTTGTGCATCTCAATACCCTGATGGTTCAATTTCATTTTACCCTCCAATGTCTGAAACAAAATTAGTAAAAGTCGGGCTAGTCGAATTTTACATTGGGGGATCTATGTCTGGAATTTTTGAATAATTTAATATCAACTAATCTTTTCAAATTTAAAATGGCCAAGGTTTGCTAAAAATCTTGGCCACTAATAAGTGGGCCTTCTAAACACTTACCTAAAAGCCGGATTCAGAAAATGCGACAGACTCTGCATGCTCTGATTGAGCAAATCATGAGGGTCGCCATATCCATACTTCATATCAATATGTTTAAAAATTTTTTTATTCTCCCGAACCACAATATCAATTTGCGAACTATACGATGATCCTGTTTTCATAATAGTAATCCGACCCTCATGAAAATCTTCGCCGGTGATGCCCACATAAAATTCGGCGGGAAATTCTTTAAATTGAACTTCATGCATAAGTTTAAACCTCGATTAAAAAGGCCAATTGATAATAAAAAGACTTAAGTCCTTTTTCTTGCAAGTGGGGACTGAGCTCTTTTTTTTCTTTTTTTAACAGGGAAATTTTTTTGGCCTGACTATAAAGTGTTCGCACTTCTGTTTCGGGCACCGAAAAAGGCGGTCCGGCCATTTCTGCTGCTGGATACTCACAGGTCACCAATAGGATTTGCGATTGGGGTTTTAAAAGCCCGAGCAATTTTTCCACGTACTTTAAACGCAAGGCCGGTGGCAAAGCGACCAAGGCAGCGCGATCATAAACGTAGTTCACATCTTTTAAATGCTTGGGTGTTAATAAAAAATAATCCCCTAAATAAAGCTGATAATCACCATCTTTAAACACTTTGAGCGAGGTGGGGTCTAAACTCCACTTTCCTTTTAAACCCTGAGATTCGATAAACTGGTTAAGTGCTAAATCACTCAACTCGATTCCCACCACTTGGTGGCCTTGATTCACCAACCAGGCCATATCGATCGAAGCGCCACATAATGGCACGAACACCAGGCCTTTTGGGAATTGAAAAAATTCCGTTAAACAAGCGTTGGGGTCTGGGGAATTAAATTGGGTCTGGCCAGTTTGCCAGCGCTCTAACCAAAACTCTTTATCCATAGTGCTATTTTTAATTCAATAGATATACGCAGTCAAACCAAACTCTGTGGCGAAGACAATTCTGCAAACAATTCCTTATTTTTTTACTGATCGTCAGGTACAATTTCTCTACCTTTAAATTTTTTAAATTTTATTCATTTCTTAAACACTGTAGGAGAAATTTACCATGACCTGGTTATGTCGTTTTTTAAACAGCTCCATTATGAAAAAGCAGCTAATGGCGCTCACGGGTTTACTGCTAATCGGCTTTTGCCTCTCTCACTTACTGGGAAATGTTTTGATTGTGGTCAGCGCCGATGCTTTTAACATCTATGCCCACACCTTAACGTCAAATCCCCTCATCTATGTAGCGGAGGCGGGACTCGCCGCACTTTTTCTCGCCCACTTGGCAATCGCCATTCGCTTGACGGTAGAAAATAAAAAAGCGCGTGGATCGGCCTATGAAATGAAAACTAACAGCGGCCAGGGATCCACCTTTGCCAGCTCGACGATGATCTATACCGGGGCGATCATTTTAGTTTTTTTGGTTCTCCATATTTTGCAATTTAAATTTGGTCCCGTTTATATGACTCAAATTGATGGTGTAGAAATGCGCGATCTCCACAAAACGGTGATGGAGTATTTCCAAGGGCATTTAAATACTCTCTGGTATGTGGTGGCGATGATTTGTTTAGGCATTCATTTAAGCCATGGGTTCTCTTCTGCTTTTCAATCCTTAGGCCTTAATCATAAAAAATATAATTGTGCACTTAAGTGCGGTGGCAAACTTTTAGCAGGATTTTTGGCCGCCGGTTTTTCATTTTTGGCCATTTGGGCCCATGTCAAAGGAATGTCAGTATGAGTAATGTATTAGATTCTAAAATTCCCAGTGGCGCGATCGAAGACAAATGGGAAAATCATAAATTTAACTTAAAGTTAATCAACCCTTCCAATAAACGAAAATTTAAAGTCATCGTGGTGGGAACTGGATTGGCCGGTGGTTCAGCTGCGGCGACGCTCTCTGAACTTGGTTACCAGGTAGACGCTTTTTGTATTCAAGATTCACCCAGACGCGCTCACTCGATTGCCGCGCAAGGGGGCATCAACGGTGCTAAAAATTATCCCAACGATGGCGACAGTGTTCATCGCCTTTTTTACGATACGGTTAAAGGTGGCGACTTTCGCGCTCGCGAGGCGAATGTTCACCGTTTGGCGGAAGTCTCCAACAACATCATCGATCAG
Organism: Bacteriovoracaceae bacterium; assembly: GCA_044356225.1. Classification (GTDB taxonomy): domain Bacteria; phylum Bdellovibrionota; class Bacteriovoracia; order Bacteriovoracales; family Bacteriovoracaceae; genus JBIKWR01. Next base: position 4,487 of record JBIKWR010000127.1, on the reverse strand, counting down.
TGTGTGGCGCAAGGAGTGCCCTTCGCTCGTGAATACGGTGGGAACTTATCCAATCGATCTTTTGGAGGCGCGCAAGTATCGCGAACATTTTATGCCCGCGGACAAACTGGCCAACAGCTTTTGTTAGGGGCGTATTCTGCCATGATGAAACAGCATGGCGCTAAAAAACTGAATATTTTTCCTCATCGCGAGATGATGGATTTAGTCGTGATCAATGGCAAAGCACGAGGAATTATCGTGCGCAATTTATTGACGGGACAATTAGAACGTCACGCTGCCGATGCTATTTTATTGGCAACCGGTGGTTATGGTAACGTTTTCTTTTTATCCACCAATGCCATGGGCAGCAACGTCACCGCCGCTTGGCGCGCCCATAAAAAAGGCGCTTACTTTGCCAACCCTTGCTACACCCAAATTCATCCTACCTGCATTCCCATTCACGGAGAAAATCAATCCAAGCTCACTCTCATGTCTGAATCCTTAAGAAATGATGGTCGAGTGTGGGTACCCAAAGCGGTGGGAGACAAACGTCACCCCGATGAAATTCCTGAGGGTGAACGCGATTATTACTTAGAACGGATTTATCCTTCTTTTGGTAACCTCGCTCCTCGCGATGTTTCTTCAAGACAAGCTAAATTCCAAGTGGATGCTGGACGCGGAGTTGGTTCGACTGGAATGGCGGTTTATCTAGATTTTAAAGACGCGATCAAACGCGATGGCCAGGCAACAATTACCGCTCGTTACGATAACTTATTTGAAATGTATGAACGTATTACTGGTGAAGATCCCTACAAAGTACCGATGCGAATTTACCCAGCGGTTCACTACACCATGGGTGGAGTTTGGGTGGATTACAATTTGCAATCGACCATTCCCGGATTGCATGTTTTAGGTGAGGCCAATTTTTCTGATCACGGAGCTAACCGCCTCGGGGCCTCGGCACTGATGCAAGGATTGGCGGATGGATATTTTGTTATCCCTTATACGTTAGGGGGATATTTTGGTGGGGCCACACTTGAAAAAGTTGATACCAACCATCCGGCTTTTGCCGAAGCAGAAAATCAGGTGTCTTCCACCGTGCAAAAAATGATGGGCATTAAAGGGTCGCGCACTACGGATGATTTTCATAAAACTTTAGGAAAAATCATGTGGGATAAAGTGGGCATGAGCCGCGATCGAGCGGGTCTAGAAACGGCGATCAAAAGTATCAAAAAACTGAAAGAAGAATTTTGGCAAGACTTAAAAATTCCGGGAGATGCCAAAGACATCAACACCGAATTAGAAAAAGCTTCGCGCGTAGCAGACTTTATCGAACTCGGAGAATTGATGGCACGCGATGCTCTCACCCGGGAAGAAAGTTGTGGCGGGCACTTTCGCGAAGAGCACCAGACTCCTGATAATGAGGCCAAACGTGATGATGTTAACTTTTGTCATGTCGCTGCTTGGGAATACGCTGGGGAAAAAGCCGATCCGAAAAGGCATCAAGAACAACTAACATTTGAAAATGTAAAACTTGCGACTCGGTCGTATAAGTAAGGGGGATGAAGATGAGTGATGCAAATGGAATGAAATTATATTTAGAAATTTGGCGCCAAAAAAATAAAGACAGCAAAGGTTATATTGAAAAACACACGCTGGAAAATGTATCCGCTGACATGTCGTTTTTAGAAATGCTCGACATGCTGAATGAATCTTTAGTGAGAAGCGGAAAAGAACCGGTGGCCTTTGATCACGATTGTCGCGAAGGAATTTGTGGCATGTGTTCGCTGATGATCAACGGTGAAGCGCATGGCCCAGAATCGCAAACCACCACGTGCCAATTACACATGCGAAAATTTAAAGATGGCGATCATATCGTAATCGAACCTTGGCGCGCAAAAGCTTTTCCGGTGCTACGAGATTTAAAAGTGGATCGTTCGGCGTTTGATAAAGTGATGGCGGCGGGAGGCTATGTTAGCGTGCGCACCGGATCGGCAGTTGAGGCCAATACGATTCCTGTTCCGCTAGAAAATGCTGAGTTAGCGATGGACGCCGCTGCCTGTATCGGCTGCGGAGCTTGTGTCGCTGCCTGTAAAAATGCTTCCGCCATGCTCTTTGTCTCTGCCAAAGTATCGCAATACGCTCTACTACCTCAAGGCCAAGCAGAACGCAGTCAGCGCGCCTGGGCAATGGTCAATAAAATGGATGAAGTCGGATTTGGTAACTGTACTAATGAATCTGAATGCGAAGCTGCTTGCCCTAAGGGAATTAGTGTCGATAATATCGCTCGTATGAACCGTGAGTTTTTTAAAGCAGGTTTATTTTCTAACGCCAGATAATGGCAAAATTATTTTCCCAAGGGAGGGAATTATGGATTTGAAAAAGACTTTCACTCAACTGGTACTTTCATGCTTATTCTTGTCTAGTTTTTCGGCTTATGCTTTTCATGCCAAAATCTATCATTACCCCAGTAAATCACAGTTAAAAAAATTGGTGGATCAAGGATTGACCCATTTATCCATTGGTCACAGTCCTTACACTGGAGTTTCGGTAGGCTATCCTTCTGGAGTGCATGTTAAAACTCTTTTGTTATACCCCGAGCTGATGGTGGACCTCAGTATTTTTGTTGGTGCTTATCCCTCTGATGCTGCCAGCAAGGATCTTAATTTACTGAGTAACAATACAAGTCTTTTAATCGATATCAATAGTTGTCTGACGAGTCTGGCAGAAAAAAATAGATTGGCAGCGATCTCTAAACCGGCCAATATTTTGATTCGTTGTTTTGATGACAATGGTTTAAAAAAGGCGAAAGAGTTAATTAAAAATTTAAATGAAAGTCATCCTCATCTTAAGATTACCCTTTTTCGCGAGTTTTAAATTTCATGCTCATCTTTTCAGAAAATTTACAATATTTTTTGCACAAGATGAGCAAAATGACCAAAGACATTTTACAAGAAGAAATGGGACTAAAAGTTTTAAAATCCCGTTTTTATCACGATGGCTTTTATTACCCCATCAAACTGGTGACATTTCAAAAAGAACAACTCTTAGGCCAGTTTGATTCCGATACTCTGACCATTGGCCTGCATCACCACTTGGCATGGCTCGCCAAAAATGATGTGATTAAAAATATTTTGCGCCATGAACTGGCCCATTATTTTTGTTTTATCGAAAAAAAATACCATTCTGGCCCCCATGGCAAAGATTTCAAAGATGTCTGTCGGCAATTTGGTTGGGGAGCCGACGTTTTTCAAGCTTATGCTTCCATCGAACATCTCAATCAAAATGTGGAAGGTGATCTAAAAACAGAACGATTAATTGAAAAAGTTAAAAATCTTTTTAAACTCGCCGCCAGTGCAAATGTGCACGAGGCGGAGTTAGCGGTGCTGAAGGCCAATCAGTTGCTGCTGAAACATCATTTAGACCAAGAATCACTCACTTCTAATCCACGCCAAAAAACCGAAATTTTTGTCAAACGGTTACACACCCAAGGAAGAAAAGACGCTAAACTACAGGCGATTTATCAAATCCTTTCGCATTTTTTAGTCGCCCCAGTTTATAACTATGGCGATAAAAAAGTTTTTCTGGAAGTGACCGGGACTTTGGCGAATGTGGAAATGGCCGATTATGTTTGCCAATATTTATTGCGCCATTTGGATTTTCTATGGGAACAACAAACATCCTTGATGGGACTATCGGCCAAAAATTCCTTCTATCATGGTCTTTCCGAAGGATTTAAAGTTAAACAACAAAAAATTAAAGATCAATTTTCCCCACAGGCACAAAACCAGTTAGTGGTTTTGGCGGATGAACTAAACTGGGGATTAAAAATGGCCTATGGCAGTTTAAGAGGTAGTGGTCGTACTATAAAACTCGATGACCATGCCTATGAAAAAGGAAAAAAAGCTGGACAGAATCTGGCGATAAATCCTGCTTTAAAGAACAACTCTAATGTGGTTTTTTTAATTTCTTAATTTATTTGTGATTTTAGTTTCATTCCATGTTCGAAAAGCTTCTGAAATAGCGATCTAGTATAAAAAAACTAGATCGCTATAAAAGCGTGAGAAAAGTTATTTGTGAGTCACTTGAATAATAAAGTTATGTGACTGAAGGGTTGGATCAGAAGGATCCAAAATAAAGATTTTTGAAAAAGACAAATCCGACTCGTCACAAGATATTCGAAAAAACTGTTCATTTGAAACATTTAAATTTCCAAACCATTGCAAACATTCCCCCGGTGCTTTAATCGTGGAGGTAAAACTGGCAAACTTTGATTCAACAAACACATCCAATCCCACAATTTTTTGGATGGAGCTATTTGCTGGGAGCAGTTTTTGACCAGTATACATATTTTTACCCGAAGCCTGATTGAGAAGGATTTCAACTGGCACCACATAAGTGCTCACTTTTAGACCTTTCGCAAGACGAAGTGGAGGACCGATACCAGTAACTTGGGCCTGGGCAATGGTCATGGTGGCCAGTAAAGACACTATCACCGTCAGTAAATA
>JBIKWR010000266.1:0-2555 GCA_044356225.1 Bacteriovoracaceae bacterium | reverse complement strand
TTTGTAATAATTAATCCCACATACACGCTCATGGATTTGGCCAAATCATATGCATAGGCTTTTAAGAGTTGGTCAACCACGATCACCAATGAAGCAATCACTGTCATTTGCACAATGATGCGAATACTGTTGGGAATTAAATTGCGAAGTAGTGAAACACATAAATTGCTGGTGGCGGTAACGAGAGTAACCGAAACCGCCATTAAAACAGCAGTCGAAAGTTTTGTAGTGACGGCCAATGCTGAACAGACTCCTAAGACTTGCAATGCAATGGGATTGTTATCTAATAAGGGACTTAATAAGACTTCCTTCGCCGTCAATTTACTCATAATCCCCCCCTATCCACTTTTGCCACCATGGACATTTTTAATTTTTTTAAAAATTCGCCATAACCATGTTGTCCAAACCAATATTGAAACAAGAATGAAACACCATTAGAGGTAATCGTGGCACCTGAAAGTCCATCCACTTCATACTCATTTTCACCAGGTCCCTTGGTTACTTTAATTTTAACCAAACCTTCTTCATTAAAGATTTTTTTCCCAATCCATAGTTTTTTCCATTCAGCATTTTCAACTTCGCCACCTAGACCAGGCGTTTCTCCATGTTCGTAAAAGTTAAAACCCGAAATGGTATTCAAATCAACTGCGTCTAAAGCAAGAAAGCCATACATGGTAGACCAAAGACCCTTGGTCTTCACTGGAAAGATAATGGTTTTATAGCCGCTTTCACCGCGAACAAAATAAACCACAGACACTTTTGAACGTTTGCCAATTTTGGCGACATCCAAATCTTTGGGTATCACCAAACCATACTCTGCGTCGGAGTCAGCTTTTTTTTGATCAAATTTAGCTAAATCAAAATTTTCGATAAATTCGCCAGTCGCCAAATCCACTGCCTTCGCTTCAATTTTTTCGAAATCTGCAACAATTGATTCTTTGTTTTGATAAAGTCCGGCGGCTTTTAAAATATTGCTTTTAACATCTAAATCTTTATTTAATTTTTGTTGAGGTCGAAGCAACACCGCCGCTCCAGAAACTAATACTGAGCAGACCAAACATAAAACTAAAGCGACCGTCAATGTACCTGAAGTTGAATCTTTATTAAACATTTTGTCTCCTTGCCCTTCTCGCAATCACACCTCTCATCACAATCCAATCAATGAAGGGAGCAAAAACGTTACCAAATAAAATCGCCAGCATGATGCCCTCAGGGAAAGCTGGATTTATCACTCGAACAAGGGCAGTCATAAATCCGATTAAAAATCCATAAATCAATTTTCCTAAATCTGTCACAGCAGAAGTCACTGGATCAGTGGCCATAAAAACCGTTCCAAAGGCAAAACCACCAATCACCATATGAAACCATGGGTCCAGTGCAAAAGCAGGATTGCTTTCACTGCCCATAAAATTAAATAACGAAATAGTAGCGATGAAACCGACGACAACTCCGAACATCGTTCGCCAAGATCCAATGCCGGTCCAAATCAAGTAAGCGGCTCCTAACAAACAGGCAAAGGCTGAGGTCTCTCCAATAGAGCCAGGAATGAAACCCCAAAATGCTTGATGCCAGTTTGCGGTGATTGCTTGCGGACCTCCTAAGGCAACTTGTCCAAGCGGTGTCGCCGCCGTGTAACCATCTACCGCTACCCAAACAGCATCACCGGTAATTTCTCCAGGATAAGCAAAATAAAGAAAGGCCCGCGCCATTAACGCAATATTAATAAAGTTTTTGCCAGTGCCTCCAAACACTTCTTTGGCAAAAACTACGGCAAAAATAATCGCCACCGCTACTTGCCAAAGGGGAATAGTGGGAGGAAGAGTGAGTGGGAATAACATACCCGTAACTAAAAAACCTTCATTGACTTCATGACCGCGTACGGTTGAAAAAATGACTTCCACTAGTCCACCCACAAGATTACAAACCAGAAAAATGGGCAAGAAATAAGTTAATCCATAAACAAAACAAGCTAATATATTTTGGGGATCAAATCCTAGACCTAAAAAAGTTACTATGGCAGCTCGCCAGCCTTCAGCAGTTGCTCCAGTTGATGCCAATGCCAAATTCGCCTGCAAGCCGACGTTGTAGGTACCAAATAGTGCACAAGGTGTTAGCGCCACAGCGACTGTAATCATCATGCGTTTTAAATCCATGCCATCTCGGACATGAACTTTTCCAGAACTTTTAGAATCTGGACTATACAGAAATGTATCAATCGCTTCATATATAGGAAAAAACTTTTTGAGTTTACCTTCGTGACCGAAGTGTTTTTCCAATTTGTCTAGTTGCTCTCTTAAAATTTTCATATCAATTTACCCTTCGCGCTCGATTAGCTTTAAATTTTCTCTCAGCAATTTTCCATAATCTGTCTTGCCTGGGCAGACAAAGGTACATAATCCTAAATCTTCTTCATCTAACTCCAAAACTCCCAGTTGGGTTGCCAAATCTGTATCTTTGGTTAAAAGCGAACGTAATAAAAAAGTGGCATTGGTTTGAAAAGGTAAAACTTTTTCAAACATTCCTATGGGTACTAAGGCCCGTGGAGAACCATTTGT
>JBIKWR010000265.1:0-2556 GCA_044356225.1 Bacteriovoracaceae bacterium | reverse complement strand
GTCCAGGGTGGGTGATACCTTTTTTATACACGGAATTAAAAATGTATCACGCACGCTGAACGAAACTGAAAAAGGAAAGGCCAACTTGCTGTTGGCCCAATCAGATAGCTATTTATATAATTAAGTTATTTTTGAAGATATTTTTCTACTTCTTTTCTAAGTTTTTTTTCAGAGATAGTCTTTGGATTTGCCTTTAAATATTCTGAAAGCTCTCTTTTCAAATTTTCGTAACTAGTTTCTTCGACTACAAGTGAATGTGAACCTCCAATATAATTATATTTATATTCAATTTCAACAATTATGCTTGCAAGCCAAGACCTTAAGTCTGTTTCTAATTCTTCAGCAACAACACCAAAGATTTTCGCATACACTTCAAACATTTTTTGTTCGTCTGTTTTTTTACCGTTAACATCTTTTACATGTCTTTCTACTTCATAAAGAACAGTACCGTTTTCAAATACAAGTTGCACTTTTCCTGAATAACCGCTGGGCTCTGTAACCATTGTACCTTCGGTAATGTTACCCAAAGTTACAACTTGCCGAAAAAGTTTTCTTCTAGCAATACTACCGTCGTTTAATGTCGTAAATTTGACACGACCATCTTTAAAGAAAACGGTGACCTTACCTACATTGTATTGATCATCACTGTAAAAATCTTCTTTATTATATAATTCATTTTCCTGAACTTCAGGACTTAATTCTTTAGAAATGTAATAGAAAGAGCCTACCATATATCTGACTCGTCCATCTTCAAATACAAGAGAAACAATTCCTACTCTATTTTCAGAGTCTATAACATTCATCCCTACTTTTATTCCATTCAATTCATCCACCTGAGGAGAAACTGATGAGGACACATAAGCAAAGCTACCAACAGTAAATTTTACTTTATTGTTTTTAAAAACATGATCAACAATTCCTACTCTATTTTCAGAATCTATAACATTCATCCCTACTTTTATTCCATTCAATTCATCCACCTGAGGAGAAACTGATGAGGACACATAAGGAAAGCTACCAACAGTAAATTTTACTTTATTGTTTTTAAAAACATGATCAACAATTCCTACTCTATTTTCAGAGTCTATAACATTCATCCCTGCTTTTATTCCATTCAATTCATCTACTTCATGAGAAACTGATGAAGACACATAAGCAAAGCTACCAACAGTAAACTTTACTTTATTGTTTTTAAAAACATGATCAACAATTCCTACTCTATTTTCAGAGTCTATAACATATTTGCCTTTCTTAATTTTTCCAATATCAAGGTCTTCCTTTGAAAGTTCTGAAATAGTTGAACTGTAGGTAAAACTTCCCACTTTATATTTTACATCCGAGCCTTTTATTTCTGTGACTGTGCCAATACGATTGCTTGAATCTATTACAATTGAATTTATACAGATTTTTTCTATGCAATCTGGTACTTGTGCGGAAAGACTTTTGAATAGTCCAAGTGATAAACTTAGAGTTACAGTTAAAAATAAATGTTTCATGACACATCTCCAAAAATTATTGCTTATTTTATAACGCTACATAGCAGTATTCTGGAAAATTTCATATCCCTAAAAATGGGAACATCTAACCATCTGATTTAATTAATATTTATTTTTGAATTTTTTACAATCTGACAATTAATCTAAACGGGTCCAGGGTGAGTGATACCTTTTTTAACCGATGAGTTAAAAATGTATCACTCAATCTAACTCCACTCTCTCACCACCGATGTCAATTTCCAGGATGTGAAGAAACACGGTACTTGTAAGTGGATCACCTTCTGGCAATTTCCAAAGGAGGTAAAAGGAAAAAGAAAATCTGTAAATTCTCTGCCAGACCCATCATTTGCTAAAAGGCGAAAAACGGGTTCTTTATCAAAAAAGGTTGTTGAGTAAAGCAGTTCACTTATCATCTGTCGATAATGAAATGCGCCACCAAAATGAAAAATGAAGTTAACACGAATTCCCCTCCATACTCCGCTAGGCCAAAAAGCGGCCGACTTAAAATGGTCCAAGCTTTTTTGGCCCTCAACAAAACTTTTAATTTATTTTTTTTGCAAGAGTAAGAATTATTTTTAAAAATATTTCGCAGCAGTTTTTAATCGAGAATGCTGGATAACTAAGGCCCATATCTTGGCCCTTTGGTTGGGCCGCTATGGGCTTGTTCGTGGTAGTTATTTTTTTTAGAGGAAAAATATTTTTATGTTATTTAAATTTAAATAATGAGTTCATGCTTTCCTGACATTTTTCGAAATGTTTAAATTTTGATACTCATACTGAATGAAACATCAAAATTACCAAAACAATGAAATCCATCAAAATCTTCTTACGCTAACCAAACTTGAGAGAAAAACTCTCTCTGAAATTTTAGAACTTTTGCGACTAAACTTTAATCAAAAGATTTTTGCTAAAATGGGTTATTCACACCTTGTAAAATATATGGTGTCGGAATTGGGATATAGTGAATCAGCGGCATGGAGAAGACTTACCAGCGTCAAAAGTGCCCAGTGGGCAGTTTTGACGCTGAGTAAGCGTGGAGTAAAAAGAAGCTGCAGCTTCT
>JBIKWR010000126.1:0-9209 GCA_044356225.1 Bacteriovoracaceae bacterium | reverse complement strand
TAAGTCCCATTCTAATTTCTGAGTTTTACCTTCTTGGAATTTTTGATCAATGGCATCACTCATCATTCTTGATAAATTTTCCGTGGAAATTCCTTCAGTTTTTAATTTTTCTGCTGATGCCTTTATATTATCCCTAGTATTTTTCAAATTCATTAAACTTTCTTGCGCATCATATTCTTGAGCTTCAATCCTTCTTCGGGCCTCTCCTAGCTTCGCTTCCAACTCAGTTTTTCGTTGGCGATTTTTATCTCTCAATTCCACTATTTTCTTAACCTCTTTAGAATTGATAAAATTATCTAAATCAGATTGGGCTTGATTTTTTTTAGAATTTTGTTTTTTTAGTTCTTTGCTAAGTTTTTCGATGTCATCTCCAACTTCCACTAACCTTTTAGCATTGGCCCTGGCATCTTTTCCATTTGTAATCGTTCCACTCTCTTCGGAAATTTTTTCCAGACTTTGTTTGGCATGATTTAATTTAGTTTCAATATCCTGGAATTTCCTATTCTCTTCTTCACTTTTTTTCTTCGCCTTTGCATGGATAGCTTGAAATTGAGTTACATATCCATCATATTCAGTTTGGGCTTTCGAAATTTGTTCAGAGTAATCATGCACCGATCGTAGAAGAGGTGTCAGATTAGCTCTTACTTGTTCAAGTGCTTTTTGATATTCATTTTCAACTACTGTTGCCTGCCTGGCCGATGATTTTATATGTTCTTGATAAGCATTCATTTCTTTATCTAAAAATCCACCAATCTGCTCTAACTGAGTGTCTCGTCGGTCATCAAGGCGGCCATTTCTGTTGGCCTTAGAGGGAGCTGAAAGCAAAAACATAAACCCGATGATCAACAATTTAATTTTCATAAAATCCCCCATAGAAATGATTAAAGAGAAAACTTTTTCAAATCTGATTCTTGGTCGTTAGGTAGATAGTAGCTTAAATTCGCAAGACATAATGGTAACAATATTGTCCCTTATACGAAGCTAAATGTGTTGTCTTAAATGATCAGAACGAGGGGATCAGTCTAGAAGGCAGTCCATTTTCCAGCTATAAAAGCCCCACCTAAATTTTTATCAGCACCACTTAAAGCCGGAGCATAAATTTGAGTGGAAAAAAACTTATCAGGTTTAAGTTCGAAAAAAAGATCCGATCCTCGAGAGACTAAAGCATAAAATGGTTGGCCAATCTCCATCAATTTATCGGGATTTAATCCTAGCGCATTTCTGCCACCTTTGAGAGCACCAAGGTAAATCAGATCGCCACTTTCTTGTTGCGCCTTTTGGCAGAGAATGTTTCGTTTTTTTAGCATGGATCTTTGAGCGAAATCTAGCCAGCGCAATTCTTCTAAGGGGTTTATAACCACCTGACTGTCGCTGCCAATGCTAAAGTTTCCACCGTTTTTAAAAAAATCAGTAAAAGGAAAAAAACCATCTCCGAGACTCGCTTCAGTAGAAGGACAAAGAACCACGTGAGCACCCGATTGAATAATCAATTTTTTTTCATGATCGCTAAGATGGGTGGCATGGACTAAATGAAAACTGGCATCCACCGAGACATTATTCAACAACCATTCAATCGGTCTTTGACCTAAAAATTGCTGACAGTCGACGACTTCTTTTAATTGTTCGGCAATATGAATATGCTTAACCATTTTTTTAGAGTTTTTATAATGATCAAAAATTTTAATGACTTGTTCTGGCGTTGCCGCTCTTAAACTATGAATGCCCATACCGATTTTAACATTTTTTTCCTTCGCCACTAATTTTTGACAATCGTTAACAAGGTTAAAATACTCCTCACAAGATTCCATCAGAAAACGCCGCTGATCAGGTTTGGCCTTTTGATTAAATCCCCCTTGAGCATAAAACACTGGTACTAAAGTCAATTGTATTCCAGTTCTCTTGGCCGCCTTGATAATCCTGGAAGAAAGCTCCGTGGATTGAGCATAATTTTTTCCTTGTGGATTTTTATGAAGATAATGAAATTCCGCCACCCCTAAATAACCCGCGCGAATCATCTGTTGATACAATTTAGTGGTGACTTCTTCTAAATGCTCTGGATCGATGGTCAAAGCACGTTCATACATTTGTTCGCGCCAACTCCAAAAATCATCTTGTTCATTTCCTGGCGATAAACTTTCGGTCATGCCAGCTATTAAAATTTGAAAACTATGAGAATGGCCATTATAAAAACCAGGATAGGTAAATCCCTTCATCAATAACGCTGTCGGGTCTTGCATTTTTTTTTCTTTGGATAAAAGCTCACCAGCTTCATTCAAAGTTATTTCAATTCCCTGGCGCCAACCGTGTTCATCATAAAAATTTTCAAAATAATATTTAAGCATTGAGTTTTCCTAAGTGTTTGGCAAAATCGGTAAACATACTTTTCAAGCATGACTGCAATTGAGTTGCTTTTAATTGATCGTAATGAAACGTTTTTTCATCCATGTAAATATCTTGACTGCGCTCAATTTGCAAAGCATGGATTCCTTCTTTTGGTCTTCCTATACTTCGAGTTAAATAACCACCTTTAAAAGGATCGTTAACTTTTAGATTTGAACTGTATAAAAAAAGGTTTTGCTGGGCCAATTGCCTAAAACCTTCATCACAAGATTTTCCATCATTGGTACCAATAATAAAATCGGGAAAGGGGGCAGGCCGAATGGATAAGACTAATCTTTTGATGGAGTGAGCATCATAAAACAGCACATGCTTAAATTCTTTTTGAAGTTGAAAAATTATTTGCTGAATTTTTTGATGGTAGGGCCAAAAATACCGTTCTTTTCTTCGTTCAATTTCGGCCAAAGAAAGTTCCTTTTTCCACAAGGACTGCCCATCAAAAGCATGCAGTGGAACTAAACTGGTTTCTTTTCGCCCATCACCATATAAACCACTGCCGGCAGGGTTGCGATTGAGATCGATCACATAACGAGAGTACAACGCTTCAATGGAGATGCAGCCTAACTCTCGGACAAATTCATAAAGCTTAGGTAAATGCCAATCGGTATCGGGAGGATGAATCGCAAACTTCGCTTGAATTTCACCCGCAATGTCTGCGGGAAAAGCGGTACCGGAATGGGGAAAGCTAACAATAATAGGATGAATGATTTTGGGGGGTTGATAAATGCGAAAAAGGTCAGGTCCCATAAGTCCTTCCCAACTAATTGCTAGAGTAAAATTGTCCCCTATGGCCAAATTTACCTAGGTCTAGTCTAGCGACAATAATTGAGATTAATCATATAATAAGATTCGATGATTAGAACTCAAATTCTTCTTATTCTTTCCGCCTTTTTTATCAGTTTTTCTGTTCTTAAAGCGCAAGAAGATTGCGAAAAATTAAAAGCGGAAATTCAAGGTATATGCCAACTAGCAGATCAATACTGTGACATTACTTTAAGCTGCCGGGCGATGGTGGAAAAGTGCACAGAAGAAATGCAACTCATCAGTCGAAGTGATGGTCAAGTTTCACAAGATAGCTGTAACAATTTAGGAAGATGTTTTGGCAATGATTGCCAGTATGTCGTCGGTCGATCAGGCCAATGTAAAAATGTTCCTAACATAGAAAAAATCGACGCCACAACCGATCAGTATTTTGGCCTCGCTTGTCCAGGAGCAACTCCAATGGGACCAGCGATGAACGACGATACTCTCACCTGCTTAGGACATGAAACCAATTATTTTCTCTCTCTGGATCAATGCTCGATCAAAGTGGAGCGATTTAATCTAGTTTGTAGCGGCAAATCCCAAGTTACCGCCAGCAAGATTTGTGATGGATTAAAAGACGCCTATGAAGACCATAAAATAAAAGCGATCGCCAATCAAAATAGAAACCATGAAAACACCATCACCGATGGGAGTTCTGATCCATCCGGCTCTCCTGCTAGTCGCTCAAATAGTCGCTCAAAATAATTCCCTAAAGCTGATGGTATTTTTTTAAATTACCGCTAAAATAATAACATGCTTAAAATATCTTTTATTATCCTTTCACTTTTCCATTTTTCGGCATTCTCTCAAACTAAGAAAAAAAAACCAGAAAAGACTCCTGCTGAAAAAGCTTTTTTTGAATGTAGAACTACTTTATACAAACTTGATGCGTTTTGTGGGCAAGCTGCAACTTTTTGTGACATCACTTTAAGTTGCCGTCAGTTGGAAGAAAAATGTAGTGGGCATATACAAGCTAGAAATGCCAATAAAAAGGCAAGAGAAGAAGATAAAAAAACTAGTAAGAAAGAACAAGACAACTGTGATGATCTCAACAAATGTATTGGTCAATCCTGCATATACGATTCTGTCAGAAGAGATTATTGCGAGAACTCTTCTAACACAGAGTATTTTTCGCTACTCTCAATGGAAGAAAAAAAAGCCTTGGAAATAAATCCTCATCGACTTCAAAATTGTCCAGGCTTTAGCTTTCAAGCTCTTGATGTGTATTATACTTATGAAATTAACAATCCTGACTTAACCTGTAGTGGTCACGAAGAGCATTACTACCACTCGCTTGATACATGCTCCGATCTAGTGACGCGTTTTAATTCGACGTGCTTAAATGAGATGGTTCAAAATGAAGCAAAAATCCAAAAACGTAACCCTTTCGTAGCGCAAACATCACATGCAGTCTGTGAAGCGATGGAAACATCCTACCTGGCTTACAAGGCGGCCAAGATTGAAGCCGCCAAAGGAAAGGAGATCGCTGATGGCGCTAGAACCACAGAAGACTCAAAAGCTTCCGAAACTGAAAATTCTGAAAATGGTCCCAAAAACAGCCAGAAATAGCGCATAGCAAGGTGCGCCGTTTACCATTAACTCGTTGCTTCTTAAATTTTCATATATTAAATTTCTAGTAATTACAAATATTCAGACTTGGCCTTAACCTTGCTTTCTAGTCAGGCATCTCGGCAATAATGCCGAAACACCAAAGGCCTTACTATGATTAAATACTTCGCCATCATCGGATCAATTTTTACCATGCTCGCTTTTACCTCCTTGAGCACTCAATCGCGGGCGGAGACTTCCAGCACAAAAACACCACAGACTCAAGCACCAAAACTTAATCTTTTAGAGTTTGAATCCATGGTGAACAATATTATTGCCCGCACTCGTTAACTACTCTTTGCTAAGGGGATTTTTTAGCCAGTTATCGGAGTCTTTAAACTGTCCGGTCTGCGCTTTAGAAAAATCACTCAAGGTGTTTTGGTAGTTATCGTGATGCTCTTTTTCTACCTTCGCCAAACCTTCAAAAACTTTGTTTAACTTCTGAAGTTTTTGTTGAAAAGTTTCACTATGCTCTTTGCACTCTTCCGCACCTTCTTCAAATTCTTTGATCATCCAGTCACTCGCCCCTTCTTCTTTGGCGGTCTTAGCGTATTGTGGATACATCTCGGTATACTCAAATTTTTCACCGGCCACTGCTAATTCAAGGCATTTTTTCGTACTCATTTCATTCATCGGATAAAGATTTCTTAAATGCCCTTCCGCATGGCGAGTTTCGTGTTTAGCGGTTTCCTCAAAAAGTTTGGCCACTTCCTCATCACCATTTTTTCTAGCGATTTTGGCAAACCATAAATATTTTTGGTAGGCCATGGACTCACCGGCAAAGGCGGCTTCTAAGTTTTTCCAAGATTTAATTTCAGGTCGTTTTTGGTTCATGTTGTTGCTCCTTTTTTCAATTCATATTGTCCTTCTTAGTTATATTACGGCATTTCTATCTATTTATATAATTAATAGTTTTAATATAACTATTGATATAATCTATAATCATGACACTCACCCAGTTAAGCTACGTAGTCGCCGTCGATCAGTATAAAAGCTTTCAAAAGGCGGCGAAAAGCTGTTTTGTCACTCAACCCACGTTAAGTATTCAAATTCAAAAATTAGAAGAAGAACTGGGAGTCATTCTTTTTGATCGCCAAAAAAAACCACTGTCTCCTACCGTTATAGGTGCTTTAGTCGTTAAACAAGCGATCACTATTCTCGCAGAAGAGAATCGTTTAAAAGAATTGATTAGCGATACCAAGGATCAAGTCTCTGGCGACTTTCATTTGGGGTTAATACCTTCCGTGGCTTCGACCCTGATTCCACTTTTTTTACCACTTTTTATTAAAAAGTATCCTCAGGTAAAACTCATCATCAAAGAAGTTCCGACTCTCCAGATGATGGATCTTTTGACTCAAGATAAACTCGATGGCGGTATTGCCGCGACTCCTCTTCATGATCCGCAGCTTTTAGAAAGACCTCTCTATCAAGAAAAATTTTTAACCTTCTTACCTAAAAATCATGCGCTGATGAAAAAATCCCAAATCAAACTAAGTGACCTCGATCATGAATCGATACTCTTGATGAGTGAAGGGCATTGTTTTCGTCATCAGATAAGCTTGTTGTGCCGATTAAAAGACCAAGAAACAAAGTCCAATTTTAAGTATGAAAGTGGACAAATCGAGTCCCTCATTCGCCTCGCCGAAGGAGGATTAGGTCTTACTTTTATTCCCGAGCTCACTGCCGATTTAAGTTTAACCACTATCCAAAAAAAACAATTACGATTTTTGCATGATCAAAAACCACATCGTCAAATTTCTTTAGTCTTGCGACGAACTTATTTAAAACGTAAAATTATACAAGCACTGGAAGAATGCATTATCGCAGTTACACCTGAACACTTAAAGATCAATCGAGGAAAAGTCTTTTCTCCTTTAGCAAAATAAAAAAAAGGATAACGATGATTGGTGATTATTTAGGGGCAAAAATTTCCGATCTTAAACTTTCAAAATCAACGACGACTTGCTCTCCTACATCTAGTTTGGGCGAAGTGATTAAAATATTAAAAAAATCAAAGGGTGGATCGATTATCATCGTCGAAAATCAAAAACCGGTGGGGATCTTTACCGAACGTGATTATCTTTTACAAGTGGCGGGAGAAGAATCAACTAAACTACAAACACCTATCTCTAAGTTTATGACGAAAAATCCAAAATCAGTTTTATTAGACTCCGATGTCAGAGAGGCCTTAGGTCTTATGCGCGTAGGAAATTTTAGACACTTGGTTGTAGTGGATGAAAAACAGCATTTAGTTTCGGTCTTGAGTATCAAAGATGTTTTATATTTTTTAGTGGATTTTACGCAATCGATACGTTTTTAAAAGTCTCTAACAATTTCCTGACTAACTCTTCCGCTTCTTTTTTTGTGATGGTCAGTGGTGGAGCGATTCGTAAAACATTGCCATAAAGCCCTCCCTTGCCAATCAGGAGTCTCGCCTTTTTACTTGCATTCATAATTTTTAAAGTGGTTGAGCTGCAAGGAATTTTGGTGCTTTTATCGGCGACAATTTCCACCCCGATCATTAAGCCTCTGCCGCGCACATCACCGATAAACGAAAAATCTTTTTGCATCTCTTTTAACTCACTTAAAATAAAATCTCCCATTGCCTGAGCGTTTTTCATCCCCTGTTCAGATTCGATAATTTCCAGCGTGGTTAAGGCCTGGGTAGCTTGAAAGGGATCGCCTCCAAAAGTATTAAAATGGGTTTTGCCTTTTAAAGCATCGGCCACTTCTTTTCGGGCAATCACCGCCCCAATTGCCGCTCCATTGCCAAGACCTTTTGCCATGGTGATGAGATCGGGTGCTACTTGAGAGTCAGTGATGGCAAAAAAGTTTTTTCCCGTTCGCCCTACTCCCGTTTGCACTTCATCGGATATAAACAAACCCCCATATTTTTTCACAATATCAAAAACTTTTTTATGATATGTGATGGGTGGATCGATAAAACCTCCCACCCCCATTATTGGCTCCATGATAAAAGCGGCAATTTTTCCATGAGTGGTGGTTTGAATCACCTTCTCCACATCGTCAGCGCATTCTAAGGCACAGGTGTCTGGTTTTTTGCCGTAAGGACAGCGATAACAGTAAGGCTCTACGGCATGCACCACATGGGATTGAGGTTGAGCAGGAAATTTCCAAGTGGCATGGCCACAGGCCGCTAAGGCCTGGTTCGTGCCACCATGATAAGCATGCCTTAAAGCGACGATGGTGACTTCACCGGTAAAAACTCGCGCCGCTAAAAAGGCCACTTCATTCGCCTCTGAGCCAGAATTGGTCAGGTAACAACTCGATTCAAAATTTCCCGTCGTTTGTTTGACTAATTTTTTGGCCAACTCGACTGCGGGTTTTGAAAAATAAAGGGTTGAGGTATGCTGAATGGCATTTTCCGCTAACATGGATTGTAATTTGGCGACAATATTTGGATGGTTATGCCCTACCGAAATACAGAGGATACCGCCAATGGCGTCGAGATACTCCAGGCCATCGGCATCCCAAACGCGCACTCCTTGGGCCCGAACGGGTTCAAGGGGTTGGTCATAGTATTTGGCAAAGGATGAAAAGAGCATAGACAAAAGGTGCCATGCTTAGCTGAAAATAGCAATCTTGCTAGTTATAACTCTGTGCCAATTAATGCAAAGGCCCCTTCCTGAACCGTTAAATTTCCATAAGTAAAATTTTTGGGAAATTGAGAGTAACTACCCAAAGCATACCAATAAGCGGGGTTAGCGATTCCAGAAACATCCACATGCGAGGAAAAATAAGCCGAATCATCACCAATCGGTAAAATGGGATAAGTGGTAATAATGGGAATTTTTGAACCAAAACTTATCGGTGTAACAACCGTTCGATAGCCAATCCAATAATGACCAGGATTAAGAATGATGGGAGCCGAAGGATTGGCGGAAATCATGATTATTGGATCCCCAGAGGTATTCACCATATTTGTTTTTTTGACAGATGCACTCGCCGCAATTTCGAAAAAAAGAGGTGTGCCAACCGGAGGATTTCCGATCGCCGGATTAGCTATTGGCCAAATGTAAAAATCAACTGCATCGACTCGGATAATACCGTGTTTTACCGCAAAAAAACTCAGTCTATTAAGTTGAGTCGGATGATTAATCTTAAAGTCATCCACGATCAACTGTTGGTTTCCCCACCCAGCGGTAGTACGCATTGAGCTATAACCAAAAACTGAAGTAAAAACATCGCCAAGATCTATATAATTTTCCCAAACTCTTTTAGTCACTGCTTCTGAGCTCGGGTTTAAAAAAAATGTTAATAAAAATAGTACTGTTAACTTAAAACTTAAACCTTTCATGTAAATTCCCTTGTTGGGTTAACTGAATCAATTTGTAAGTTGTAAAACCTAATACAATTTGAAGTTTTAACAAGAATAAAAT
>JBIKWR010000264.1:0-2557 GCA_044356225.1 Bacteriovoracaceae bacterium | reverse complement strand
GCCATTTATCATCAGTCCATTAAATCGACTCAATATTTATTAAAATTGGGTGCTTCACTGGAAACTATCAACCACCAAGGACAAACGCCCTTGATGGTGAAGAGTAATTTTGAAATGAGTAAAGTTTTAAAGGCGCATTTGCGCCAATGATTTATTTATCGGCGGAGCATACCAACAAGCTCTGCGAGTTCCAATCGCCAATGGCGAGCTATCAAAACAAACTCCAACTGTAGGATCAGAATTGCTGACATCTAAATCTACTGAGGCAGGACATAATGCGGCATGAAAGTAGGTATCCGTTCGGCATTGTCCATTCGGATGTTGATCTAAGGTTTTAGTCACGACAGTTTGATCTGGTTGATCGAGGTAGACAGCCGATCCATTATTTAAAAGGGTTCCCAGACTTAGACCTGCCATACTAATTCTTTCGCATAAGGCAATCGCCTCAGGGTCACTCCAAGCATCAAAACAGCGAGTTTTTGCGAGAGGGTCAACATCAACTAAAGACATCAAATAAATATTGTCGTCGTTGATAAAAACACGACGAAAACATTTTAAAGCTCCCCAGTAATCCGATTGTCCTTCATTCGAGGCCCATTTTTTTGGATCACCTCCAATTTTAGGTGCACCAGCAAAATGATGACCAATCTCATGACAAACGACTAAGGCGAAAGCGTCATCGGTAACATCCGGATGCCGTGCTAAACCACCAAACATTTTTATATAGCGCCATCTATAAACTTTGTACGCATAAGCATTCACAGTTTCATCTTGCCACGCTCTTTTGATTTTGAGCTTCATTTTTTTTTCTTTAAACAAAGGCCGATAAACATCGGCCACTTTGTTGATGATGGCGTTAAATTTTTCTTCAGTCATACCGTTAGTAAAAAGGGCAAATTCAGAAACTGCTAAATCATTTTCAGGCATAAATCTGACAATATTCTGGGTTTTATTTTCAGTGTCGCTAGCAATTAAGTGAAAGGACAATAAGATCAATATCAGTGGACAGTATACCATTCTGGTAATTTGCATTTATTCCTCCATGAATAAATATTTTTAAGTGAGAAGTAAAATTTCTCTAGTGACAATTCATTTTGTCACATAAAAGAAATTCCAGGAATAGCTGGCAATCTATAAATTCTTTAATAAGCTCAAAGATCGTTCCCGTCCGATGACTCTGAGAAAGCCCGCTAACTTTGGTCCCTTTTCGAGATTGATCAATTTTTTATAGATGATGGGGAAAACCGTTAAGGGTTCAAGTTCTAATTCATGAATAAAAAGATACATCTTTTCATGGAGCTCTTTATCAGTGGTAATCTGGTTCCAATCGTCGGCGATAAAAGTGGTGAGCTTTTCCATAAACTGCTGTTGTTTTGGATCTAGCTCCAGATGAATTGGCGATTTATTTAACTGAAACTTAAAATCTTCGGGGGCAAAATGTTTAATCCAGAAATTGGCACAATGGGCACGCAGATAGTATCGTTGTTCATCCACAGAGTTTTTAATTTCATCACTATAATATTTTTTACTTTCGTCAATATCGCCATCATTAATTTGCAAAATATTACAAAGATGGCGAAAACTTGGTTGGAAAGGACAGCTTTTAGGGATTTGTTTTTCATCATCTGAAACTTGCGAAAGTTGATAAACTCTTTTCGCCATTTCTACTTTTTTTTCATTTCCTTCTTCTAAACCATAGGCCAGCCGCTCCATGCGATCAAAGTCTTCATAAGTCTTAATCACATCGAGATCAAAACTTACGGCAAAGTCTACATTGGATTTATAACTGGCAAAGATCCAGCGAACCATCATGGGTTCATAAATATTGAGCACATCATTGACGGTAATCACATTGCCAGAAGAGGAGCTCATTTTTCCGCCGGCACCTTTAAATGAAACAAAGTCATATTGTAAATAAACGGGAGGTCGCCAATCATATACTTGCGCCACTAAATCTTTGGCAGTGGTGTATGAGCCGCCTTGTGATGAATGATCTTTTCCTCCAGGTTCAAAGTCCACTTTTTCAAAGGCCCAACGCATCGGCCAATCAAGCCGCCAAGGAAGTTTTAACCGTTTAGAAGTTAAAACATTTTCAATCCCTTGGTGGTGGCAGGTTTCACATTCGTAACGAAGGGATTCTTGGCGATCGAAATTTTTTGTTTTCATCCGGTCGGTATTACATTTTTCGCAATAAACAGAAATCGGCCACCATTGGCCATCCAGAGGAGCTTCGCGATGTTGGTTCAAAATGTCGCGAACAGTTTGCGCCCGCAAAAGTGTTTTTAGCATCGCATGGTTATATTCAAGGGCGCGGTATTTTTTTGCCTGATATAACGGCTCGGGAAAAATTCCTACTTTTTTTAGCTGCGACATAAATTCTTTTTCATTGTGATCAGCGTAGCTTTCATCTTTTCCATAGGGATCAGGAGTATCCACAATGGGTTGGAACATATAGTTTTTCAGCATTTCTTGTTGGGGAAAATTTGGCGGAATTTTGCGAAAAGTATCATAGTCATCCCAGCTAAAAATAAAACGTACTTTTTTACCTCGACTTTTA
>JBIKWR010000125.1:0-9235 GCA_044356225.1 Bacteriovoracaceae bacterium | reverse complement strand
TGAAAAAATCATTAGTTGATTTGCAATTGGCGATTGACCATATTGATGAAAAATCTCGTGAACGTTTTAAAGAAGCTTACACTGAAGTTAATCAACGATTTGAAAAAGTGTTTCCCATCATTTTTGGCGGTGGTAATGCAAAACTGCAATTGATTGGAGATATTGATTCGCCGGAATGCGGTGTCGATATTGTTGCTCAACCTCCTGGCAAAAAAATGCAGAATATTAATTTAATGTCTGGTGGCGAGAAGGCCTTAACGGCAGTCAGTTTAATTTTTTCGATTTTTTTAGTGAAGCCATCACCATTTTGTTTATTAGATGAAGTCGATGCCCCTCTTGATGATGCCAACGTCGGAAGATTTAATGACCTTTTAAAAGAAATGAGTGATCAAACTCAGTTTATTCTGATTACTCATAATAAAAAGACCATGGAATTAAATGACACACTTTATGGAGTGACAATGCAAGAGCCAGGTATTTCCAATGCCGTATCAGTCAGGGTGCAGTAAATATTTATGATCATTTTTTTGAAAACATCAATTTTTATAGTGTTGTTTTTTCAAGCAACAAGTTTGTGGGCCAAAGGATTTGTTCCCAATTCTTTTCAATCAGATTTTACACAATCTATTGAAAGTTCATTAACGAATAGAATTCAACAAAGTTTTGGAAAAATTTATTTCTCTAAACCAAAAAATTTACGCATTGAAATCACCAAACCAGACATCACTACATATGTCTCAAATCAGCAAACGAGCTGGTATTACCAAGCCCCAGCATTTGAAGGGGTGAAAGGTGAAGTTTTAATTGATGAACAAAGTAAGGGAAATAATCTCTTGGTAGATTTTCTTAATTTGATTGATCAGGGGTTAAATTCAAATAAAGATTATCGCATAAAATCTAATGGCCGCACTTTTGAACTTATCATGTTACCCCACGTAGTTACTAAATTAGGAATTATAAAGGCGCGGCTGGTATTTCAAACGGTGGACCAAATTAACCTAAAACATTTGACCCGCATTTTACTAGACAATAAAGACAACAAAAAATTGAGCTTTGACTTTCAAAATCCCACTATTGACGCAGCGCTAAGCAGTGAACTTTTTACCTTTATCATTCCTCCTAACACCAACACTCGTAAGAACTAAGTATTTCATTGCCTATTTTTTGGTTTTCATTTATCAGGTTTAAATGACAGAAATAGTTCCAACTTCCTTTTCAAAAAATACCATCCATTTCACATCTTTAGGATGTTCTAAGAATTTAGTGGATTCTCAGGTCATGCTTGGGCATTTGGGCCTCAATGGTTTTAAAATTGTATTAGAGGCGGATCAAGCCGAAGTCATCATTGTCAATACTTGTTCGTTTATCGATGCCGCCAAAGAAGAATCAATTAGCACAATTTTCACTTTAGCCGAATACAAAAATCCCGAACAAGGACAATGCAAAGCTTTGGTTGTGAGTGGATGCTTGCCTCAGCGTTATGCCGTCGAGTTAGAAAAAGAAATGCCTGAAGTTGATATGTTTATCGGCACTGGCGAGTATCATAAAATTGTTCCACTTCTTCGAATGCTTGAAGAGGGTACTCTCAAGAAAAAGTCTTTTGTCGAAATTCCTAAATATATTCATACCGAAGCAGATCCTAGAATGCATACCACCCCATCTCATATGGCTTGGTTAAAAGTTTCTGAGGGCTGTAACCGAAATTGTACATTTTGTATTATTCCTACATTGAGAGGTAAATTACGTTCGAGAACAGTAGAGAGCTTAATTACAGAAGCCAGAGATCTCACCAGCAAAGGTGTTTTGGAGTTAAATATTATTTCTCAAGACTTATCTGATTATGGTGTTGATTTAGAAAAAGATGATTTATTTGAACTGATAAAAGGGCTGGAGGAAAAATCAGGCGCTGCTTGGATAAGGTTATTTTATTATTATCCAGATGATCTAACCGAAGAAATTATGATGTATTTAGCATCGGCAAAAAATATTTGTCCTTATTTAGATATGCCCGTTCAGCATTTTTCTTCCAGTGTACTTAAGCGCATGAATCGAAAAGTTACCGGTGAGCAGATAAAGGCCAAAATAAAACGTTTAAGAGAGTTTATTCCGGGAATTACCCTTCGATCTTCTGTGATTGTCGGATTTCCAGGAGAAACGACCAAAGATTTTGAAGAATTGCTACAAGGAATTAAAGAAGTCGAATTTGATCATTTGGGAGTCTTTAAATACTCTGACGAAGAGGGAACACCTGCTTGTAAACTTTTTCCTAAAGTCGATCCAGAAACAATCAACGATCGATTCAATCAAGTATATGAAATTCAGCGAGAAATTGTGGCCCAAAAAAATGAAAAGTATGTTGGTCAAATTTTAGAAGTCTTAGTTGAGGGACCTCATGAAGAAACAGATTTATTGCTTCAGGGTAGACACCGAGGACAAGCACCGGATATAGATGGCAAAGTTATCATTAATGAAGGGCATGCGGAGTCTGGATCTATAGTAAAAGTCGAAATTCTAGAAGTCCTTGATTATGATTTACTCGGAAGAATTGTCTCCGGCCCCTTCCTCCATTAATATTTAAACAAGAAATTTTTTTTTGAGATCAATCATTGATCTCAAAAAATTGCTACTTCTCAATGGGAATAACTTTTGAATAAAAAACTGTTTTGGGGCATTCTGGTTATTGCGATCTTTGGAAGTCTATATTTTGCTACTCATTTTTCACATTCTAAAAAACACTTAAAATCGGCATTCTCATCTGATATTGAAACACTGGATCCGGCCAAGGCTTTTAATGATCGAACCCTTAATATTTTAACCCAAGTCTATGAACCTTTGTATCAATATCAATATTTAGTGATTCCCTATCAATTAGAGCCACTGTTAGCAGAAAGCATGCCTCGCTATAATTCCGCGAATAATAGTTGGATTATAAAAATTAAAGAAAATGTTTTTTATCAAGATCATCTTCTTTTTGGTGGAAAAAAAAGGGAAGTTGTTGCTGAAGACTTTATTTTTCAGATTAAAAGAATTTGTTTTGCGCCTCTCAGTTCTCCAGGGTTTTCATTTATCAACAATAGAATTAAAGGCACACAGAAGTTTCGAGTTGAAGCCGGAGATAAAATTGAAAACTTGGTAAAAATTAATCTTGATGGAGTGAAGGCCAGGTCACGTTATGAACTGGAAATTTTTATGGAAGGGAATAAAAAAAATATTAAAAATATAAGTGCGCTTTTTACCATGAATTTTTTTACACCACTTCCTTCTGAAGTTGTATTGGAACTTAACAACAACTTAGATCAAGTGACAATCGGGACTGGACCTTACCATCTAGAAAAAAATAAAAATAATATTGTTTTAAAGAAAAATGATTCCTTTCGATTAGAAAAATTCCCTAACTCCGGCGATCGTCATGCGCATGAAAACAACATGCTAAGTTATAGTGGACAAAAACTACCATTTATTGAAAGTTATAATTTTGAAATTTTAACGAATGAAGAGGAGTTATGGGGAAATTTTCTTAAAGGGAAGTATCATTTTATTGAAGTGGCAAAAAAACGTTTAGCCACTATCTATGCGACGAATGGAGACTTGAATCCAGAATTAACGAAAATGAATTTTTCATTACAGTTTTTTCCTGAACATTCTTTGAGATGGATTGGATTTAATATGCATAATTCGATTTTTAGTAAAGATAGAAATTTACGATTAGCAGTTGCTCACGCCATCGATAATGAAGAGTATGTTGCTCAATTGAGATCCAATGCCGACCAAGTGGCCAATTCAATTTTTGGACCTGGTATTTTGGGCTTTAATCCCGCGAGACCAAAAAAATTTATTTTTGACAAAGACATGGCCAAAAACTTTTTACAAAAATCTCATTACAGAGGTGAAACGATTAAACTAAGTTCTCGAGGTGATAAGCCGGAAGATGTAGTAGAAATTAATTTTATTGCAGAACAACTGGAAAATATTGGCCTTAAAATTGAAACTGAAATTTTAAGTTTTAATGATTTTTTAAACCGCGGAAGATTAGGAGAGTTAACTCTATGGGTAGACCAATGGATTTATGATTACCCTGACCCCGAAAATCTCATTGCGCTTCTTTATGGAAAAAATTTCCCAGGGGTTAATAAGAGTGGTATCAACTATCCCCAGCTTAATTTACTTTATGAAAAATTAAAAAATTTTGAAGAAGGTAGTAACCGTACTCAATTGAGTGATGTTTTAACTGAAGTAGAAACATTAGTTGAAAATGACGTTCTATGGATTCCTTTAAGTTACGGAAGATCCTATTACATTAAATCAGATAGAGTAAAAAACTTTAGGCGATCAAGTTTTATCAGAAACTATACCAAATATTTAGATTTTAATTAGGCCATCATCTTGATGTTGTAAGGAAACATAACCCAATGAAGTTGCAAGTTTTGATAGTTGTTTTTTTGTTTCAGTTTAATACTTTTGCCTCTGAGATCGGCCCATTAAAATTAAAATGCATTTCATTTTCCAAGATGATTTTTGGAGAAACATTAACTACCAAAATTTTCGGCGAAACAAATGTTTTGTACCAAGGGTTTACCCTGCCTAAAATTCCTTTAACAGGGGACTTAAAACCAACTGACTTGGCGGTTTATCAAGACAAACGAAATGATGTCCAATTGACTGATTTAAAATTAAAACAAGAACTTGATTTAGCTTTTATCAAAGAGATTGTATTTGTCGTTTTTGAGCGAGGCCCACTCGATCATGAATGGGAACAACTTTTTAATAATCTAGATCAAGGGGGCACAAGGGAAGGAGTTTATCGCTCTTTGGTTCTTAGTGATGAATATTATCGATTAGAAGAAAAGCCTCGATACGCCGGAGAACTTTCTCAAAATTTTGCTAAATTTATTTTGGCCAAATATGCTGATTTGGATATAAATTTCAAAAAAGATTTTAACTATTTTTCGCTCAAAAGAACGACGACGGAGAAGCTTTTAGATGTTCTTGATCTTTTGCCGACTTCAGATGTGACCACTTGGTATGCTATTTTATCGGTTGATTTAGCGAGGAATCATCAAGTTGTATTTAAAAATTCTTTACGACAAAGTACTTTTGTGACTGATCATTATAGTTGGGCAAGCAAAGTGCCTTATCAACTTTTAAAATCAGAACTAATTATAAAAATTCATTCAGTTTTTAATAAATTAAGTCGTGAATAAAAAATCCTTCATGCTTTTGAAGCACATTAAAAAACCTTTCCACTCCTAAAGCAATACCACTGGCGGGATTTAAGCCTTTATGAAGTGTATCCATTAAAATTTTTGGTTCAGGTAATGAGTAATGATATTGAGATAGTTTTGTTTGGGCAAAATCTTGATTTCTTTTTTGTTGGATCAAGGGATCGATGAGTTCGTTAAAACAATTGGCGATTTCAATTCCATCTAAATAAAGTTCAAATCTTTCACAAACTAAAGGATTATTCTTTTTGAGAGTGGAAAGAGCACTTAAGTAAGCAGGGTACTCATACAGAATTAGGGCGGGTTCATTTTTAAGTTCTGGTTCAATTAAATTGAGGAAAACTAAAAAAAATAAATCGTCGATTGAGCATTTTTCAAGTGCCGGTAATGGGATTTGTGGAAAACGGCTTTTGATAAATTGAAAAAACTCAATTTTTTCGACAAAAGAAATAACATCGAAATTTAAAGTTTCTTGGAAAATTTCTTGAATCGTTTTTTTTACCAAGGTTTTTTGAGGGAAAAATTTGTTAAGTAATAAGGCGATATCTTCCATGATGACATGATAATGGCAATTAGTCCGATACCATTCAAGCATCATAAATTGTGGGCGATGCCAAGGTGATTGAGGCTCATCGCGATAAGAGTAGTTAAGGGAAAAAATCTTTGTAAATCCTTGACCCAACATTTTTTTACAAAAAAACTCAGGAGAAGTGTTGAGGTAAAGTGGAATTGGTATGTTCGTTTTTTTTGAATGGATTTCAAAAGGATGAATATGAGGGTCAACACCAGGATGCGACATCAAAGGAGGTGCACAAACCTCAATAAAGTTTTTTTGATAAAAAAATTGGCGTAGTTCATAGATAAAGGAAAAAAACTTTGCTAATAATTCTTGTTCCATGATTCATCTTCTCCAGTCTAATTTATTTCCTCAGACACTAAGTTCTGAACAGTTTATAGCGCAGACCCATAAATATTCTCAGGTTTTGACCGCCCCAGATAGATGGCATGACAGATGGCAAGGCGCGGTTTTTATTTTAATAGTAGAAGAGGGCCTAGTCTTTATTAAGCGTTCATTAAATGTCCCTACACATAAAGGGCAAATCTCTTTTCCAGGGGGCAAACGAGATTTTAAATTATCAGAGAATGACCCCATTATCACGGCGAGCAGGGAGTTAAATGAGGAACTTTCCGTAGATTTAAAGTCAGTGTTAATTTTGGGCCTTCTGCCTCCGGTTTATACTGCTAATAATTTTATGGTGATTCCAGTTTTGGGAAGGTTCGAAGGTTCCTTAACGTTTTTCGCTTCACAAATTCGTGAGAACTTCGAATGGGATGAGGCCTTCTGGGTATCTTTTGCTAAACTCTTTGAGCAAAGTCGGTGGTTTCATGGATTACGCATGGGCAAGGAGAGCAACGGCAGCATAATTTACCGTAGTTTTTTATCTTCTGAAATGACTTATCTTTTTCAGATTCCCCATCAAGGCTTGCGGTCACCTTCAATTCTTTGGGGCGCCACCGCTCGCATGGTTTGGAACTTAAATCGAATGCTGATAGATTCAGCTGATGAAAATTAAAAAAGGAACAAAATGCCAACCGAAATTTGGGGTCTAGAATTGACCGATCAAAAATGGATTTTAATCAGTGGTCTTTTTTTGGCGTTGACGTTAATGGTGATTTTATTTTTGATTATCAGAAAAAAAAGTTCTCAATCAAAAATTTCAGCCGCAACTTCTGAAACATTAAAAACTTCTTCTGTCGAAAAAAAAATTCCCATCGAAATTTCATTCGCCGAGCGTTTAAAAAAAGGTTTAAGTAAATCACGGACAGAAATTTGGGATAAACTAGAAAAAATTGTTGGTGGCCATGCTATTGAAAAAGAGCAGATTGAACAAATTGAAGAGCTACTTTACAGCTCCGATATTGGCACTCAAACGGTCCAAGAGTTAGTGCAGGAACTCAATCGCCAAAAAAAATCCGAAATACATTCCGTCGCTGATCTTAAAAACTTTTTATTCAACTTTTTAAATTTAAGAATGCAAGAAATTCAAAAAAAAATTGATCCACGTCTACTCGCTTTTAATCCCGGGGCCACCGCCTCGACTCAGGTGATTATGGTGGTAGGAGTTAATGGTGCAGGAAAAACAACGACCATCGGAAAATTGGCAACGAAGCTGACTAAACAAGGAGCAAAAGTGGTTGTCGCCGCCTGTGATACCTTCCGAGCGGCAGCAGTTGATCAATTGCAAATATGGTGTGATCGCGCTGGGGCACAAATGGTGCGGGCGAAAGAGGGAGCGGATCCCAGTGGTGTGGCCTACGATGCTCTTGAAAAGGCGCGCAGTCAAAAAGCGGATTATTGTATTATCGATACCGCCGGAAGATTGCACACCAAAACTAATTTAATGGAAGAGCTGCAAAAAAATAAAAGAGTCTTATCAAAGTTAGATACGACAGCTCCGCATCAAGTACTCTTAGTGATTGATGCCATCACCGGGCAAAATGCTTTTAAACAAGCCGAAGAGTTTAATAAGGCCCTCGGTTTAACCGGATTGGTCTTCACTAAATGTGATGGTTCTGCGAAAGCGGGCAATGCCGTGTCCATTGTGCAAAAACTAAATGTTCCCATTGCGTATATTGGAGTAGGTGAATCAGTCGAGGATTTAGACGTGTTTCATCTGCCGGATTATCTGCGTGCTCTACTTAATATGGAAGGAGTTTGATTATGACAAAAATAGTTTTTTTCCTATTTTTTTTCAGCATTAATGGATGGGCCTTGGATGCCCATGTTCATGGGAAAGTTTCTCTCGATATCGCAGTTGAGGGCAAACAACTTTTGATCATGCTTAAATCTCCAGCGGAATCATTTTTGGGTTTTGAGTATCAGCCAAAAAAAGAAATCGATATTCAAAAACATGAACAAGTAAAAAATCAATGGATGACAAAAATAGGCGAGCTTTTTGATTGGTCTCCCTTGGTTTGTGAACAAGATAAAGACCAAAGGCCAAAGTGGTCACAGGAATTTAGTTCTAAAAACCATTCTTCTATCACTGCAGAAGTGACACTCAATTGCGACCAACTATTAGCAGGTCGTACGTTAAGAGTACTTTTAAAAGAGAAATATGTTGGCATCCAAGAAGTGAACGTTCAAACTATAACTTCAAAAGGCGAGTCAATATTAAAAACGTATAAAGACAAAAAATTCGAAATCAGTTTATAAGGAGTTAAACCATGTTAAAAATTATTCTGTTATCCTTGGGTATCCTGACTAGTTCCTGTGCCATGTTTGGATCAGCAAATAAAAGTGATGAAAATCAATCACCAGAAGAAAAATTTGAGCAAATAAAAAAAGAGCACGATCTTATGCGTGCTGAACATAAAAAAGCGCAAGAAAGTTTAAAGTGGCTCAGTGGCGTGATTAATGCCCACGATAAAGAGATTATCGAGCATGAAAAAATTGTTGCTCGCACTGAAGTTTTGTTAACAGAAATAGCTAAATCAAATCAGACAAGCATGGCCAACAAAAAGAAATTGCTCGAGCTACAACGATTACAAGATGATATGCAAAAAGAGCATGATCATTTAGCCGAAAGTCACGATGAGATGATGGTGATCATAGGTCAAATTGAAGATTTAAGAGAAGAATTAAATAGTCATGAAGGGCATCAACACTAAAATTCCTTAAGAAGGATTTAACCCCTCTTGAAGATTCGTCATGTAGGCCTTAATCGCAGGAATCAAACCAGCGATGAGGCCACACAATGTCGTGAGCATCATAAAAAGAAATTCATTGAGTGTTAATAAGGGAAATTGCATCGCCAGTGAAAACTCACGTTCGATGGATGGTGCTAAAAGCAGCATGAGTAAGTTAAGAAGAATTAATCCAAAAAGACAACCTAGGAATGTTAAAAGCCCTGATTCAAACAGAAATAACGTCATGATTTTTTTGGGTCCTGCACCTAAGGATCGCAAAATGGCCATCTCTCTTTTGCGTTCATTAATTGAAGTATAAAGAGAAA
>JBIKWR010000078.1:0-13049 GCA_044356225.1 Bacteriovoracaceae bacterium | reverse complement strand
GCGTTTTTTTGATTTAACATTTCATCATGTTTACTAATGATGGCCTCTGATTCTTTAATTGGATTATAAGCAGAGTGTAGGTGGACTCCATTTATCACCGGAATTTGATGACCAGTTTTTGCTGTTTTAACCTGATAAGAATTAATATTGAGATTGAATTTCATCCTAAAACTCCAATAACAAAGGTGAAAAGTCGGCTATCTTGGCCAACTCAATCTATTGTCTCTCTTGACCTGGGCTCATGTCAATTGAAGGGATTAATCAAAAAAATAATTTATGAAAAATGGGTGAAAATTACACTTTTACATTGTCTAAGTTATAGCCTCTGAATTTCTCTCGTGATTTAAAAATTTCTGCAATTTTTCTTGAAATTTCATTCTTATCTTGATTAAGAAGTTCAAGTATTTTTAAATCCTCATTGCGGACATGATTAACAATTTCTTGAAACTTTTGATTCCAACTTTTAATTTTTTCAAGTTCATTTCTTTTTAATTCAGCTACATCGATTAAGTTAATTTCTCGCTCGATTTTTAACTGAAGATAATCGAGTATATTTATCAATCTTTCTCGGTTATCAGTTTCAGAAACAATTTTATTATGATCGCAATAAACACTATGGTTTTTTAACTGAGCTGTAGATTTTAAAAGCTCCTCGGATAGCATGATATGTCGATCGATGAGGATGAATAAATTAGAATTCATTTTTGTCTCCGTTTATCGAGTTTTTGGTAGTTCTTTTAGGTCTCGATTTTGTTTAATATCATTTGGTTCTTTATTATTTGTTTTTTTCAGAGATTTAATCGCCTCAGTCCAACCAGCGTAAAGGGTATTTAGAACTTCTAAACAGCTTTTTAAATTATCCACTTTAATATTGATGTTAGCCTGAGTGCTAGCATAAAGCATGTAATCGTATAAAGAAGCCAATTCTTTGGCAATTTCGCCACCTACTTCAAAGTCTAAACTGTTGTTTAGCTCGATGATTATATCTTGTAGTTTCCCAATACTTTCACCTTTTTGAGCAATATTTTTTTGTTCAATCGCCTCAATTGCTTTTTTACAATGCTTAATAGCCGCTTGATAAAGCATAAGGAGAATTTGTTCCTTACTAGCTGTTTCTACTGAAGTTTTTTTGTACGCACCCAAACCATAATTCATATTTTTCTCCTTAAGGGTTATAATATAATACGTTTATTGTCCTATCCTAATTGTGTCACGGGATCGGGAGCAGAACCAAGCCCCGCTAAGCCTGCCCCTTGATTTCTAATTCTTGAAATTGTTCCTTCCAGCGTGGCAAATTTTTGTTTTAAATTTTTTTCTTTTTGCTCGAGCATTCTTTCTTTAGTTGCTATTTGTCGATCAATCGCTTGGACCTTAGAATCCATACCTGCTTTACTGGTTGCTAGAACTCCATCGGGGTATTTAGTCAATCCTTCAACATTTTTTTTAAGTTTATCGACAAACCCTTCAACTTTAATGTTGTCTTCATCAAAATATCCAACCAATACTTGCGCGACTTTTTTATAATTGTCAGCCAAAGCAGCTTCAAATTTATTGCGATCTAATTGCAAAAGACCGTTTCGTTGAAAAGTGATACCAAGATCACCAACTCTCATACTTCCATACTGCGTGGGAACAGTATGGAACATGACATTTCGCAAACGACTTTCAATCGTCTGCAAACTAATATCTCCTCCTAGTGTTCGAGAGGTATCAGTTTTTTCATCGAGAGTATTTTGGGTGATAATGAATTGCAGGACATCATTTATTCCCTTCACCATTAATTCTACTTTTTCGGCAATTTTCTCAACATCTTCTGAAACTTGAATGGTAAATTCTTCTCCCTCTTTAGCTCGTTTGAGGTCGATGATTAAACCAGGAATTAAATTCTCTGCTTTGTTTTTAGGGACCTCTATTTCAAATCCATCAAGTTTTACGATGGCATCATGAGCTTCTCTTTCGTATTCAATAAATAAATCTTCTTCACCATCCACGAGATAGAAATAAGGAAATTCGGCATTCACTTCATCACCAGTATCTTCGAGCGAAACGATTAAGCGCCAGGGGGCATCTGATCCAGTACCATCATTTACAACGCTCGCCCTCATTCCACTTGATCGATCTTGATTTATCAGTTTGGCAATTCCACGAAGGGATGAGTTTTCGGAATCGATATAAACATCTTTGGTTTCTCCATTCGGAAGATAATACTGAACATATCCAACTCCTAAATATGTTTCTTCAGGATCTTCAATTCCACCGGTCATTGCCGAGGATTTTTGTGCTAGTTGGACAACTTCAAACTGATAATTTCCAGGTTCTGCTAAGCTTTTATCTACTGTGACATCGACAAAATCTTCATTTGATATAACTTTAAATTCTCTTAGTGAACGAGCATTACCGCCTGTATCAATATTTTTTTTCAATTCTTCGACGAGTTTGGTTAACTCTTGGATCAATTGCTTTTTTTCACCCAGTTTGGTCTTTCTTTTTTCAATATTTTCGATGGGAATTCTTTCAGCTTTGATAATCTGATCAACGATGTCTTTGGGAAGACCAGTATTAATAGAACCAAATGATATGCTCAAACGTCATCCTCCTGATGACAGACGAATTCTTTAGGATTCATCATGTTTGAGTACTCAAGCTAAAATGCTTAAGTATGTGTGTCTCAATACTCATAATACCGCGAGCAAATAATCTGGTGCAATGGGGCAGGGAATGAGCTATTATCCGTCTTTTATGAGTCTCAAAAGTTGAGATAGTTGAGTCTTTAGCAAAGAAAAAAGGCCAGCTGGGGACCGGCCTTACGAGGATTTCACAGGTCTAACCAAGTCACTGGTCTTTCCTTACTAAACTTGTCGGGTAATATGAATAAAACTTTAGTAAAAAACTCAGATATTGCCGTCATTAAATCAAAGTTTTTTCTCTATCGACTCATTAGTTATTTCAGTTTTTTACTCATTCCGGTTTGGGTCCAAAAAACAATTGATCTAAGTACTGGATCACAAATAATAATCATGCAAATTTATTGTCTTTTTATGTTTGGCCAATGGTTCTTGCTAGGAAAAGAAATTGATCATCGTCTCAAAATTTACTACCGAGTTAATTCTACGATGGATCGGATTATTTATCGTTTGTTAATTGGTCAAGCGGCACTCATCTTAATTTTTAATCTCTATTCCTTGATTCCTGATTCAATCGTGAACCATTTTTTTTGGGGAACGTGGGTTGTGCTAGGAGTTTTTTATTCTTGGCCCACCAGAGGAAAAATTATTCAAGAATCTGTTTCTGGTCAATTTGGTGAGTTTCGTTACCTTGATCGTTTTGAAAAAACGATTTTAGGATTAAGTGTCATCATTTTTCTAGTGTCTTTCCCCGAAGTAACGGTTTTTGATAATATAGATAGTTTGAAACTTTACTTCGATCCATTATTAAAATTTAGTCCACAGTTTTGGAATTTTTTAAGTTTAAATTATTTTCCCTTTAAAAAATATCCAATGATTTTTAAAATTGCTTGGGTGACGCATTTTTATGCTATCGGCATCGGAATGTTTTTGCTTCTATTTTATGCGTTATGCAGATATTTCGTTTCTCGTCGACTTTCACTTCTGGGTGTTTTTGCCATACTTTCATCTTGGTCCTTAACAAAAACTCTTGGCATAAATATTAATTATGCCATCTCCACCACTTACTCATTAATTTGGATTTGGTCTTTGTTGTGGGTTGCAAAGAGCGCTACTTACCGAACAGGAATATTTATTGGACTTATTGGATATTATGGAACCATTATCAATCAATCCTTTTTTATTCTTTCCTTAATTCAAATTGCTGCTTTAATTTTTATTTTTTTTAAGGATAAAAATTTTTGGTTTAAACGACAGTTTTTTAAATACACCATTTTTGGATTCAGTATGGGATTAGTAACTTTTTTAATGAACATTAAAAATATTTACTATTCTCCTTCATCTATAGGTCTTGAAGAGCTGTTTTTTCAATTGAAAACTTTATTTGAAAGAAAGGCTTTTTATTTACTTTCATTTTTCGGGGTGATTAGTATTTTGCATCTTTATTTAGGAAAAAATAAAGATGGAATTAAAATGCTGGAAATTGAACGTCAAAAATTAAACCAGTTTATTTTGGCACTATTGTTACTATTTTCTTACGGACTATTTTTTGATTCTCAAGCGATCGAGCACTTTACCCTGATGTGGGTGATAACCCTGCTGAGCTTGTTGCCGCTAGAAAATATTTTTCAAAGCATGAGCCGCTTGCGCTCAAGAAGAAATATGATCTACGTAGTTTATATTTTGATATGCTTGTTAGACTCTCACCTAGAAGGCAGAGTTAAAGTTTTTTTACGTCTCTTTAGATAATCCGAAATTTCTTATATTTGATTTGAGATGTAATAAAATTGGATGAACCAGTTGATCTTAGTCAAATATTAGCATTATGTTAGTGTTTCAGCGCGATTTAGAAATGTAAGATTTTTTCTATTCCCCCTCAAATAATGATTTAAAATGTGAAAAAGTAATTCGATCAACTATAAAATTTCAGATACTTGATAAGGCCATGGTTTTTATATTCTAGATAAGTGAGGTTAAATGCTTAATTTGCTTGAGAAATAATTGAAGAGATAACATTCAGCATAAAACTAAACATATTTTTATCAATGTGGATAACTAGGTTGAGATTGTGGGGAAAAAAAAAGCGTCAAGAATTATTTTTTGGATAGCAAGGTCAAGATTTTTAGATAATCCATTTCAGAAGCGACAAAAATATTAATAAATCAGCTTATGAGTGGCGAAAAAGATGACCCGACTATAATGGTTGCCCATGAATTTTTTTAATTATACCAAACAAGTTTTGATTATTGGAGAAACTGGCACGGGTAAATCTCAACTGGCCAAAGAAATTCATCAAAGCTCCAAGTGGTCTAATCATCCATTCCTTATTTTTAATGCAGCAACAATCAGCGAATCATTATTTGAAAATGAGTTATTTGGTCATTTAAAAGGTAGTTTTACAGGAGCTAATCATCATCAAAATGGCTATTTAAAAATGGTTGGTTCAGGGACGTTGTTCATCGATGAGATAGGTGAGTTAAGCCTTGGATGTCAAAAAAAATTGCTGATGGTCTTAGAGGAAAAAATATTTTTTCCCATAGGATCATCTCATCCAGAAAAATTTATGGGCAATATC
The DNA here is from genome assembly GCA_044356225.1 of Bacteriovoracaceae bacterium. Lineage (GTDB taxonomy): Bacteria > Bdellovibrionota > Bacteriovoracia > Bacteriovoracales > Bacteriovoracaceae > JBIKWR01. The sequence continues at coordinate 7,850 of JBIKWR010000078.1, read as the reverse complement.
ATTCTTGCGACTCATCAAGATCTTCATGAATCAGTATTGCAAAAAAAATTTCGCAGCGATTTATTTTTTCGCATTAATAAAAATTGTCTAAAACTTGAGCCATTAAGATCTAATACCGTAAATTTAAAATTACTCTTTGATAAATTTTTTCAAGAAATAAGCCAATGCATGTCGATAGATGCAAGTTGGGCCCAAGAGACCATTTGGATTAAAGTTAAAAATTATCAGTGGCCCGGAAATATAAGGGAATTAAAAAATGCTGTCGAATGGATCCTTTTTCATTTAAAAGAGGGTGTTATCACTTATCCTAGTTATTTAAGCGAATCTTCTTTTGATAAAAACCTGGGCCATGTCAATTTACCTGATCTATCTCCCTTAGGTTACAAAGAAGCTTTGGAGTGTTTTGAAAAAGACTACATCATGAAGCAAGTTAAAAAATATCGAGGAAAAATAACTTCTATCTGCCATGAAAAAGGCTTTAATAAGGTCACGCTATTAAGTAAAATGCGCAAATACAACATAAATAGATTACAATTTATCAATGACTTTTAAAGTAAAAGACCACTATTTCAACAAAGCAAAATCAGAAAATTATCTCGCCCGCTCCATTTATAAGTTAGAGGAAATTGATAAAAAATTTAATCTTTTAATAAAAGCTCAGCGCGTTTTAGATTTAGGTTATTATCCTGGTTCATGGACGCAATACATCGCTGAAACATTTCAAAAAAGAGCGATAGACGGAAAAGTTGTTGGTATTGATATCCAAGAAGTGAATGAGAACCTGCAATCGAACAATATGATAGAGCTTTTCCAAATGGATATTTTTTCTCCTAGTTTTAAATCTTGGATCGGGGATAAAATAATCAAAGAAGGTCTTTTTGATGTGATTCTATCAGATATGGCACCAAAAACTACCGGAGTTAAATCAGTTGATCAGTTGAGAAGTTTAGAACTGGTAGAGAGTGTATTTGACTTATTACCTATGGTATTGGCAGCAAATGGAAATTTCGTCATAAAAGTTTTTGAAAGCCAACAAGCTCAAGATTTTCTTAAAAGCATGAGGTACAATTTCGAAAAAACAAACATGTTTCGTCCAAAAGCTACTCGGACAGTGAGTAAGGAGTTTTTTTATATTGGTACCAATTATGTCAAAAAGTAAAAAAGTAAAATTCTATAGTGTTATTGCTCTTATTATCGTTTTGTTCTCAGGTATTTTTTTATTGTTTCATATTATCAATAATAAACTCATTACTAAAAATTTTGTTCTTAGTCGCGAGTTAGTCAAAAGAAGTGTATCGATTGATGATATTGGCAAAGTGATGTCGATTCAAAATCCATTTGGTAAAAAAGAAAACTTAAATGTGGATTTCACCATTGATAGTTCGCTAGAAGTTTTTATTCGAAAAACGCTGGCGGAATACAAAACGGATTTTAGTTCGGTGGTTGTGATTGATAACAATAATGGTGAAATTTTAAGTGTTATCGATTTTGAAGGAAAAAAAAAGAAATATGGTCGTGAGCTCTCACTTCAAGCAACTCATCCCGCCGCAAGTATTTTTAAAATAGTGACCGCAGCGGAACTTTTAAAAAATTCCGAAGTGGATGAAGAAACAAGATTCTTTTTCACAGGCAGAAGTACCACTCTTTATAAAAATCAACTTTCTGAAAAAACTAATAGATGGACGAGAGCACAATCTTTCAAGACAGCATTTGCCACCTCTAACAATGTCGTGTTTGGTAAAGCGGCGATGAGAAATCTCAAGGGACCGCAATTTTATCAAACCGCCATGGACTTTGGTTTCAATAACCAGTTAACTTTTGATGTCATGGTAGAGGATTCAACATTTAATCAGCCTGAATCCCAATATCATTTAGCCGAATTAGCTTCTGGTTTAAATACTGAAACTCTTATCAGTCCATTGCATGGGGCAGTGATTGCTTCAGTGGTGGCGAACGGTGGTTATTTAAATACGCCTTTTTTTGTCTCACAATTAACCAATGCAGGTAACGAGTCGATATATCTGCCATCAGAAAAACCTAAAAAAATTCTGGAGGAGAGTGTCGCAATGTCATTAAAAAGCTTAATGACATCTACGATTAAAGAAGGAACTGCTCGTAGTACTTTTAGGAATTTTTTGAAACGGCATGGTGATGACATTGAGATTGGCGGAAAAACAGGCAGTATCACCGGTGGATCTCCCTACGGAAAGAGAGATTGGTTTGTCGCCTATGCCAAATTAAAAAATAATAAAAACGACCGAGGGATATCACTTTGCGTCATGAATATCAATGAAAAGAAATGGTATGTTAAGGCACCTTTTTTAGCTCAAAAAATAATTGAATATTACTTCAAGGAAAAGACTAACTTATTATGAATCTTTCAATTTTCAAAAAAGACCAATCAAATACTTCCAAAACAAATCTGAATGGTGAAAAGCCAGTTTTAACAAATAGGCAAAAAACGACCAAAGAGCTCAGATCGATTTTTTTTATCATCTTAGGTGTTTTTATTTTCAGATCAATTATTTTTGAACCATTTAAAATTCCTTCTGGTTCAATGATCCCCACTTTAATGATTGGGGATTTTATTTTAGTAAATAAACTTGAATATGGTTTTAAAATTCCTTTTTCAGATATGTTTAGTGATCCCATTTACATCGGACCATCAGGGAAACCTAAACGTGGAGATGTGATTGTTTTTAAATATCCTCAAGACACGAGTTTAAATTATATAAAACGAGTGATTGGTTTACCGGGAGAAACGGTCGAAATCCGAGATAGTGTTGTTTTTGTTAATGGAGCACCATTGGCAGTCCAAGAAATAGAAGGCGTAGAAATAATGGACGATATGGATGACAAATATAAAGTTTATAATTTACGTTTTTTTAAATCTGAAATGGAAGGAAGGAATTTTGTCCTACAAACTAATGAAGATAGTCTCTACACCACTAAATTTGGGCCAGTAGAAATACCTGACGGACATTACTTTGTGTTAGGTGATAATCGAGATTTTTCTGCTGATTCAAGATATTGGGGTTTTGTTCCTTTTGGTCATATTAAAGGCCGAGCGTTGATGGTTTGGTTTTCTATGATTCTTCCTTTTGGTGAAGACAGCTTTAAATTCCGCCCTTGGAGAATTGGTACTCCGATCGATTAAATGTTGATTAAGGGAGTTATTTGAGCTTGAGAAGAGTTGACCCATCATGGGAATGATTTTCAACTTCCCAATAAATGTCTTTTGATTCTTTATAGTATTCACGCAACCATTTTTTTAATACGCCATCACCATGGCCGTGGATCACTGATATATAGGGTACATGCTCTAACAAAAGAGCATTATGACATCGATCAATTATTTCTTGGAATTCTTCTAATCGCATCCCCCGAGCATCTACCGTGGTTGAGATATCGTTATAATCAACTTCTGAAGCGATTGATTTTTTGGTGAAGTTTTTATTTTGTGGTTGAGAGATGGGAGAAAAGAGGTCATTTAATGGTAATTCCTTTTTAAAAAGTCCCAAGGTTACCTGGGCTTTTTGATTTTCAATCTGAATAACCTTAACGTTGGCGTTTAAGGATTGAGAAAAATATGTTTGATTAACCAAAATTTGCGAAGGTTTACTTAGTTTTAAATGAGAAGAAGTCTGTTCTAATGTTTGCTGTAAATCTTTTAGAATTTGAGATCGTTCGTTTAAATAATGCCTTTTAGATTTATCGGGAGAATGTTCAAGTTCTTTCAGTAATTTCTCAAAACGAGAAGTCAGCTTTTGAAATTCAGTTTCTTTTTGTTGAATTTTATTTTCAAACTTTAAGTAGAGCTCACCTTCGATAACTTTTTTATCTTTTTCTGCTTTAGCAATTAACGCTTGATAGTTTTTTTCAGATTGATAAGCTTGGGTAATTTTGTGGTTGAGTTCATTTAATAATTTTTCATATTCAATCGCGTTTCCAGATTTATATTTTTCTGCCATGGCCAAAATAGTTCGTATTTGGGGATATTTTTTAATTAATCCTTCAAATACTAAAAATGCTAATGAACTGCCTGGGCCATCGAAAAAAACTTTGTAAGTTGGTTGATTTCTTTCTAAGTCATAACCCACGTGCCCATTTAGATAATTTTGGTTATTATGAAGGAGAGTTTTTAAGTGTTGATGATGAGTGCTTAAAAACACTCGTGAATGAGAATTGAGTTCTAAGTATTCAATAATTCCCATGGCCAAAGCACTGGCTTCGTAACTATCTGTTGTATTAAAAATTTCATCGAAAAAAAGCAATGAGTTGTCAGGTAGGTTTGAAATAACTTCTAAATATTGTTTCACTTCAGCAGAAAAACTCGAAAGTCCATCTTTGATATCTTGATTATCAGAGCTAAAAAAATAAATTGAGTTTACGATTGGTAACTCCCCATAGTGAGCAGGAAGCCCAAATCCAAATTGTCTGAAAATAAAAGAAAGACATACTGACTTGAGGAAAACAGTTTTCCCTCCTGTATTGGGACCACTTAAAATAAAACCTTTGAGTGATACATCTAATGAGAATGAATTTTTAACCGGATTTTCAATTAATGGATGCCATAAATTTTCTAAAGTGATGTTGGGTGAAATTTCGATAGATTGTTGCAACTCAAAAAGTGCATTGGTCTTAATGCGAATATAAAATTTTTCAAGTTCTAATAACAAATCATATGTCTCATAAAGAAAGTGTGAAAAGGGGGCCAAGTCTTGTCTAAACATAATGGCCAAACGATTTAATTCTTCTTCGAGTTCTGCTCTTTTCATCATTCGCTGCTGAACTAAATCTTTAATTTCATGAGGCTCAACATAAAGTGTTTGACCGGTGTTAGAATGATGAAGAATTGAGCCTAGTTGATGACGATAATGATCTGCACGAACGAATAAAACAAAATGGTCATTCATGATGTCATAGGAATTGTTTTGCAAAAGGCCTTCTTGATCATAACTACGAATGAGGTGTTGAATTTGGTTTTTGATTTTAACCTCAAGATCAGCAATACCATTTATTAGTTTTTCTAGCTTTGGGTGCTTGTGATAAAAAATCTCCCCTTGTTCAGAAACTAGTGCACGAAATTGTTTTAGTAATTGAATGAGGGGCAAGGGCAATGGTGAAAAGTTCCAAAATTTATTAAGAAGAGGTATAAAATTTAACATGAGCTCTAATTGGATATAGAATAAATTTAGTTCAGCTAAGGTAAAATGAGCCGATTTTTTCATAAGTCCGATCATGTCAAAATAAGATGTATGACGATCATTACGGTCTACCATGCCATAAGAAATTTTTTGAATACTAGATTGGGAAAACTCCCATCGCTGCTCAAAATGTTCGGAAATAAGATGGAGTTTCTTTTGAGAGAGTAATTGTAGATCAGATTCTGCCAATTGCGGTGGGGCGGATGAAAAAAAATCGATGTTTTCTTGAAATTTTATAAAATGTTTAAATTTATCAAAAAGAGATGACCAATCTAAAAATTTTAAATGGTTCTCAGGTATTAATTTTGCTATTTTTTTATTCATGATTCAAAATATCTCGGCAATAAATTATCAAATCCAAAAAATTCAATCGATCTTAAGCCAATATGCAGAAAGTAGTCATTCTTCATGTCACATTCAAAGTGTTTATGGTACCGCGAAATCTTTTGGTTTTTCAATCAGGATTCCAGGAGAAACCTTCTGGGTTTATTTTGGACGAGGAAGTGGTTCCGAGGGAATATGGATTCTTGAAGACAAGCCACCAAAAGAGATTCGGCTAAGTGATAACTTTTTACGATTTATAAAAAAACATTTGATCGGCGGTAGGCTAATTTCAATTCAATTACCCTTTAATGATCGATTGATTAATCTGTCTTATTATAAAAACGGTGGGTTCAATCAGTTCTACTTGTTCTATCGTGGTCGTGATTTGTATTTTGCTCATTGTGAACAGATTCTTGAAAGTAAAAAAGTATCGGTCCTGATCTCATGGAGAGGAAAAACAGAAATTTTTGAAAATAATAGCATTGGGATAGATTTTATTTTGAATGAGTTTAGAGAATTAGGTGTCGCCGATTATCTGATTGAGCAAACATCTATTGAACAAAGTCGTTTGTTTGATGAGGAGTTGGATTGGCTTAAAAATCAAAAAAATAATGTTAAAGAAGTTAAGGCCAAAAAAAGGAAATTAGAAAACATCCAAAATGATTTAAAAAAATGTCAGTTATGGCGTGAACTTGAGACAGTTGTGAATTCGGTAAATTTTGAAAATATGCCCGACTATAAGTATAAACAATTAAAAATTAAACTGAATAAACAATACTCACATTTTAAAAACTTAGACTTAGTTTATAAAAAAATTAAGGCCTTAAAAAAAGGTGAAGAAATACTGCAACAACGATTTTTGGAGGCATCGGAAATTGAAGATAAAAGTACGGTCTCTGACTATGCAAAACTAGTTAAAACAACTAAGCCAATTTGGAAAAATACTGAGAATAAAAAAGCATCGCAGTCAATTTTAGATGAAAACAAAAACTCTCATATTAAAGAGTTTATCATTAATCAAAAACGAGCGGCGATTGGGCTCAATAGCCTTGGCAATGATTATTTAAGAAGTCGATGGGCCTCAAAAGCTGATCTCTGGTTTCATTTGGAAAACTACAAAAGTTCTCATTTGATTATTAAGGTATCGAATTTAAGTGAGTTAAATGAAGTCGATCTAAAAGTTATTGGATCAATATTGAGAGACTATTCTCGTTTAGAAATTGATAAAATTCCTTTGGTACTGACGAATGTCAAGAATTTAAGGGGAACAAAAGGCACTGCAGGGTTAGTCAGGTATAAGAATGAAAAATACCTACAAGTTGATTACTTACCAAAATGGGAAGAATTGGCACCTATTTTAAAATAAGACAATTATCTGATTATTGGTAAAATGTAATCTCATGATTAAATTTATACTTTTTGCATTATTGATTTGGCAATTGCCTAATGTAAACGCAGAGATCACACTTTCTGAGCTTAACGATATTGATGCAAAAATGTATCGACCAGAAGCCGATGGAGTAAGAGATCTCTATGTAGAATTAGAGCTTACTGGCTTAAAGGAATTGATCAATCAGCAAAAAAATTATGGTGTTATTCAGGAACTATATTTTAAAGTCTATTGGTTGCACCCTGGAAAACTAGAGATAGAAGTAGAAGGCCTGCCTAAAGGTTTTATTGAGTTGCGAAGTTCATTGATTGAACAAGTTAGGCCCTACTTAATATATCTATTTCCTGAAAGTATAAAAAATCAATTGCGTTCATTTCAAGTCAAAAGAGGGAATAAAAAATCCCTGCAAATTGTGGCAAAAGATATCAGCTATCAATCTCCAATAACGGAAATGGTTTTAGATTTTGATAATCGATTTTTGATGGAAAAAATTGTTTATAAAAAACCACTAGGAACTGAAACACTCAATTTGAGCTATCAGGTCCATCAAAAAGTTTCCAATAAGTTTGTCATTCAAGAAATCACTTCCTCATCATATCTAGGATTAAATACGCTTAAGTCAAATACCGTCGTAAAATATAACAATGTTGGTATTTGGTTTTTACCGGTACAGGTAAAAACATCAACTACTCATGAGATTTCTGAAACCGTCACAGAAGGTAATAAACCTGCTCCCAAAAGAGTGGAGTCCATCTTGAATTTTAAAAACTATAAAGTGAATGAAGGGGTCGCCCATAGTAAAATTATCATCACCAATAATATTAATGGGTTAAACCCCTGATCTTTTGTAAATATTATAAATGGTCTGAGCTTAAATTGACCCTAAAGAGTCCTCAGAGTAAAAAGTTTAAAGACATGTATGGATAGAT
>JBIKWR010000043.1:0-18329 GCA_044356225.1 Bacteriovoracaceae bacterium | reverse complement strand
AAAAAAACTTTATGTTTAAAGCAAACCATAGACCAAGAAATTTAAGTTTTTTTAGTCTAATAATGCTGGTCTTATTATTCTCATGTGGCCGACAAGAAGCAGAAAAACTATCTCCTGATCGTGAAAAAACTCAAGATGAAATTAATCAGGGTGAAGCATGTGGGAAAACAAAATTTGAAAATGGTTTTTTATATCATCAGAATTTAATCCAATTTTTTAGTTGTATGAATTGGACCAAAAAATATCCTCGGCTCTATAGCTCATTTATAGAAATCAAGCCTGTAGATTGGGATCATTTTTTTGTGCCCCTTGATCAAGAGTTCTTTTCTACCGAAAATCGACAACGACGAAATAAATTTTTCCGAGCAATAAAACGACTAGACAACAAAGGATCATTGGATGATCTAAGTGAAGTCATGCGTTCGATGATGGTATCAAATTTTTATGATTCGCTCTGGCAACTTTTAAGTGAAGCTGAAAGCAATGAACTTGGTAATTTAACACCTAAAGAACTAGCCAGAATGGTCGTCAATAAAGATGAAATAAAAAACTTTTTTAAAATCATTAATGTCGATCAAACGTTATTAAAAGATCTTAATTATCTCATTTCGGGCTTTGCTAGGGCCACCAGACCCCTGTCAAATGGCAAAGATATTCGTGCTGCCTATGCAGAGTTAATGAAGAATTCTGAATTTAAAAAAAATCGCAAAACATTAATATCAAGCATATTGAATGAAGTTTCATCTCCCGATTTTAATCCACTCCACCAATTTGTTATCCCGGCGATAATAGGTAGTAAAAAAGATCAAAGTAAACGTCCCTACTTGTATGATTTAGTTCAAAGACCAGAATTTAATCAAGAAAAGTTAGTGAAATTGATTTCATTTCCAGTTTTTGAGCATGCAAACTTAGTTAGTGATTATCGAATATTAAAGTCTACATTTAAAACAGGAGTTCCGTGTGCCGGCGATCCACAGTTAACTCTTCAAACAAAATATAAAACTGAAGAAATGGTTTATAAATTTAATGATCTCAAACAAGATAATTTTAATTCAAGTTTATTAGATCTGAAGTTTGATTTATTACTAGCAGAAGAAGTTTGTGGGTGGAGATATATCAAAAAAGATAACATTTCATTAGATGTATTTGAGTTGGTTGACCAAACTTCAAGTATTTTGTCCGACCCATGGATACATGAAATACTTCAATTTGCTTTCTCTCTTCCCTTGGATCATCCAAAAAAAGATTTGTCTTATGTGATCAATACTTTGTCCTCAGAGGTTTTAGAAAACACTAATAATCTCAATCGCTCCATACTTGCAAGTGAACCATTGATATTTCATCCACTTCATAAAATTTTAAAAGACGTCGATGGCCTTTCATATTTTGCTTTGGCCAATTGGTTAACTTATTTTTTACGTAGCGAAAATATTCAAATGGTTAAAGGATTTAAGAGAGTGTGGGACTATTTTGGAACGATACCACTCAACGATGGGAAGCCTGAAAGCACAGTCCAAGACTTCTTGTTAAATGTTACAGATACAATTTTTAGAAATGATTTAAATTATGATCATTTACTTGATTTTTTTGAATACGCTAATGAAGACCTGCCTGTTATTTTACCCAAGCTAGCAAGCTCTTGGACGTTGAATGATGATGGAAGAGAGAAAACGTTTAATGCGCTTCTTGAAATTGCAGGTCATTTTAAGGGACCTGAAGTTTTAGCTGATTTAAGAGAGCTTTACTCGAGACAAGGTATTCTCGATATTATTTTAACTATTAGTAAAAACGTTGAAGATGCTCCTGATTTGTCGAGTGAGATTAGAGATCCAATTACCGTTTTAGATCCAGTATTTGACCCCAATGATTATTTAAAATTTCCAAAGGTGAAAGAGCCATTTTCGTTACAAGTGATTATTCCTAATGCCAGCAAAAAAGAACAATTAGAATTTCAAAATTGTATAAAAGATCTGTCAAAAAATGACTTGTATTATTTTATAAAAAATTATCCGGCATCTTGTGCAAGCTTAGGTGATCAAACATTTCGGTTAAAAGTTTTTAATTGGTTACAATCGATTGATCAAGATTATGCTCAATTTTATCAAACATTTTCAGTGGATTTGTTTGGAAAAGATGGAATTTTATCCAGAGGCTTACTTCGTGAAAACTTGATGAACTTATTAGTTATCAGAGATCATTTATACTTTGATACTCTTCCCGGAAATAATATCAATAAGCTCGTTGATTTAGCTAAAGAGCATTTGTTTCAGCTAGAGCGATTGAGTGGCGATGGAAAAGGATATTTTAAAGAATTTGAAGGTATATTAAAACTTTACTCCCAAGTGTTTTTTGAAAATAATGAAAGCAGTGAGCAAGAAATATATAATCGATTTCAGTCCTTCATTTTAAAGTCAGTATCTGAAGTTGAAGATCAAAAAATAAAGGATTATCTAAAGAACCTAGGGTTAATCCTCAAAGATTATTCTCAGTCAAATTATGTTCAAAAACAGTATAAACAATTTGTTAAATGTTCTGATCTCGATACAATTTTTGGAATTGACGCTTGCCCTGAAGCAAAAGCAGTCAAAAAGGCGATACAATTAATTCTTCATTATGCCGTTCTGAAAAATGGTGAGTCACCGGAGTTTATTAGGCTGGCGGTGGAAGGTATACTGCCTGAGCATGGGACCGAAATTCCCTTTGAAAATAAAGATAGTAGAAAATCAGTGCTCACGCTCAAGGACTTATTAGTTTTTAGTTTTGATTTCAACGATCAACGTTACAAGGAAAAGTATAAAATTCGTAGAGTCATTAATGGCAAGAAAAAAGAAATAGAAAAATTGGGAGATATGGGGGAAAGGTTTGAAGGAGTTGTACGCGATATTCAGTTTGATTCAAATCAATTAGGGGCATACTGGCAAAATGAAATGGCCAGAGCAGAAAAATTTAACAAAACCTCAGTCGCTAAACATAAACTTTTTAAATTATGCACTAAAAAAGTTATTTCCAAATGCGGCAAAAGACTGAATAAAGAAACACTCAGTGATGCTAAAAATGTGGTGGATGGTTATAATTCAGTTAATCAACTCTCATCGACGATCAAACATGAATTTTTGGGTAACTATAATCATAGCGATACCATACAATCATTGTTAGTGATGATGGTGAAATCTTCTTCTAAACGTGCTCAAAAAAGTACCAAAAAAATAGTTTTTGATTTACCGGATTTTTTAAATGAAGAAGAACTTAAAGAGCATAATGGGCATATTGCAACAACACTTGCGAATGTTTTTGGATTTCGTAATCAAGGTCGATATGTCAAAGACCGATTTTCTAATCCTCTCGATTTATTTTCAGGAAATAGTTTAGAAGGTGATGAAAGAGAGCGCTCCTCTGAAAAAGTGTTGGCCAATTTTATTAATTCTTATGAATTTAAAAGAGTAAACCAAAAACTTTTTCAAGGTTTTGAACTTAATAAATTACAAGATGTATTATACCAAGTAATTCGAGAAAATATTGGTATGACAAGTTTAGATAATGGTCAGTTTGAAATTAGTAATTGTTTAGAAACCAACACTTGTGATCGTGATGCTCCTTTGATTGATATATTAAGCACTTTGATTGATTGGATTGATGGGCTGAACTATCAACAGGTAAGAGAGGTAGAATCATTAGTTGGGAACCTACTGGTTTTGGCAACTTACTTAGGAGTAGATGGTGAAAATCCTGAGTTAGATAAAGCTTATAATTTATCAAAGTATCAAAATGTTCATTTAAAATCTTTTGTGTATCAGGCGAATAAGTTGATAAAAATGTGGCCAAGTATTAAAAATAAATTCCCTAGTGATTATATTGTTTACGATTCTATTAAACCGCTCTTAGGCTTTTCAACATTCTTAGTGAAAAAACTCAATAAAGATAATCCCGAAACTGAAAGAATGGTTTATTACCAAATGCTCAATGATTCATTTTTGATATTACAAAATTTCTTAGTAGACAAAAATCCAGAAGACATGAATGGTTTGGATGTTTTAAAAATATCTCTCTTAAAACCGATTAATAAACTATTTGAGAATATTAAAGGTGCATATACCTATTTAAAACGTCTTCATTATGAAAAAGGTAATAATGGCTTTGATGAAGATAAGAACCGATTTAAGCTTTTGGGAGAAAATTTAATAGCACTCTCAAATGCCGAAGCTATTCAGTTTAAAGAATTACGCCAGTATATTTTTAGTAATTCAATCGAGAGAATAATTGATATAAACGGTCAGGAAAGAAATAATCCGCAATATTTAGAAACTCCTCGTTTATTACTCTTTTTAGTATCAAAGCCAGATGGAAAATCCCAAACCCGACTGTTTTCATTTCTAGATACAATTCTTAATATTGAACATACGAGTGTTGAAGATTTTATCAATCACACTTTTAACCCTAATATTCTTATTTTAGTACCTAATGCCCCCATTAATCATTTGGTAAATTCTCAAGAGATTACGCCTTTATTTTAAATCAAAAAAGTTGACGGTAATTTGATTTTTTAAATCGTACTTTGCTGGTTATAATATTTCTTTTATAGAATTTTAAAAGGAACAATTATGAATCTCAGATTGCGTGAAAAAGTCGCCTCGACTCTCTCCCATGCAAAAAGTGTTGTCTTTGGACAAGACAATATGTTGGAAGCCATTTTAGCGGGATTAGTTTGCGAGGGCCATTTATTGATTGAAGGGATGCCAGGACTTGGAAAAACTTTATCGGTATCAACTATGGCGAAACTGTGTGATTTAAATTTTAAAAGAATACAGTTTACTCCCGATTTACTTCCATCAGATTTAGTTGGAACAATGATTTATAATCAGGCCAAAGATGAATTCTCTACTAAGTTTGGACCTATTTTTACTCAAATCTTGTTAGCTGATGAAATCAATCGTTCTCCGGCAAAAGTTCAATCAGCACTTTTAGAAGCAATGGCGGAAAAACAAGTGACCATCGGAGAAAAAAGCCACAAACTTTCTACTCCATTTGTCGTTTTAGCAACTCAAAATCCCATCGAGCAAGAAGGGACATATCCTCTACCTGAAGCTCAGCTCGATCGATTTATGATGAAGATCTCAATTGATTATCCCGACTTTAAATCTGAAAAAAATATTTTAGATTTAAATAAATATAATCTAGAAAATTTAAGATCAGACTTATCAACGGATGATCTCATCGAGTTACAGCGAGATGTAAATTCAGTTTACGTCGATGAAAAATTAAAAGATTTAATCATTAGAATTGTTCATGCCACCAGACCAACGAGTGAGTTCTTTCCCAAAAAATTAGAAGGAGTCATACGAGCTGGCGCTTCACCCAGGGCGGGAATTTGGCTGTATCGTATTTCCAAATTTAAAGCCTATATGGAAAATAAAGATTATGTCACTCCTGATCATGTATTCTCGATTGTAGGAGATGTTTTAGGACATAGAGTAATCTTATCTTATGAAGCTTCGATTGATAACATGAATGCCAGATCACTAGTTTTTGAAATAGCCAAAACTCAAGTTTAAGTATGGATATAAAATCAGTTGAACAAGCGGTTGCAAAAATTCAATCCGCCCTTTTTCGGAATTCCAACAGCATTTCAGTAGGAATGTTTAGATCTCATTTTCGTGGCAGTGGATTACAATTTAAAGAGCATCAAATTTACTATCATGGTGATGATGTGCGTTTTATGGATTGGAAATTAATGGCCAAGACGAACAAGCCCTATATCAAAACATTTGAAGAAGAACGAAATGTAGAAATTGTAATTTTAATTGATTGTTCCTTATCGATGTTTTTAGGATATGAGGATGTAACGAAAATTAGAATGGCAATAGAGCTTAGCTGTTTAATTTATCTTCTCTCAAGGCAGACAGGAGATAAAGTTCATACCATTTTGGTGACGGATAAAATTATCAACTTTCCTCCATTGTCGGGTCCTGCTGGTATCGCCTTACTTATTTCAAAACTTCAAGAGATAGGGATTTTACTTTCAAATGGATCAGTTAATAGAGAGTATCGACCTGCTTTCAACATAAGTCATGATAAACGATACGCTCAAATACTAAGACATATTGTTAGTAAAAAAGAAGTGGTGATCTTTTCAGATTTTATCAATTTTCTCGATTCCAAACATCTTAAGAGTTTAAAGTCTAGGCGTAATATTCATTGTTTTAAACTTCAGTCGCCAATCGATAGCGGTAACAATGCTAGTTTGAAAAAGAACTATAGTATTTGGGGACTCAATTCGAGTCATGAGCAACAATCAGAAATCATGCTGATGCAAACAAAAAACCCAAAAAACGCAAAAACTGATGAAGATGAAGTTGAAAAAATCATGGGTGGGAAATTAAAAAAAATTAACTGCCAAGATAGATATTTAGAAAAATTTATTCGCGAGATGGTTTAATGGAAAAATTTGGACTGATTAATATTTTGTTATCATCTTGCATAATTTATTTTTCTCTTCAGATCGGCATAGCCGATGATTTAAATTTAAATTTAAAAATAAAACCAATTAATAAAATGGAAGTTTTAGTAGGTGAACCTTTTTTGGCGGAAATTTTAATATACCCAAGAAAATTAATTTCCCTAGAAGAAGTCAAACAATTGGAAAACTCCTTAATTCCAGGAACATTTTATCTCGGGAGAATTGAAAAATTAAAAGTTAGTGAAAACAACAATGAAGTGCTAGAAGTTTATGCTGATATTGTCATTCTCATGAGCAATTTTAAAGAAGCTTACTCTAGTATTAATCTTGGTCCAACAAGTGATAAGAAATTTCTATTGAACTTAAGCGAACTTAAAATCATTAACGATCAAAAGAATTTGGTTATAGAGAAGCCCATTTTACTTTTAAGGCCATGGCGGCCAAAGAATTGGCCAAAAATTATTGCCATTAGTTTAGTGAGTTTAGTAGTGCTTGCTTTTTTTGCATGGCTAGTCAGAAAAAAATTGATGGTCATGAAAAATATAAAAAATGAAAAAGTGCTAATGAGTGAACAAAAGAAATTATGGCTTCAAAAATTTTCTAATGCCCAAACAAGAAAAGAATTTGAAGAAATTTATTTGTGCAGAAACGAATGGACAAAGCTGCAAATGGGCAATGAAAATAAAATTGGGAATTTTATAAAAATGATCGATGACAAGCAATACCAACCACAATGGAATGGTGAAACAATTTCGAAATTAAAAAGTGAAATAGAAAATTTAAAAGGGGCATTTAATCATGATGTTTAAGTCCCCTGAATATGTTATTCCGGCGATCATTGTTTGGATTTTATTTACGATTGATTTTTTTCATTTTTTTCGAAAACCTCAGCTTTATTTTCCCCGAATGGCTGCTGAAAAAAATGATATTTTAAAAATTAAAAAAATGTTTGGCTATCTATTAGCGTTTATGGCATGGAGTTTGATAACCATTGCCTTAATGCAACCCCGAGAACAGTTAAGCTTAAATAAAAACCAAATTGAAGTGAACGATATTTTTTTTGTGGTCGATGTTTCAAGGTCAATGTCGGCAGTGGATTTCAAGCCTAATCGTTTAGAAGCGGCAAAAGTAAGAATAGAAGAATTTATTGATCTCATGCCAAAAGATCGGATTGGAATTGTGCTTTTTAGTGAAAAAGTCTTTACCACATTGCCACTGACAACTGATTTGGATTTGATAAAAAAATCAATTTATTCAATCAATATGGGCCCCTTGGGAGCAGGCACTAATATCGGTGATGCTGTTGCACTGGCCACTGCTAGAATTTCTAGTTCGGAAGCAAAAAACAAAATTATTATTCTGATGACCGATGGAGTTTCGAATGTGGATAGCATCCACCCACTACAGGCCAGTGAGGAAGCGGCTAAATATGGAGTCAAAATATATACTATTGCTATAGGAAACGAAGAAGGGGCCTTAATGCCAACCAATAGTTCGATTTTTGGAACTCGTTATCAACAAATTCCCGGTGGTAGCGTTGATATTGAGCTGCTAAAAAAAATGGCCGAAATGACAAAGGCGAAGGCGTATACCGCTAACAACTCAGAAGCCTTAAAAAATGTTTTTAAAGAGATTAGTGAATTTGAAAAAACTAAAATCGATGTCAATTCGCAATATGTTTTTAAAGAGAATTATTGGAAGTTCTTAGTCTATGGAGTGATTTTGCTGCTTTTGTTTGAGATTTTTAGATTGAAGTTTTTGCGCGAGGTTCTTTAATGTCGTTTGTGTATGAAAAATATTTTCTGTTATCATTAATTTTTATTTTTATATTCATTTTTTTTATTACGAGAGAGCATAAGTCTTATTTTCAATGGGTGAAAACACATTGGGGTTTATCAGTTAATCTAAAAACCAAACTAGCGGTATTTTGTTATTATATTCCATTTATATTACTATTTATTGCGCTTCTAGATTTGCGGGGACCTGAGGAAAAAGTTACTGAAAAAATGCCGAGACAAAAAACTTTAATTTTAATCGATGTTTCTTCCAGTATGTTGGTCGAAGATGTGCGACCCAACCGTATAAATAAAGCACTTTTAATGGCCAGGCATTTTACCAAGAGTGCATTTGGACATGAAATTGGAGTAATGATTTTTTCTGATTTTTCCAAAAAACTGATTCCTTTCACCACCGATTACGATTTACTCGACAATCGTCTTTCAGGACTAGAAGAAATTGATCTAGATCGAGGAGGCTCAAATATTTCATTGGCGATTGAATCAGCCGTTGCAGAATTTACCACAGAAGGGAGCCAAGAGTCTGGAAACATCCTTATTTTCAGTGATTCAGAAGAATCAGTCGAGGCCTATGATTTAAAAGTACCAGATTCTGTCAGTGTGGCTTTTGTAGGAATAGGAACAATCACCGGGGGCAAAATTCCTCTGAGAAATAAGCAAAATTCCTTTATCGGTTTTAA
This sequence comes from Bacteriovoracaceae bacterium, assembly GCA_044356225.1. GTDB lineage: Bacteria > Bdellovibrionota > Bacteriovoracia > Bacteriovoracales > Bacteriovoracaceae > JBIKWR01. The sequence continues at coordinate 9,399 of JBIKWR010000043.1, read as the reverse complement.
ACGGTATCAAGGTGAAGAAGTGACATCTTCTTTGAATGAAAATTTCTTAAAAAACTTAGGTGCAAGAATTAAAAATTATCAGTATTGGGTGGCCCAATCATTTTCACTCCCTACTGATGAAGTTTTATCTTTTTTCAACAAGACATTCAAAAAAAGATTTGATGAAAGCCAAATTAGAGTAAAAACGGTCTATGGGCATTATCTCATTCTCCTTGCACTTTTATTATGGACAATAAGCTTTTTGTTAAAATTAGGAAAAAACTTTGAAATGGCAAAAAATATTGTATTGGTTGCTCTGTTATTTAGCTCTTATAATGGAGATGCCCAACAGCTACAAGACCCACAAGAACCAGAAATTATATTAACACCCGAAGAAACACGAGAAGTAGTCGAATGGGAAAATAGACTAAAAAAGGCAAACCTAGGACCGTCGGGAAAAATGCGGTTGGCCAGTTTACATTTAAAGTCTGGAAAAATTGAAAAAGCTCTCCAGCTCTATAATGAAAATTACAGTTGGGTAAAAAATGATATCGAGAGTTTAATTAATTATGGGACTACGTTAGCGTTGAATAAATTACTGCCCGAAGCGATTGTCCATTATCGCTTGGCTTTTATTCTCGATAAATCATCAAATAGTGAGTATGAAGAAGTGATCCGAAAAAATACTGCTTGGGTTTTACAAAATAAAATGGAACAAGATCAAGAGCAAAAAAAGCAAGATCAGCAGAAACAACAAGATGAAAAACAAGAACAGCAAAATAAAGATGGAGATGCACAGGAGGAAGAAGGTTCAAGTGGGAAGCAAGAGAATGAGCAAAAAGGTGATGCCAGCGGAAAACAACAAGAAAATAATCAAGTCCAAAAAAATGAAAATGAAAATGAAAATAAACAAGGCGAAAAAAAGGAAAAAGATAAAAACAACGATGATGAAAATAAAAACTCAAAAAAAGAAGGAAATAACAACGATAACAAAGAAAACAAAGAACAGAAAAAAATGTCAGCACTAATGAAACAACTTATTCAAAAAGAAAAACATATCCAAAAGGTCATGCTCGATACCACGACCAACGACGAACAAAAATATAAAGAGAAAAAAAAGGATTGGTAATGAAAATATTTTTAATCCTCATAATTTTAACTTCAAAAGTATGGGCGAATAGCATTTCATTGAGTGTTAACCCCAAAAGCCCAGTTAAAGAGCAATCTTTTTACTTGGATTTCGAAATTGAAACTAACAGTAATGGAACTCCTGTCCTTTCTTTTGACCCAGGTAAAGCAGAAGTATTAGGTCGTCAGAGCAATGGTGTAGAAATAAGTACAACTTTAGTTAATGGACGATTAACCACCAGGCGTGTTTTAAAATATCGTTACGAGTTAGTCGCCCCAACTTCTGGCTTTTATTTTATTAAAGAAATTGAGGCCAATATCGATGGCCTGGTTCTAAAACATGAACCTATACGCTTTCAAGTAGTCGCCGCCCCCATAAAGAAGCCTGCATTTTTTGTGCAAGCAGAACCTAAAAAAAGATCTTACTATTTACGAGAGGTTATTTACTTAAACTATTATTATTATAGCAAAGTTGGACAAGATGAATTTATCATCACGGAATTTCCCAAACTGAATAAATTTCTGAAAAGTTTTGCCGGGTCTCCACCTGGAGAATCAAGAGATCAAACCGTAGAAGTCGATGGAGAGATTTATCGAAAATCATTAATCTATAAAACTAAACTTTATGCTCAGCAACCAGGGAAACTTTCTTTTGATCCGATAAAATTAAAAGTGCGTTATATTCAATCGAATCAGTTTAATCCCTTTCAAAATTTTGGCTTAGGCGGAGGTAGAATTGAATCGCAAAATATTTCGAGCGAAAAAGTAGAAGTTGAAATATTGCCATTACCCGCCAGCAACGTTCCTAATAATTTTACTGGATTAGTCGGGGACCACGAGTTTAGTGTGGAAATTCCTAAAACAAAAGTTCTTGTAAATGAAGCAATAGAAGCAAAAGTATTCATCACTGGCGAAGGCGCACTAGAAGAATATGAAGGCCCTGAATTGTTTGAAGGAAATTCCATCAAATCGCTGGAAGCTTTTGATCGAGATAGTGATCTTTCCATTAATGAAGATGGCCCATCAAATAAAGTTATAAAATATACTTATTTGGCGAGGGCAAATGATACTATCCCTGCCAGAGAGTTAAAAATTAGTTATTTTAACCCCGATACGAAATCCTATGAAGAAAAAGTAATTTCTCTTCCTGGATTAGAAATCTCTGGGACTGCTCAAAATTCACTATCAATACAAAGCGGAAATAATCAACCCCTTCTTTCTCAGTCTAGTAGTGCCAATGAACAATTAATCAATTTAAATGAAACTGATTTACTGGCACCAATATTTGAAGAGAACTCTTTAAAAGATGAATGGCCATTAGTGATAAATACAATTTTAGGAATAACTCTTTTTATTTATTTATTATATTTTTTAATCAAAGAAGTCATTTTAAATCGCAAGATCAAAGAGGCGCATAAAATATTAAAATCGATAAAAAAAGAAGGATTAAATTATCCCAAAATTTTTCATCTAACTGATTTATTAGGTAAAAAAACTAATGCTGATCCAACATGGACTTTAAAAAGAGTCGTCCAAGAAAGTCCATTAACGGGAGAAGCTAAAGGCTACTTTTGTCATTTAATCGACATCGCGTCCTCTCAAGGCTATGACAAAAAATTTGATGAAAAAAAGTTTAATTATGAAGAGAAGTATTTTAATGAACTAAACCAGATTTTATAATAATGAAAACGGTATCAACCATCGAAGAATTAAACCAAATCACTAATGGTAGTGATCTCTATCTTACTATCGGTAACTTCGATGGAGTTCATACCGGACACCAATTTATTATCTCAAAAATAAAATCAGAAGCGGTTAAAGCGGGTGCTGCATTAACCCTGATGACATTTATCCCGCATCCACGATTAATCCTCGATCCCAGTTCACCGTTTAAACTATTACAAACGTATGAGCAAAGACGAGAGCAGTTTGCTTCATGTGGAGTTGATTATTTAATTGAGTTAAATTTTAATCGCGATTTGAGTATGTTTACCCCTGACCAGTTTTTGCAGCAATACCTGCAAAAGGTTTTGAATTTGAAAAAATTTTTTTTAGGTCATGATTTTTCATTTGGTAAAAACAAGTCAGGAAATCTTGAAACATTTAAAAGTTCCAAGTTAGATTTAAAATTTACCGTAGATCAGCTTCCCTTTTTTTCTACCTCACAAAACACCAATCTCCAAGTTTCTTCAACTCAAATTAGAAAATCCCTAGAGGAAGGGGATGTTAAAAAGGCCAGTATTTTACTGGGAAGAAATTTCTCATTAAAAGGATTAGTTAAAAGAGGCGAAGGTCGGGGCCAAAAGCTGGGATTTCCAACCGCCAATTTACAAATTAGTAATCTGCTTATTTTGCCCAAACCAGGAGTCTATGCGACTTTTATCCATGTGGATAATATGAAGTATTTAGGTGTTTCTAATATTGGAGTTAATCCAACATTCACTGATTCTGATACAATTCATTTTGAAAACCACATTTTAGATTTCTCTCGGGATCTCTATGGAAAAGAAGTGGAAGTTGAATTTGTCAAAAGACTCAGAGATGAAATGAAATTTGAAACCGCTAATAGTTTGGTCGATCAAATTAAATCTGATGTTCAGTTTGCCAGAATACTTTTAGCAAAATCATGAAACGACTTGGACTTTTAGGAAAAAAAATTTCACATTCAAAATCTCCTGCGATCTACCAACAAATACTAAAAGTACCCCATTCATACCAACTTATCGACGTAGATGAGACAAGTATCCCATCAGTAGATGAATTATTATTGTTTGATGGTCTCAACATAACATCTCCTTATAAAAAAACTTTCATAAATGTCGTTAAAATAAAAGATGGATCACCCTCGATTAACTGCTTAAAAAAAACTGAACATGGGTTTGAGGGGATCAATACTGATCGTTTGGCCCTTAAAACAATTCTTTTAAATTATCAAAACCATCCAATCATTATTCTTGGGGGAGGGGTGATGGCCGAAATAACAGAAGTTGTTTTAAAAGAGTTAAGGATTCCCTATCAACATTTTCAAAGAAAGTTTCATGGCGATTTAACCTTTACTAATTTTTCGATGCTGCCCAAAAAAGCGGTTTTTCTGAATACTTGTTCACGTGATTTTTTATTTCAAGGTCAGCTTCCACCTGAATCAATTTTTTATGATTATAATTATGCAGCGGATGCTCAAAAAAAAATAATTTTAGATAAAGGTGGATTATATCGAGATGGCGAAGAGTTATTGTTAAGCCAAGCCGATCACGCGGTTAAATTTTGGAGCTTTTAAAAATAGACTTTTATAATTGATGGTTTAAGTCAGATAATCTCTCAATATTTTTAATAATCCTCTCTTAAGCGTGCCAATGACTATATAGCGGCACTGGAAATCTCAACTAGCACCGCTATATAAAAATAACGTTTTAAACTTTATATTTGATCAATTGCCTCAACATCTAGTGAATATGGTCTTTTTGCTGCATTTTCTCTCTAAAATTTAAGGCCAAAGACTTCCTTAGCCGATGTCCAAATGACCTAAAATATTAGGTTTTTAAGAGAAGGTCATAAGCGTGTTTAGAAAAGAATTTATCAGTGTTGTGACCAATACTGGGATGATGACATTAAAAGAGTTGCGACCCTTTACCGTCGATAAAGATTTTGATGCAATTTCAGAATTTGATTTACTCAAATTAGAAAATTTTGATGATGTTAAATTTGCTAAACATTGTGCTGAAAAACATGAATTACAGTTCATTGATTTACAAAATGCGAGAATTCCAGACAAACTCACAGGTTTGATCAAGAAAAAAGTAATCACTAAATTTAGAATTATTCCCGTCCAAAAAACAGATAAGTCCATAACTTTGGCAACCTTTGATCCTAGTATCAAAAATATTTTACCTGATTTAAGAAATGTTTTAAGACAACCAGTTGATCTGATTCTCACCAGCATGCGTGCTTGGAAAAAAATTTACGATGGCATTAATGAATCAATTGAAGAATTAGTAGAAACTATTCGTGAGATAGTGCCCGACTCGGTGGCACAAAATAATCCAGACATTAAAGAAGAAGATATTGGCCAAGATATCATTCGTTACGTGAATCAAATTTTAGCGGAAGCTTATGTCAAAGGCGCATCTGATATTCATATCGAGCCTTATGAAAAAGATTTTCGCATTCGATTGCGCATCGATGGCAAATTGATTCGTATTTCAAGCCCACCAATCCCTCTCATGTTGCCAATAATTTCGCGTATAAAAATTATGTCGCAAATGGATATTTCAGAAAAAAGAAAACCGCAAGACGGCAGAATAAAGTTACAAATGGGAGGCAAAGCGATCGACTACCGTGTTTCCACTATGCCGACTTTATTCGGTGAAAAAATTGTTATGCGATTATTAGATTCATCTAATTTAAAACTAGATATGCGTGAGTTAGGTTTTGAAGCGGCTCAGTTGGAAGTCTTTTTAGAAGGGATACATCGTCCCTACGGTATGTGTTTAGTCACAGGCCCTACGGGTTCGGGTAAAACCACAACGTTATATTCAGCATTGGCCGAACTTAATAAAATTACCTCGAACATTTCCACCGCAGAAGATCCCGTGGAATTTAATATCGGCGGTATCAATCAAGTCAACGTCAAAAAAGATATTGGCCTAGATTTTAAAATGGCACTTAAAACATTTTTACGACAAGACCCTGACATTATCATGGTGGGGGAAATTAGAGATGGTGAGCTAGGTGAAATAGCAATCGAAGCGGCCTTAACTGGTCATATGGTCCTCTCGACGATTCATACCAATGATGCCGCATCAACTGTCACTCGATTAATTCAAATGGAAATTGAACCATTCTTAGTTGTTGCGGCTTTAAATGTGGTGGTGGCGCAACGACTATGCAGAAGAATTTGTGAAAATTGTAAGGAAATTGATCACGATATAACCGCTGAAGCATTAATTTCAGCAGGCATCTCTGCCAATTCAGCGGCGAAGTTAAAAGTTTACCATGGGAAAGGTTGTGCCAAATGCAATGATACTGGCTACAAAGGGCGAGTAGCGATTTATGAAGTCTTAAGATTGTCACCAGCAATTCGCGAGTTGGTTTTAAAAGGGGCGTCTTCAGATCAGATTAAACTCCAATCGATGAAAGAAGGAATGCGCACTCTCAGAATGAGCGCATTAACTAAAGTGGCCCAAGGACAAACAACCTTAGAAGAGGCCATTACGAATTCCACATCCGATAAAGTATAACGCTGAATTTTTATGAAAAATTTTGTGGTAAACTATAAAAAATAAAGTGATCCAGGAATTAAATTATGGCCGATGACAATACGAGATCAAAAACGGGCTCCATCACAAAATCCGATACGGGCATTGGTGAGGATGTCCAAATACAGCAGTTGTTTAAACTGATGGTGGATCATAATTCGTCTGATTTGCATCTTTCGGTGGGTTCGCCACCGGCCATGCGAATTCATGGTGAAGTGGTCAAAGTTAAAATTGGTGCTCTCACCAAAGCTGATACCAAAAGATTGGTGTATCAAATTCTTACTGATAACCAACGAAATGAATTAGAAAAAAATCTCGATTTAGATTTTTCCTTCGGGATAAAAGGATTGGCACGGTTTAGGGCGAATGTTTTTTATAGTAAGGGTGGCTTGTCAGCAGTGTTTCGTCAGATCCCCAGCCTTATTCCAGATTTTAAATCACTCAATTTACCCAATGTTTTGCTGACCATGACGGATGTTTCTAACGGTATGATTCTGATTACTGGACCAACCGGATCAGGTAAATCGACCACGCTGGCCTCGTTACTCGATCGTCTGAATGAAAATGAAGCGGGCCATATTATCACCTTAGAAGACCCAATCGAATTCGTGCACAATCATAAAACTTGTATCGTAAATCAACGCGAAGTGGGTTCAGACACCATTACCTTTAAAAATGGTTTAAAAAGTTTACTCCGGCAAGATCCAGATATTGTCTTAGTTGGTGAGTTGCGAGATGTGGAAACCATCGAAGCGGCGTTGACCATTGCCGAAACCGGGCACTTACTCTTTGGAACTCTTCACACCAATAGCTGCGTGCAAACCATCAATCGTATGATCAACGTTTTTCCTTCGCATCAACAAGATCAAATTAGAACCCTTTTAAGCTTTGTGCTTCAAGGAGTAGTCGCTCAGCAATTAGTTCCTCGATCTTTTGCTGCGGGCAGGGTGTTGGCGATGGAAATTCTAATACCGACTCCGGCCATTCGAAATCTTATTCGTGAAGATAAAATTCATCAAATTTATTCGCAAATGCAAATCGGCCAAGATAAGTCAGGCATGATTACCATGAATCAATCACTCATGAAGCATGTGGAAGCAGGCAATATCGATGTGGACACCGCCCTTTCTTATACCACTCAATATGAAGAGCTTGAAATGATGCTGAAAAAAATTGGGAAACGTTAATGGCCAATTGGAAATGGGAAGGATTTAACCGCGAAGGAAAAAAAGTCAAAGGCATAGAAGATGCAGACTCCGAAGCGGATCTTAAACGCATCTTGCGCGGTAAAGGTATCCGACCGATTAAAACCAGTCCCCCTTCTTTACTTGAAGCCGATCTGGGCAAGTGGTTAGTGGAAAATGGCTATGCCAGGCCTTTTGGCAATAAAGAGTTGATCAATTTTACTAGACAACTTTCGGTTATGGTTAACGCCGGTGTTCCTATTTTGCAATGTTTGGAAATTCTTTTTAAACAAGAAAAACATCCCGTCTTAAAAAGATCTATAAAAAAAATTGCCGCGGACGTGGGAAATGGAAAAACTTTATCAGACGCCCTAGAAAAACAAACCGGATTTTCTAAACTTTATTGCAATCTAGTGAGAGCGGGGGAAACGGGTGGTATCTTAGATATTATTTTGAAAAAACTTTCGGAATACATGGAAATTCAGCAAAAAATTAAAAAACAAATTAAATCGGCGATGACTTATCCAGGTATCGTAACAGTGATTGGGATGGCAGTGATTTATGGGATGATGGTGTTTGTGGTACCCAAGTTTACCGACATGATTAAAGATACTGGCCAAGAAGTTCCAACGATCACGAGACTGGTGATTGAGTTTTCTGATTTTTTACAAGAATACACCATGATCATTCTGCCCATCGTTTTTGTAACGATTGTCATCCTTTCAAAACTGATCAAAACAGAGTCTGGGAAACCAATTTTTGATCGTTTTATGATGGCCCTACCATTAATTGGCAATGTGATTATCAAAGGGAATCTAGCAAGTTTTCTTAAAACTTTGAGTACCATGCTTTCCTCGGGAATTTCTCTGATTGATTCATTAGAAGTTTGCAGTCAGACCATTGATAACGTTGTGATCACGAGGGATGTGATGAAAGTGAGAAAGGCGATTACCGAAGGCTCCACGCTAACGGAACCTATCAGCCAAATTCCTTATTTTCCCGAAATGGTGGCGCAAATGATTCGCGTAGGTGAGCAAACCGGAAATCTCGATATGATGATGGAGAAAGTGGCCAGTCTGTTTGAAGAAGAAGTGAACGATCTTATTTCTAATCTCACTAAAATGCTGGAGCCGATTATCCTCGTTGTCTTGGGCGGATTTATCGCCGTGATTTTAGTGGCGATGTATTTGCCTATCTTTATGTCGGCGGGTGGGGCCGGTTAAAAGTCACAACTGAAATGTTGATTTTCATGATAAATAACATTATAGTTGTGTGATGAGAGAGTATAAAAGAGCCCTTAATATTAAAAAATTACTCAAAGAAAAGTCTTTTTTTCTTTTTGGTCCAAGATCTACCGGGAAATCCACTTTAATTAGGCAGCAATTACCTGAAGCTATCGTTTACGATTTGTTAGACGATGAAATATTTAAGCGTTTACTTGAGAGACCAAAACTTTTAAGTGAAGAAAACGCTGATCCTACTATTTTGATCGTCATTGATGAAATACAACGCTTGCCTCAGCTTTTGCATGAAGTGCATCGTTTGATAACTAAAGAAAAAAGGAAATTTCTCTTAACTGGAAGCTCGGCCAGAAAACTTAATCGTGCAGGAGTCAATCTTTTAGCTGGGAGGGCTTGGCGCGCGGATTTTTTTCCGCTGACTTATATTGAAATAGAGTCCTTTGATCTTTTGCGTTTTCTTAATCATGGTGGTTTGCCACAGGTTTATCTCTCCGACAATCACAATGAAGAATTAAAGGCCTATATCGCCATGTATCTTCGCCAGGAAGTACAGGCCGAATCATTGACGAGAAATCTTCAAAGTTTTTCACATTTTTTAGATGTCATGGCCTT
>JBIKWR010000124.1:0-9275 GCA_044356225.1 Bacteriovoracaceae bacterium | reverse complement strand
CTCTGCATAACTAGTTCATGCGTCTGTTTTTCAAAAAAAATCAAACGGGTCAATTGAGTTAAATAATCGATTTTAGGTTTGTCCTTTTAATATATGAGATCTATTATTTCCCAATGCAAACTAAAATTAGCGGGGTTTTTGTGGGAAAACCCAAAAAATTTGGAGACGAAGGTGGACTCTCGGGTTATCGCAAAACCGACCCGGGAAAACCTGTCAAAGTATTTTTTGAATCTTTAGAAGGCGATCAAGTTCATAATTTAAAATTTCATGGTGGTGTTGATCGCGTGGTTCATCAGTTCCCCAATGAGCACTATGCCTTTTTAATGGAGCATTTTCCCCAAATCAAAAAAAAACTGGTTCCCTCGAGTTACGGCGAAAATATATCGGCTTCCAAAATGACAGAAGAAAATGTCTGTATCGGCGACATTTACCGCGTGGGCACCGCCCTTTTACAAGTCACGGAACCGCGCTCACCTTGTCAGGCGATCAATGTGCATTTTGAAACTCCCAACGTTATGCAAGTGCTGCTTAAACATAAAAAAATTGGCTGGCTTTATCGAGTGCTTGAAGAAGGGCAGTTTTATGTGGGAGATGACATTACTTTACAAGAAAGGCCTCAAGCGCTCTGGAGTGTAGACTTGCTAATTGACGTCATTCTTTTACAGAAACAGAAAGTCGATGAATCCTTAATTCGTGAATGGTCCCAATCGGAATTGTTTTCCAAAAGATGGCGAGAGAGGATTAGGGCTTTTTAGTTTCGCGATTAAACTGCAAAATTTTTCCTGAATCAGTGGCCAAGTAAAGACTTCCGTCTTCTGCTTCAATCACTTGGCGAATTCTTTCTTTTAGATTTTCAAAAAATCGTTCTTCTTTTTTTAGCTCCCGATTTTCTCCTGCACCACTGAATTCAATTTTATTAAGATGAGTGAGGACCAAGGCCCCCGCTAAAAAATTTCCAGACCATTCTTTAATTAACTTTCCACTGTAAATGAGTAAACTGCTAGGGGCGATGGAGGGAACAAAATAATGAATCGGAGCTGTAATCCCCGGTGCCGTGGCTGACCCTTGGCCAATTTTAGGTCCCCAATATTCTCTGCCAAAAGAAACCAAAGGCCATCCATAATTATTTCCTGACTTCACTAAATTTATTTCATCTCCACCTTTTGGTCCATGCTCAATCACCCAAAGTTCTTTTTTAGATTGATCAAAAAAAATTCCTTGCGGATTACGATGACCGTAACTCCAAATTTCCGGCAAAGCATTTTTAGTTTTGCTAAAAGGGTTATCCAAAGGAACGCTGCCATCTAATTTTAATCGAATAACTTTACCATTATGATGGGATAAACTTTGCGCCAAATCTCGCTGGCCACGATCCCCCACGGTGAAATAGACATGGCCAGTTTGATCAAAAGAAATTCGAGAACCAAAATGTTCACCTTTATCACTGTTCGTTTGAGTGATTAAAAGATCCTGCCAATTTGCTAAATTCTGGTTGACCCATTTGGCCCTGGCCAACACAGTGGTTTTTCCCTTCGCCACTTTTTTGGCATAAGTGAAGTAGAGATATTGAGTGGAGTTAAAATCAGGAGATTTTTTTACATCCAATAAACCACCCTGCCCTGAAATTTCCACTTTCGGTAAACCTGAGACAGAAACACTTTTTTTGGTCACAAGATTATAAAGCAAGAGTTTACCACTTTTTATTGTCACTAATAACTTATCAGCTGCAATCAACTCCATTCCCCAGGGAACCCCTTCAACTTCGGTTAAAGTCGTTAGGTTATAACTGAAATTATCAACTTGGATTGAGGTATCAATAGCAAAACTGCGGGCGAATGCTAGTTGAAAAAAAAATATGTATATCGCGATATTCAAATGTTTACCAACTAGTCATTTTGTTTATTTAACTTCTCTGATTAAAGAATTTTCATCTTCTGGAATAGAAACCTTTTTATTTAAATACGTTTCTGATTCAACATTATGTATAGATTGATCAGTACTGGTAGGAATACCATTTTCGCTAGGTGATGCTGACTCACTGGGGTTTTCATGACGACTAAAAATATGTCCGGTGATGAGATGTTTGGTTAACAATTTGTAACTGCAATATAACTGTCCATGGGGCGAAATAAGATCTTCTTTTTCTCCTTCGGCAAAAATGAGCCCATCATCTTGAATTGTTTTTAATAACTGACCAACGGTCTTGCAATACTCACTTTCATCTTTTTTGGTCTGATCAATGATTTCAGGACAGACATAGTGTTCTTTTTGGATGACCAATCGACCCGATTTTAAATGAACAGGTGTTCGACAAACATCCACGGTCCATTCTTTATTAAAAAGAAAAACTTTTTGTCGTTGGATCTTAATAACACAAAGATCTTTAGTAATAATTAATTTTAAAGGCAAAATGCCAAAAGGATCAATTGAGCGAACAATCGTGGTATCCATGTTTTTATTAAGGCATTCATAATCGCTAAATGGTGAGTAATTTTGAGCAATCGAATTATTGATTGGAAAAAAGCAGAAATAGTAAAACAATGGATAAAATATTTTTTTCATAATTTCTTTTTTATTATTTTTATAAACTAATAATCGCATTGTTACCAACTTCAATAATTATAACTGAACTGTCATAGGTTAAAAACTCATCCTTTGAATCTTTTTTAAGAATATAAAATATTTCATTGAGCAATGAAAGCGAATCTTCTCCTAAAGCAGAAATTAAATAATTTTTTATCTCCGGCATTTTTTTTAATTTATTGATACCAGAAGTCAACATGAGATATTTCTCACCTCTTTCTAGTTGACCTTGGCCTTCAATCAAATTTATTTTTTCTGTTAAGAGTGACTTCCCTTTTGAATTGACTAGACTTGTTCCCCCATAACTTGCAAAGGTAAAACTCAAGGTTTTAAGATCAATACGAAAAATGAGTAAATCTAATGTGGCCTTTTTACTATGAGCAAGATTCTGGCTTTCTACTTCATTTATTACTTTATCAATAAAATATTTGATTTCGGATGCTTCTAGATTGGTTTTTTGAAGTTCCGAAAACTTTGCGAGCACCATCGAACTTAAAACATAACTCGTGGTTGAACTTAAAAAAAGCACTAATGTCTTTTCATTTTGAAGCGAGTCAAAAAAGTCTCCTCCGACTGAAGTTCCGGCAGCATATTTGCTGTATAAGTGCAGTCCTCGAATTTCTTTTTGGCGAACTGGGACAATTTTTTCATGAATTCGTTTGATGCGACCTAATTCTTTTTGAACTTCTCCTAATACTCCATTCAGCTCCAAATTTAAATCCATCATCAAGGAGCGATGATCGGTTTGATTTTTTATTGTGGAAATTAAATTACTCGTTGCTAAGCCATCCTGCTGAGAAAAATAATAATAAACCCCTGGGTAATGAAACAAGGAAAGTTCTGAATTTATAAATCCCAAACAATTAACTGCTATCTCTAGTTGTTGAAGTTCTTTCAATTCTTTTTCATGCGGTTGATAAACGATAAAAAAAGGACAAGGGATGTGCTTGGCAATTTTATATTGTGAAAAAGCGATTAAGCAAATGGTATCGCTCTCTAGTTGATTAAGTTTGGTCTGTTTTATTTCTAAACTATTGAGTAGTTCATTTCCGCTCGAGCGTGCAAGAAAACTTTCAACTATTTGACCTTGATCAACCAGACTGAGTTTTTTTTGATTATTCATGAGTGGCCTCATTCTTTATGGGTTCACTAATACTTAGCGGGGATTTTATCTGACAAGAATCAACTTTTTTAACAGTGTTGACATGATAAATTTGTGCTGACTCGCAATCTTTGAGAGACCCATAAACGGCACTTTTTACACAACTTGGAGTTTTTTGATTTTCCATTGACCAATTTTCATTTTGAGCGCATTGAATGTAACTTTCTTTGTCGATACAAGCCCAATGCCCTCCCGAACAATTATAAACTAATCCTCGTCCAGTGCGCTCATAGTCTGGAGGTGGAACAAACAATAATTTCTCTTTTTTAACGTCTTCAGGAATATTTTCTTTAATGATTTGATCTATTTTTGGTTTTTCAACACTATCATCGGTGCCAACAATTTTCGTATCCGGTAAAATTTCTTTGATTGGTTCAGTTTGAGAATCCAAAGGTTCTTGATTAATTGTTGGATCGGGTGTTTGATTTGAATTTTCTATAACCTGGCCTTCAGTGCTAATATTTTCATTTGTCACGGGATTAGTATTTTCATTGTTATCTAAACTAGGGGTTAGTGGATCTTTGAGTTCTGAAGAGTTTTCATTTTCATTAGGTTCATTAAGTTCATTAGGGTTTATTTCATTTTGCGCATTTGATTGGGCCGTGGGTTTTTCTGGATTTTCTCCAGTTACACCAGATTCACCAGATTTATTTGCATCAACCACTGGATCAACAACTGGATCGACAACTGGATCGACAACAGGATCGACAACAGGATCGACAACAGGATCGACAACAGGATCGACCACAGGTGCATTTTTTTCTGATTTTATTCCAGGTTTAGGCACCTTCACTGGATCTGGTTCTAAGAGATCATAAGTCAGATAAAAAATTAATAAAACACAAATAGTATAAAAGACTTTTTTATTTTTTGGTTTTTCATTTTTGGTTTCCTGGTTTTCATTTCCCGAAGCACCATTTAAGTTATTTGGTGTACCTACGATGGTCGACTGATCACTAATATTACCGGTACCACTGTCCCCAAAATGAACGGAGGTTTTCGTTTTTTGTTCTTCATTGGAAATTGAATAATTGGCATCATCATTTTCTGAAGTTGATTCTGGTTTTTTTTTAAATAGATTATTGAGTTTATTAATCATTTTATGTGCTATCGGCTATTTACCTATAGGCATGAACGATTTTTGTTTCAAAACTATTGGCCTTGGCCAACATTGATTCAGATGATTCAGCGGCAAAATAAACGGAGATAAATTGTCGATTAAACGGTGAAAGTATCAGCACTTGAGGATCTTCCATGATGGTCTTTTCTTTTAAAAGTTGACTAAAGTCTTTCAACTTTTTGGGTCTAGGCCAAAGTCTCAGTAATCCATATTGTCCTAAATGATATTTTTGATGAATTTTATACAGAATTATCGACATGGTTTTTCGATAATTACACTCACACATCGGCATCAAAACTGGATTCAGATTATTGATTTCATCACGATAATAGGTAAAAGCATCAAAGACGAAATCCCCCGTAATTCCTTCCGCTCGATACGATTCGATAATTTGTTTTAATTTTATTTTTGTTTCTGAATCATTAACTTGTTCTTCTCCACTGGTTAAACAAGCTAAAAATTGACCTTTGGAGGATATAAGATTTTGTGAAATGACTAATTTTTGTTTGGCCTCGTCTAGACGAAAAGAAAAATCAAAAAATCTTTTAACCCAAGGGCGAAGAATGCCATCACTCGGCGCCATCCATTCACTGCAATTCTTAACCCATAATGCCCCTTTACCGCTAAAAGAATAATCCTCTCTAAAAACATAAACTTTATCTTTAGTTATTTGGACTTTATCAAAAGCTTTGAGACAAATTGTTTCCATGGGATCTAAGTTTAACTCTCTTAATTTTCTAGCAGCAAAAATTTTTGAATTAAATTTTCGTAGTTTTTCTTGATTAATTTTTTTTTCCGGCAACCAGTAATTATCACCTTCTTTCGTACCTAAACTAAAATCGGCAATATCAATTTTTCTGGCTAAAAGATATTTTGTAAAATCCAGAGGCAGTGGTTGACTAAGTGAAGCTATTTCTGCTTGTTGGAGAATAAATAATAATAAATAGTCGAATTCAAAATTTGGTTTATGAAGTCGATTTTCAAAATCTAAATTGATATCAAGAAAATATTTTTGTATTGGCATCAGTTTTGAGTTTTTGGGACTTTCGCTGGGTAATTCTAAAGTGACTATCATACTCACTGAGCGAATCTAAAAATTCATTTGGAAGTCCCGCATTTTTTCGAGATTGAACATTAAAATTTATTCCCTTGGATCGATCTGGAGATATTTTTTGCGGTAAGTGATCACAGTAGTATTGCCATAGTGATTGATCCTTACGCCATTGGTTCATCCAATAAACTCCAAATTGCACATGGGCCACTTCATCCGCAAAAACAGTTTTCATAATATTTTGGGTTTGGAGATCTTGAAATTCTGCAAAAACGGCATCATAAAATAAACAAAAATCTAAATTAGCAGCTTCAAAAGTTAAAGACATTAAGGCCAAAAAGTTTTCTGGTTGATTGAGATCTTTCATGTAATTCCAGAAAAAACCCGATAATGGGTAATCTCCAAATTCTACTCCCAACTCTTTCATCCGACTTAAATAGAGCTTTAAATGTTTTTGTTCATCGGCAATTGTTTTTAATAAGCCTTTTTGAAAACGCTCTTTAGATGCTCCTAAATTGTCATATTTTAACAACGCAGCGGCCATCATCTCGATCGCCTGAAGTTCATGATTAGCAAAAAAATGGAGTGCCATTCCTCGCACTTGATCATTGCCAAACTGATCACGTTTGGGAAATTTTATTTGCTCAGAGGAAATTTTAATTTGATGTGCACGGGCGGGATAATCAGGGACGGATAGAGACTTCGGTTGCTGCTGTGAACTTAACACTCCATTAAGACCTTTAAAATCCAGAATTTTTGATTCCAAAGAAGGAGATGTTAAAATATTTAAACAAAATTCCTCAACTGACATCATTCATCGATCCATCACTAATGAATTAGTTTTACCTTTTTGGGGGAAATTTTCGACCCTTATTATTTTTACTTTTGGGTCTAAATCGTTTTTTGGGTGAACTATTATTTCCCGCAGAACGATCATCTCGACGTGTTTCTCGCCGAGCATCACGAGGTGCATTTCGATCACCCCCTGCTCCTGCAGGACGATTTCGTCTAGGAAATCGTTTAGATTTAAAACACACTTCACAAATATTAAACTGGTTGCTATCGGCCAATTTTGAGCCACAGCTAGGGCAGTATCGAATAATTTTTTGAGATAATAAAAAGTTTAATCTCTCGATTGCCAATGATTTGTTAAACAGTAATTCTGCTTCTAAAAAGCTAAAACCTTTATTGTCAAAATGCCTGGCCAGCCATTGATAAAGCTCAACACATTTAATGGAGGTTTCAAGATAATCAATATCATTTGAATGATGATCGATATCTTCATTATTGATAGGACTCTCAGCGACATAGTGTTTTAAAATAAAATTATAATACTCAACATGGTTGATAAGCCCTAAATTGACCGGTGCACAGGCAAATCCAAACGACTCAGCTGAACTTAATTTGGCATCGCGATCAGCACTCTCCACCATTTCTGCCAACTCGATCATTTCGGTGAGATCAACACAATAAAATGGTTTTGTGAAAATCATCGTATTAAACAAACGAAGAAATTCCGAAAGCCTAAACTGGGTTAATCCTTTTTCCTTTAAGGCCATATTGACGGAGCTAAAGATTTCCAAATCAGGTCCAACCATCGCCTGAGTTTTTTGCGGCAAAACTACCTGAAGAGCTTTTTGAATCATTGAAATCCCTTTCTCTTCGCGAGAAAGACAAGTGACATAACCCACCGGGAAACGTTTATAGCGACCGGCCCTGCCGGCGATTTGCTTAATTTCACTATCTGAAATAAGAATCTCTTGATCATCAATATGTTTTCTTAGGGTTGAAAAAACAATTCTTTTAATTGGAAGATTCATTCCCATAGCGATGGCATCTGTACTGACGATGATATCAGTTTCACCTTCATCAAATTTTCGTGCTTGCTCTCTTCTGACCTCTGGGCTTAAACGTCCATAAACGATCGATACTTTAAAACCCATGACTTCTAAATCTCGTTTATATTTCAAGGCATTTCGGCGACTAAAAACAATCAAAGCATCACCACGATCTAAGTCTCCAGCAGTTATTGGATTAACTAATATTTCTAATTTAGTCATTCGCTCGTATTGTTTAATTTCTAAGGTATCTCCCGTAAGCTCAATAATTTTTTGCACGAGCTCTAAAACCGATGCATCACCACAGATATGAATTTCTGGAGAATTAATATTCACCAAGGCCCGGGTCCAGGCCCAACCTCTTTGTGAATCAGTAATCATTTGAATTTCATCAATCACTGCACATTCAAAAACTTCATGCAATTTTGCCATTTCTATCGTCGATGAATAGTGAGTCGCACCTGGCACTTGAATCACTTCCTCTCCCGTAAGCAGAGTTGTTTTGATACCCATCTCATTAAGCGTATCATAAAGTTCACCGGCCAAAAGTCTGAGCGGGGCGAGGTAACAACCTTTCCCGACTTGCGCCAACCTTTGAATCGCGTGATAGGTTTTCCCTGAATTAGTTGGGCCTAGGTGATAAATAATTTTTCGATTTAACAACCTCGCTTCTGACTGCAACCAGAATTCTCCCAGATATTTTTGTAAGACACTCGAAGAAACATCTTTTCGTTTGAGAATGAGTAAAGAACTAATCAGCCTGGCGTATTCTCTTTTTACATAAATTTTCCCACGCCACATTTGCACCCCTAATTGATGCAAAAAACGCTCTTCTTCTTCATAGCTGACAAAATTTTCCGCCAAACATTCAGTATCTAAATGTTCTTTGAAAATAGGTTTTAAATGGGTCGAAAACTTTTTTCCAATTTCTGATTCATAATTAAATTTATCTTTGATAATTTGTTTCAGTTGTTTTTCAATGCGGTTAATGGATCCTTTTTTCATTTTATTAGCAATCAAATTGAGGTTTTTATCTACCACTTGATAAAGGTCGGCCCACTTTTGACATATTAACTCAAAAGAATATTTCTCTAAATTTTGTTTGAATTCTTGTTCTAAATCGGTAATGGCTTTTTCGGTTTGCTTAAAGATGGTTGCTCTAAGAACAGTGCGGTAATCGGCGACACAATCGACACAAGTACATGGTAAAGACTTATGACTTCGTTCCACATCAAAAGATTCTTGAATCCACTTTTGAGTTTCCTGATGTTTGGTCAAGGCTTCTTTTGCCCAATCTTCAATCGATTCTCGATAACTAGTAATGATTCCTGGCTGCAGTTGATGATCAAAAGTTAGAGGAAAATTTTTATTTCCAGGGAATAGATAATCATCAACTAAACAAATATAAGGTAAGTTTTTGTCACTATAAAGTTCTCGAACACTACCAAAATCCTGTTCAAAGTTTTTTTCCAAAGCGATGACTTGTTTGAATACGCTCGCAAGAATATCAAAAATTTTTAT
>JBIKWR010000123.1:0-9357 GCA_044356225.1 Bacteriovoracaceae bacterium | reverse complement strand
AAGTAATTTTTTCAATGCACTTCTAAATAACTCATTTCAAGAGATAATGGTCGCCGAGGAACAAGGTTATCCTCATTTCGCATTCAGTTTTTCCAAGGAGGGAAAATGAGTAAAATTAAGTGGCGAACCATCTCTAAAGAACAAGAACTTTTTTATTTAATTGAATCCATCGAACAATCAAATTTAAAAGCTCAGGAATATTCCAAACAGCAAAAGTCCTTAGACAAAAATGAACCCTCTCATTTTTTAATGTGGCAAACTAATGGATCGCTCGAAAGAAAAGAGCATGAAACCGGGGATTTTCCGGCGTTGCCAACCGATGAAAAGGCCTATTTTATGACGAAAGGAATTAAGGCCAATTTTCTCAATTCACAATTGGAAATATTTTTGGCGTACGATTCTTTTCACCTCAATTTTCAGCAATTGATTCATCTGTATTTTCCAGAAATCAAAGCTTACTTTACGGTTAAGGGAGTTAAGACTGTTGGACAAAAATTAGTTACCGAATTTCCCCAAATTCCTTTTGGAATTTTTTGTGAAGAAAAAAGGAGTGATGTTCGCCACAATTTTGGCCCTATTGCTCCAAAACAAGTGGAATTGTTATTCGAGAGAAATGATCGGAAATATCTGAAAGAGATGTATGATCTTTCTTCATTAGGTTTTTCTTTTCGGGCCGACCCGGCAGAGCTGCAAATGATTTATGAAGGAGACCGAATTGAAATGACTAAAATAGGTCAGTATTCAGTTTTTAATGAAGGACAGGGACAATGGGGACAGGTTCGCTATATTCGCTCGATGCATGACTACGCCTTTGCCCAAGATTATTTTAGAATTGGAGTCGTTTTTGAAAATCCCATGCCAAAACCCAAGACAAAATGGACAAAATCGCTGGAGTTAACTTAGACGCTATCATCGTTTTTAAAATTCAGATAAAATAGGGAGGTGGAAAAACTACCTCCTCTTTTTTTACCCATAGATTTTGTTGGGCTCCTCAAATTAAATTTGAATGCTCAGACGGATACCCATTCAATAATTTTTCAATATATTTTAGACCGACCAAATTTTAAAAATTTTGTGGAAGAAAAGTTTGTCGAATTTGATGCTAAAAGGCGACTGGATTATATTTTACAAAGTTTAGGTTGGAAGAATTTTCGAGACCGATTGGCCGGACTTTACATCGAGCACGTTCTTTATAATCGATTTCCGGTTAGAACCTCTAATAAAGCGGGGCAAGAATTTAGACAATTTGAAGACTCGTTAATCAACTATACGGTCGATGGATATAACCGTGGATTTATGTTAGCTTTTTATTTAAAAATGGCGAAACTTTCATCATATCAAAATGTTGATGTTCAAAATCGAGCACAGTTTGATATTTCTCTTCAGACCTTTGAACTTTTAAAACATATCCCCAAAAAAGTAATTAAAATTGATTGGATTCTATTAATTTCCCACCAACTCGCAGAGTTTTTAGGATTTGAAAAGTTATTAGAAATTCTGACAAAAGAAAAATTTGATTATAAAAACATTTATAATCGTCTTACGAATATAGATAAGAAAAAATATTGTGATACTTTGTTAAACTATGCTTATGCCATCAACGAGAATGATTTTTTTGTCGATACCAATGTCTAAAAAATTTTAGTAAAGAAAGTTTTGATGAATAAAATCCACCGTGTTTTTTACATTCTCCTCAGGCGTTTGGATGAGTACTCCATGTCCCAAACCGGCGATGTAGCGATCGAGATTAATTTTTCCATGAGATAAAGTCTCGCGATAATCTTCTAAATTCTTTTTTAATAAAGGCCACGGTAAATGTAACCAGCAAGGATCAATGTGCCCTTGGATATAATAGTCTTTACTTAAATGTTCAAACGCCGATTTTATATTAAAACGCCAATCAATACCAAGGACATCAATGCTCTTTTCCTCCAGCGCTAAAAGATGGGAGAGGTGAGTGTGCTTGCTATAGTAAATAATTTTTTTATCAGGAAATTCTTTTTTAAAATTTTGTGTTAGCCATTTGATTTGAGGGATAGCAAATTGCTGATAATCTTTTAAGGATAACTCCCCCGCAGCAGTATCAAATAAACAAACGGCATCAGCTCCTCCTCGAGCTTGAACCAGCATTTCTTCTAAAAGTGAAGGCATGAGCAGATCTAAAAATTGGCCCCAAGTCCCATCATATAATCCCGTCTTCGCCGAAACTAAACTGCCAGCATGAGATCCTTCCACCGCGTAAGTGTAAAGAGTAAAAGGAGCTCCAACAAATCCCAATAAAGTTTTAGTCGAGGGTAATGTTTTTTTTAACAAAGTGAGAGCATCACCTTGAAATTGAAAAAAGCTTTTGGCCGGACTGATTAATTTAAGTTTTTTAATATTTTGGCGGTCCCTTAAATGAAAGGCCAATTCCGGAGGACCATTTTGATAGGTGAGGCCCATGCCTAAAAGTTCTAAGGGAAACAAAAGGTCAGAAAATAAGATGGCGGCATCAAAATGAAAATCTTCGATCGGGCCCATGGTGATTTCACAAGCTAATTGAGGTGATTTACACATACTCATAAAATCAGAGGTCTTTTTTATATTTTGATAATGAGCATGGTAACGTCCCGCTTGGCGCATAAACCACACTGGGACTTGCGTTTTTTGTTGCCGTTTTGTTCGATCATTAAAAAGACCCATAATTTTATTCCTTTTTATTCCTTATTATTCCGTGTGACAAAGTTTGTAACCAACACCTCTCACACTTTCAATGTGAATAGGATGATTATTGGTTTCAATCATTTTTCTCAGTTTTACAATATAATTATCGATGGTGCGATTACTGGGAAATGCATTCTCTCCCCATATCTCGGCGATCATTTCTTCTCGCGAAACAACTAAGGATATTTTTCTTACCAACAGTTCGAGTAAGGCACATTCTTTTTGCCCTAAGTTTAGCACTTCTCCATTCTTCGAAAGTATTTCATAGCGCCGAAAAGAAATGATCAAATTTCCTAGTTCAATATCATTGACTCTACCTTGCATCCGCAGATTGCTATCAATAATTCGATTGAGCCGCAACATTAACTCTTTTAAGTTAAAAGGTTTGGTAATGTAGTCGTGCGCTCCTAATTCTAAGGCCTCAAGTCGAGTATCTGGGTCATTTAAAGCCGAAAGAAAAAGAACCACTGGCCGATGTTGAGTATCAAGACGTATTTGGGAAACTAAGGTCAGGCCATCGCCATCGGGAAGTCCAATATCCATTAAAATAATTTGTGGTTTTTGAGAAAGAATCAGTTTTTTTGCTTCAGTGGCGGTTGAGGCCAATGTCACTTGATGACCAACGCCTGATAAATAGTCTCTTAAGGTTTGTCCTAAGTTTTTGTCGTCTTCGACAATTAATATATTGGAAGCTTTACTCACGGTCATTGGCCTTTTTAATCGACAAACACAGAGTGAAAGGACTGGCACTTATCACTTGTGCTTTGCCCTCCATCGCCTGCATTAAGCGACCCACTAAATAAAGTCCGATCCCAGTGCCATGGGGAGAATCATATTTATAAAATATATTCATGAGCTCGGGAATTTTTCCTTTAAAAGATTTTCCATTATTACTAACTTGTAACTCAATGTGATCAGGGAAATTCACCACTTTTAAATTGAAATGAATTTTTGCCGGTAACTCGATCTGTCCATGGCTTAACCCATTATAAAAAATATTTTTTAAGCATAGTGAAAAAGCAAATGGTTCAATTAAAACTATATGGTCATCGGTGGGTAGAGTAAATTCTGCCAGGGGATAAAAAGGCGAAGTATTTTCCTTCATAATATCTTTTAAAGAAATGGCGATTAATGAAAGTTGTCCCCCCATTTCCACTCGTGAAAGCTGGAGAATATTATCCATTTGGCCTTCGAGTTTGGAAGTGTCTTCTAAAATCCTTTCTAACAATTTTTTGACTTCATTATGCGCCTTTTTTTCGTATGTTTCATGCAAGACTTCGGCTTGTAACTTAATACTGGCCAGCGGTGTTTTTAGTTCGTGAGTCATGGAGGCAAAAAAGGCCTTCAAAGAGAGATTTTTTCTTCGATCTCGCAAGATGAGCCAGGCCAGAGTGCTGGTGAGGATCATCATCAAGATAAAAAAAGTGGCCCCCTCCCAAAAAATAATTTTAGGAATATTGAGACCAACAAAAGTTTGAGCAGGAATTTTGCTACTGAGAGTTTTAATTAAATAAAGCCACCAAATACCAATGCAAAAAATTAAGAAGGCCCAAATTAAAGTTAGACTATAAATAAGTGAAAACTTTGGTTTCATTTTGTTTAATAGTTTGAAAAGTTTACTATCCACTATTTTTGACTCAACCGCTGCGCCAAGTCCTCACAGACTTTTTGATTATGGGCAATCGAGCAAAAACCAATTTCATATCCATTCGGTGATAAATAAACACCGCGATTTAAAAGTTCTTTAAACAATTCAATAAAAGAAGCACTAATGTTAATAGGTATTTCTGCCAAGGTATGGGTTGGTAGATGATGAGAAATTGGCCAGAACAATGAGTCCTGACAAATCCATTGGTAATGGGCAAAGCGTCCACCATCAAAAGTGTTGGTCCAGTTTTGTAAAATAGCGAGTTGATTTTGGGTTATTAAACTAAGCTTTTGGTAAAAATCTGGAGTTAACTGTTTAAGTGTCGCCAGCCCTCCCACCATCGCTAAAGGATTGGCGCTCAGTGTTCCCGCTTGATAAACTTCGCCAATCGGAGCTAAATATTCCATAAAATGTTTTGGACCCGCCACTGCTCCCACGGGCAATCCTCCACCGATAATTTTTCCATAGGTCACCAGATCAGGAATGATTCCGGTGCGCTCACTCATGCCACCAAACCCCACACGAAATCCCGAAATCACTTCATCAAAAATTAACAACGTACAATGTTTAGTGGCGATTTCTCGCAGAAATTTTAAAAAACTGGTTGTTTGGATTAAAAGTCCATAATTGGCAGGCAAAGGTTCAATAATGATGGCGGCGATATCTTGGCCAAAATTTTCAAAACAATTTGTCACTGCCTCTTGGTCGTTGAGATCCACCACTAAAGTTTCTGCTGCCGTCGCA
Source organism: Bacteriovoracaceae bacterium (assembly GCA_044356225.1). Lineage (GTDB taxonomy): Bacteria > Bdellovibrionota > Bacteriovoracia > Bacteriovoracales > Bacteriovoracaceae > JBIKWR01. The sequence goes on along the minus strand of JBIKWR010000123.1, from coordinate 4,262 downwards.
GCGGTGACGCCTTTGGAGCTGGCGGTGGAAGTGCCGGCAAGTCCCGATCCAGATTTAATCAACATGGAATCCACATGACCGTGGTAACAGCCATTAAATTTCAGAATTTTATTTTTTCCGGTTATTCCTCGGGCCAATCGCAAAGCGGTCATCACCGCTTCAGTACCCGAGTTAACAAAGCGAATTTGATCCACAAAAGAAAGATTTGAGACCAGGAATTCTGCCAAGGCCAAGGAGTACTTTTCGCAGGCGCCATAACTCCAACCGCGATCCAGCGCCAGATGCAATTGGGATTTAACTTCAGCATTTTGATGCCCTAAAATCAGCGGCCCAAAACTCATGCAATAATCGATATAGTTTCGACCATCGTTATCATACAGATAAGCGCCTTCGCCTTTTTCTACAAAAATGGGTGTGGTGTGCAGTCCTTTAAAACTGCGCACGGGAGAGTGCACTCCACCCGGAACCAATTTTAAAGATTGCTCAAAAAGTTTTTTGGAAGTCATACTTGCGCCCAAGACTTAAATTGTTGCAAAGAAAAAAAAGGTAACACGTTCAATCCCAGATTTAAAAGCCCATCATAAGTTTTTCCCAATCCGCAGGCATGAATCTTATTTTTAACAAAAGGGAAATGCTGCAGATAAGTTTGATATTGATCAACACTGGTCCAGTAAAAGACCGAACAAGCGGCCAATTCTTTTTTCCATAACTCAGCATCACGTTTTTCAAGTTTGGCCGATGACAGGTGATGCTCATAACATGCAATCACGTCGCCGATGGGAGATGTGCCATTTTTTTTCGTCAGGACCGCGAGTTTTCCTGGGGAAAAAAACATTTTTATCAGAGGAGATTGGCGGAGTTGATCGATTTCTTCATGGCCCATGCCATCTGCTGAACCATTGACCCAATGACCGGCGCGTGCCAAGTCTTTCCAGGTTTTATTGCCAGCGGCCCACAAACTCTGTGGAGGCAACTGGATATTATTTAAAATAGGTAGGCAATAAGTGGATGTCACAAAAACATGCTCGTGCTTAAAAGGCGCAGGATGAAGTTCTGTTTTTGTTATCAGTTGGTCATAAATTATTTTTTGATCAGATGCTGTTTTTTTGGCCAAGGGCATGCCTAAAAAAACCGTCCCTAAAGGATTGGGAGGGTAAGAAACTTGTTCCATCGATGTTTGGTGAATGGGTTGATTTTGATGCTCACCTTTTTGGATGATGACAAAATGTTCGCGCCAAGGTCTGGCATAAATCCCCACTGCCAAATGGCAGCCACCGCCATAACTTTTAAAAATTTGGCGTTCTTTGGCAATCGCTTCAGCCGAAGGAGCATGATGAAGGCATTGTAAAAGTTCAAATGTTTTTTGATCATCCGCTCGGCACTCAATCGCCAAGGCCCCTTGCGCCGGCGATGAAGGAAAAGTGGATTGAGGTAAAATCATAAACGTCAGGCCATCGAGTAAATTTTTTAAAACTCCCGAAGTCTGTGGGTTGATCGCCAAGCGCTCAAGTCCGGCCATCGCTAAGACGATGGCATCGTATTGGTCATTATTTAATTTTTGAATTCGGGTGTTGACATTGCCGCGTAAGACTTCGGTTTCAATGCTTTTTAATCCAAAGGGTAAAAACTCGGCCAAAGAAGATTTAAGATTAGTAATCCTGCGAGGTGAAGACGTTCCTACTTTTAAAGTGGCAGGCCTTGATTTTCCCAGTGCCAAAGATTTTTTTATGAGCAAAATATCAAAAGGGGCCAAACGTTTCGTCACTGCTGCTAACCGAATCCCTATCGGGCGTTCAGTTCCTAAATCTTTGTAGCTATGAACCACATAATCTACTTGCTGGTTGAGCAGCGCTTGATCCAATTCTTTGGTGAAAAAATCTTTGCCATCCAATTGCCATAAAGGCTTATTGGTCAATTGATCACCTTCGGTTTCAATGGTGATAAGTTCCGATGAGCTTTGATTGAGAGATTTAAGCTGATGGGCAACTAATTCTGATTGGGCGACCGCTAATAAACTTTTGCGGGTGCCAAGTCTGAGGACTTGAGATGAGAGAATTGATGATTCCAAGGGCCTGTCCTCTTAGCAAAAAGGTCCATTCTTTTATGGGCCAATTGATCGATGGCCTCCAAGGCCAAGGCAATTTTTTCTTTTTTATTTTTTTCTTTCATGACTCCGCGAGCGAGAATGTCATCTAAATGAAAAACACCATCTTCGCTGGATAGCTCCGTTTTTATGACAGAGGGAGAGCCTAGGTCAACTAAGCAGCGTTTGGCATGGGTTTTTTGCCAGGTATACATAAAATTATGGTCGAGTAAAACAAAAGTATCAGCGCCAATACCCACTACGATATGATCAAAATCTAAGTAGCTATTAATATCCTTCCAAGGAATTGATTGAATTTTATGAGTTTCGCAAATCGCCTTTATTTTAACTTCGTTGCGGGCGGAAATAAACAATTGGCTGCGCTTTTTTAACTGATTAATAACATCCACCGACATTTCCCCAGAACCAATAATCAGAACTTTTTGCGGGCGATTTTTAGCAATGATCTGCCGGGTAATCCCAGCATAAGTTTTTTGTGAAATCTCTTTTAAATAGTGATGACGAATTTCTTTAGCATCTTGAAATAATTTTTCTAATAGACGAATAATTCGCGATTCGCGTTTGGGATCAGTTAAATATTGTTGATACTTCGCTTTAAACTGGCCAGTAATTTCACTTTCACCTAAGAGCTCGCTTTCGAGACCACAGATAACTTTCAGTAAAAACTGATACGCTTCTATCCCTTGATAAAATTCGCATTCAACCGAATTTAATAAATTAAAATTGATGACTAATGATCGTTGGCAAGTTTCAATCACAAAAGACTGCGACCAATCATTCGCTGAAAGCAAGGTTCCGCGGGGGAACTGTAAAACCGAAAGTTCATTTAACATCAGAAAATTATAAGGGAAATTTCCACGGGATTGTCACAGAATTGTCATCGCCTAGAGTTAAAAAATCCCAAAAAACCAAAAAATTTCTTGGGGTAGGCGAGAACTGCAAGATTTGTTACCCTAGTCTCAAAAAATGAAAGCCTTTTTAAAACCCTATTTCCGTCCTTTGCTCAAGCCATTCATCGATGCTTTTTGGGCCTTTGATCAAAAAATGGATGGGGCGGCCAGTTTTTTTGTGCGCCATTTTGGTAAATCACGTTTTATGGTCTCCATGTCCAAGCGCCTCCAATCCATGGGACTCGAAAAACTGTTTTTAAAAAGTCCTAAGGCCTTTCTCTATTTTTTCCTTTTTTATCTCGTGCGCGATACGATTTTGTATATTCTTATCCCCATTTATTTTGCCTATTTAATCGATTAAAAAAATTGCCTTGGTAATTTGAATTCAGATTTTTACCGATAAATTACGTTCGCAAATATTGCCTTACAGTGCTCAATTGGCCACTGACGAATGGACTAAATTGAAGTACTTTTTGGGTCTTAGCTTTTGAGGAGGGAGATCATGGAATTGATGTTTAATCATTTAGGAATTTTAAATCGCGGCAGAGCACTGACTTTTGATGATGTGTTACTAGTTCCAAGGCACAGCCAAATGTCTTCCAGAAGATCGCCTAATCTGGCCACGAAAGTGACCAAAAACTATGCTCTGTCATTGCCCATGGTCTCGGCGAATATGGATACGGTGACGGAAAAAGAGATGGTTGTAGCGATGGCGAAGCTGGGTGGAATGGGAATCTTGCACCGTTTTATGTCGGTGTCCGACCAAGTGAAACAAGTGCATGAGATTAAGCAAATATTTGGCGAACTGGATTTAAACAGTCCTATTGCGGCTTCTATCGGCGTGAAAGAAAATGGCCAAGAACGCGCGCGCGCTTTAGTTGATGCCGGGGTGCAAATTCTCACCATCGACATCGCCCATGGCGATAGTGTGATGATGTTTGAAACGCTGGATTTTGTGAAATCTAATTTTCCGCAGATTGATGTGATTGCTGGCAATACTGCCACCGCCGAAGGGGTGCGGGGTTTAATCGAGCACGGTGCCGATGCGATCAAAGTCGGTATCGGACCTGGCTCCATGTGCACCACCAGAATCATTACCGGTTGTGGCGTTCCGCAATTAACCGCCATTGCCCTCTGTGTCGCCGAGGCAAAAAAACATGGCGTACCTGTGATCGCCGATGGTGGCATTAAAAATTCGGGCGATATGGTTAAGGCCTTATCCGCCGGTGCGCAAACGGTGATGTGTGGATCGCTTTTTTCGGGATGTT
>JBIKWR010000120.1:0-9470 GCA_044356225.1 Bacteriovoracaceae bacterium | reverse complement strand
AGGAGATATCAGCTTCTCCGGAACAACTTTTGCGAGTATTGGAACATCGACTGATCCTTTTACCGGACTTTTTATCGGCAATGGTCGTTCTAACATCTATCGATATCTAGCATTAACTTTAAACAATGTTGGATCTGATAACGTCGGTTTATTTGGTTACAATTCCGGCACACTAGTGGATATCACACTTAGCACTGTCAACATCGACGGCAAAAGTTATGTGGGAGGAATTGTCGCCCGCAATTTGGAAAACGGTAAAATATTTTATGGTAGGACAGGAGGCAATATAGATTCTGCTGGGGTAGGTGCCAGTTATATCGGCGGTATCGTCGGCCTCAATCAAGGCCTTATTTCTAAATCAGAATCAAATGCCACCATCGTGGGTGTTGATGCCGTCGGAGGCATCGCCGGTTTAATGACCACCGCCAGCTCCACGGCAAATGCCGCGTTACTTGAAGAGAGTTATTTTTATGGTGGCCTAACCGCTTCAGGAGACTTCACCGGTGGAATTGTTGGTTACCAATCCACCAGTAACAGCACTTGGAATAAAAACCGCATTCTCAACTGTGTCGCCATAGGAACTCTCAGCGGAACGGATTTCGTCGGTGGCGTCGTCGGTGACTCAGATTGTAGTTTAGTGGAAAAAAATTATGCCGCTCAAACATCTTTTGTAGGAACAGATACGGTTACAAAGGGCGGTGTTTCAGGAGATGTAAATGCGGGCACATGTAATGCCACCCTTAGTTATAATTACTGGGATTTTCAAGCGATGGCCGTCACTTTTGGTGCGGGTACAGATAGTACTAATAGCGTTACCCATAACTGGGTTGGCTTACGCGCCAGCACTGGATTAACAATCTTACAAAATAGTTATAAGCAATGGGACTTTTCAGGTGAGACTGTCAAAGGCACCAAAATGATTTGGACTAACTCAAATGATACCACTATCCCGAACCACCGGTGGAGAAAATAGTTATGCAATATAAACCGATCTCCATCCTCATTCTTGCTGCTTTGTATTTTTTAGGGCCTTTTTTAAAACTTTTATTTTTTGCCCTCTTTTATAAAATCAGTTTTTACGAAATCACCATTCTGATTTTTGATACCTATTCATTCATCAAACTTTTTGCCCTTTTTGGACTCCCTATCCTGGCAGGAGTTGCTATTTATAAGGTAAAAAACTGGAGTTTTTGGGTTTTTGTTGTTTGTGAAATAGGCATGCTCGCCGCCAATCTTTCTTACTTAAAAATTTTAGTGGGAGTTCATTTTCCCATTATGACATATTATACTTTTGGTTTTTCGCTCCTTTCAATTATTGTCTGTGGATACTTTTTATTGCCGGCCATTCGCCTCGCCTATTTTGATCCGCGCATCAGATGGTGGGAGGCCAATCCACGATATGAAAAAGAACTACCGGTAAAAATTAATAAAAACTTAGATGGAAAAATCCTTAACTTTTCAGAAAGCGGAATTTTCCTGAATCATAACTTAGTCATCGAGCTAGATTCGGTGGTGAATTTAGAAATTACCTATCATGGCATTGAAATCAAAGTACCAGGTCGCGTGATATATCATTTTAACCAATTGCCAAAAATTGGATATGGAGTGCAGTTTGTGCTCGATTCAACTTATCGCCAAGAACGAAAAAAGATTCATCAAATTGTTAAGATGTTAGAAAAAGAAGATGTTCCACGCCGACCAAAAAAACGCACCTTAAAGACTCTCCTGTATTGGCGATCAAAAGCTTTTTAGCGAGATGAAGATGCAATATAAACCACTTTCGATCATCATCCTCAGTGCTCTCTATGCTCTGGCACCGCTAGCTAAAATTTTATTTTTTGTTGGGTTTTATCAAACTGATTTTCTCTATACCGCGGGTAAAATACTTTCCGACTATCCGGCCTGGAAACTTATAAATTTTTTTATATTACCCTGGGTTGCCAGTGTTGCTATTTACCGCGTAAAAAATTGGAGTTTTAAGGTTTTTCTCTTGGTCGAAATATTAATGTTGGCCGGTAACCTCCATTACTTAAAATGGCTTTACCGAGTCAATTTTATGCCGATGTTTTACTTCTACATAGGCATCACTTGCTCTACTTTTCTTGCCACTTGCTATTTTTTACTACCGGCGATTAAGCTTGCCTATTTTGATCCGAGGTCAAGGTGGTGGGAGGCGCAACCACGTTACGATTTTTCTCATCCATTAAATTTAAAAATGTTGTCTGCTGAATCCCTGCCACTTTTGACATCCATTCATAATATTTCCGAGGGTGGATTGTTTATCAGTGCGATGCAATCCTTGCCTATTGATCAGCTCTTTTCACTTCAGTTTAAACACCTGAACCAAGATGTTTTATTACAAGGAAGACTTTTGTACCAAACCCAATACTTAGGTCGACATGGTTATGGATTGCAATTTTGTCATCTGAATAAAAAAGAAAAAAAGCAAATTAAACAAATTATTCATTTTCTTGAAAAAAATAATGTCCCTCGCCGTCCACCGAAGAGATCACTCTTTTCTTTAACTTCGAAAAAGGCGGCTTAAATGTTTCATAAACTCGCCAACCACACGAGACCCTGGCCATTAGTTTATGAATATTAAAATTATTTTTTTGATGATTTTTATTTTTAATTGCCCAAGTCAGTTAACGACTATTTATGCTTCAAGTAATACGTCCCAATCCGATAACACCCGCAAAGATGAATCCGTTACCGTTGATCACACTCATGCAAACTTCAACGCAATTTTACAAAAGGTGGTCATCATCTTTAATCAGGGAGCTTACACTCAAATTGATTACCAAAAAGTCGACCGCAAAAAACTAAACACCTACATTGATCAACTTCTTAGTGTAAAAAAAGCGGAAGTGGATTCTTGGACTAAAAATCAGCAGTTAGCTTTTTACTTTAATCTTTATAATGCCTTAACCATTGAACTCATTTTAAAAAATTATCCTCTAAAATCCATCAAAGACTTAGGCTCAGGATTTCCGCTTTTTCAATCTCCCTGGAAAAAAAAGTTTTTTAACCTCTTTGGCGAGCTCAGTCATCTCGATCGAATAGAACATGAGTTAACCCGAGGAAATCCAAATCTATTAGACCCTCTGGTTCATCTGGGATTTAACTGCGCATCCATTGGCTGTCCCGCCCTTTTAAATGAGGCCTTTAATGCCGACAATCTAGAACCACAATTAGATCAGGCCACTAAAAATTTCCTCAAAGATCGAACACGCCATTATGTTCAAGGCGACACCCTCTATGTCTCAAGTATTTTTGATTGGTATCAATCTGACTTTGAAAAAGGCATTCGCGGTTTTAATAATCTCCATGATTTTTTCTATTATTATAAAGAATCGCTTGCCGACAATGACCAGCAATTGAGAGTCTTAAACAACAAAAAATTTAAGATTTCCTTTTTGACTTACGACTGGAACTTAAATGATAAAAAGCCGTAAAAAAATGCTCTTGCTCTAATTTACTTAAATTGAGGGCGATGAAGTAAATGAAGTAATATTCCGACCGCAAAAAAACAATAATTAATCGGTTTATTTATTCCAAAAAAATTTCCAAGTAATCCATATACCGTTACAGATTCACCCAAGGCCCAGGCGACGATATAAGCCGATAGATTTTGATCATTTATTTGAGTTTCACTTGGAAAAGTAGTCGTTCTGTTGATGCCGTTTGAAAAAGGATTACGTAATCTTTTTCGATAAAAGATATGACTTAAAAACGCCGTAACAATAGCAATTCCCGAAAAAATTTCTAAGGCAAAGGGAATCGATTCTTTCGCTTCTTGGTAAACAAACCATTCAAAAACAATGATAAACATTATTTGACTGAACCCTAGGACACCATAAAGTATCCATAAAACCTGTTTGGGATCTGAAATATTTTGTTCCTTGTTATTCATGAATGTGAACCTACAACAAAATAAAAAATTGTTCAATCCTGAAATCCCAACAGTGTATTAAAGTATTAGTTGATCAATTTTTAAATGTTCCCATGCCACTTGCAATTCATGAAATTTCTAAATAGTTAAAAGATCATTAAAAAAATCATCCCAAACTCATAAAGTATATAGCGGTGCTGGTTGAGATTTCCAGTGCCGCTATAATCCTCTCTTCTGAGCAGCGTTCTAGCACGAATTTCATTTTTCATTTTGGTGGCGCATTTCATTATCGTCAGATGGTAAGTGAATTGTTTTACTCCACAACCTTTTTTGATAAAGATCCAGGAAACTACATTTTCCATAGACTTAAGCACATTTATTAGGCAGTTTTTGGTTAATCTCATTTTTTGATATTTTTTTTTATCCTCTTAACACACTAAAAAGATAACAAGTCCTAATTTCTAAGACTGCACTTGCGGCCGGTGCTCACATTCATTGTAAAATAGCAAACATGATGAAAACTTTACTCTCTCTATTGTTTTTATTCATACCCGTTTTATGGATTGGCTGTGCAGGTCCGGCAACTCCTTTTGGAGCAGTTAATACTTCTAAAAATCAATTGCAAATTCCATCTCAAACATCGGGACAAATTGTTAATCCCAATCTTCCTCATGGTGAAGTTCGAATTAGTTTTGATCCTCCAAGGCAAAAATGGCATAAGGCCAGTGCTATCCATTTAAAAATTGAAGACGATCAAATAGATTTTAAAAAAAGTGACTCTTACCAAATTCAGATTCTTTACAATGGAAGTGATGTCACCAGTCGTTTTAAAAAAGTAGCGAAGAGCACTCATCATATCGAATATAAATCAGCACCGCTAAGACTAGTGCCGGCCAAAAATAATCGCATCGAAATTCTTTATCATCGTGATAGTGATAAAAATGAACTGCCCTATATTAGTTATTATGAACATCCTGAATGTATTTACGATCAATGGGAAAGGCCAATTGCAAAGTCGCGAGAATTTAGAGCACCCGCATCGATTGTTGATAATATCAGATCGACTTCGATTGAGAAAAATCTTAATCCTCAGTTTATCGCCGGCCTGATAGCTCATGAATCATCATTTAATACCCAAGCGGTAAGTCGCTCCAAGGCCTTAGGCTTGACCCAAATCACCGCATTGGCCGAACATCATATTATAAATCCTCAAACTCCTAAACCTTCATGGCCTAGATATCCAGGCATTAATCAAATGGGACCAAAAAAAATTCGCTCGCTTATTTGGTTGGGAAAAATTAATGCGCAAAATGAATGGCGCTTGGATCCCGAGCTTTCTATTATTGGAGGCAGCGAATACATTCACTATCTGGTGACCTATTGGAAAAACCCTAAACATCAAGATTTAATTGCCAAACTGGAAACCATTAATCCCGATGTTTTTACCGACATTATTTTGGCCAGTTATAATGCTGGACCTTACCGAGTAAAAAAACAGATTGAAAAATTTGGTGCATTATGGCTCACATCTCCATTATTAAAAGAAACTCGAAGTTATGTGGGGACCATCAAAAGTTATTGCCAACATTTTAATGAAATTTAAGCTAAGGATCATGATTTTATGAAAACGCGACCTGTTGAATTAAGTTTTATTTCCCTGACGTTGGTCTTGATCACCATGGGAATTCCCGTGCAATTTTACTTCTTGTACCAACATTCACTTGAAACCGTCACGACTCTCTTCCTTCAGATCACCCCTCTCAATTGGATAGTGATGGGCCTATGTATGATGAATGCCTTTATTTCTTGGCGTGGAAATAAAATGTTAAAATACACACTAGCGGTGAATGTATTTTTCATTGTGATTAACAACCTTCATGCCAGCGCTGTGGGTGATGATTACTCTCATCAACAAACCATGACCGCCTCGCTTTTTGCGGTAGGTCTTTATCTGATTATTTTCCGAAGTCAAATTTGGCAACTTCTCCATGCGCCGATTCAACGATGGTGGTTAATCCCTAAACGCAATCAAGTCACATTACCTATCGAAATAGTATTTGATGATTTAACAATGGTGAAAGGAAAAACTTTTGATCTTTCTAAAACCGGCGTTTATATTAGTTTTGATTCTCTCAATCCGCAAACTATACTCTGGGCGCACAAAGAACTTTTAACTCCTGATCACTCATTTAATTTTTTTCTAGAGGACCGACACCATCGATCCAAAAAATGCACCGGGAAGCTAGTGCGGATGCAAGAGACTTCTCGAGGTCATTATCCCCCAGGCTTTGCGCTAGAATTTTTATGATTTTTTTTTTGCACTAAAAGTGTGATCAGTGGAATAAATCCAATCAAGAAGATCGCCGTTAAAACTCTCCATGACATGACATCGTTCAGTGAATTAAGTGAGCTTAACTGTTTACCAGCATTTATATAAATCATTGCTCCAAGCAACATGCCCACCTGACTGCACCAATAAAAAGTCCACGTTTTCATACGGGTTAACCCCAGCAGTAAGTTGATCATAAAATAGGGAAAAAGTGGAATTAAACGCAGAATAAAAAGATAGTAGATGCCATCTTTGCCTAACTCAAAATTAACTTTAATTAATTGTTTTTCATATTTTTTTTCCAAAAATTCGCGAAAAAATGTCCGCGCCGACCAAAAGGCCAGCGTCGCTCCTAATGTGCTACCAAAACTAACTAATACTAAGCCCCAAAAAAAATCAAATAAGGCCCCAGCGGCAATGGTCATGATGGTCGCCCCAGGCAAAGAAATGGCGGTTATCAGAATATAAAGAAAAAAATAGGTGAGACTAAAGCTTTTTGGATGATCAGCATAAATACTTTTCAAATCATTAAATGAATCTTTCAGTCGTTCTAACGTTAACCAATGATGAAATTGAAAATAAAATCCCAAAATGAGAATGATCAAAAAAAATAAAACATACTTCTTTTTGATTTTAAAGAACTTTGAAAAAATAGGCATGAATAAAATACCCCAGCGCCAAAAGTAAAACACCTATTCCATAACACGCCCAAAAATGCAGATGAAGTTTTTCTGCCAATAAAAAAGGGACAAAAAATAAAAGCGAAACCGGAATCGCCACAAAAACACTTTTAGCATAGGCCACTGACTGTGCTTGGTTATTCCACTCCATTTGCGAAAAGGCCAAGGCGAGCATGGTGGTCAGAGGTAGAGCGGTTAAAAATCCCGCCAACCCAATTTTTTTTCCGGACAACCAAGAAACCGTGCTAATCAAAATGGCCGCTAAAAATGTTTTGCCAATCACTAATCCCATACAATTTTTCTCTCCAAATCGATTTTTTTGCCTGAACTCATCATTTTTTAATTCAATGCTAATATTAAATCTATACTTGATCATCATAATTATTCATGACGCAAGAGGAGTCTTTATGATCAAAATTCACTTGCCTTGGTTGATCACTTTAATCGGCTTTATCACGATCTTACCCATCAAAGCTGAAGATTATATTTTGGAAAATAGCAAAAACAAAAAATGGGAAAAACTACTAGGCACACCTCCCGCTCCTGGATCGGAAGCAGAAAATCAGGACTTCGATTTTTTAATTCATCTCCAAAATACTCGAACGGCAGAAGAATGTGAGCAAGCGCAGTCGGAAGTTAAGATGACCTTAGAAAATTTTTATGGCACTCTTCTTTCAAAAAATGAACTCCAAAAAAACAGTTATCTTTTTCTTAAACACTCCATTAAAACTGGTCTTAAAAGTCGACGCGCCAAAAATCATTTTGATCGCCCTAGGCCCTTTCAGCAGTTTAGCGAGATTAAGCCTTGCATTCATTTGTCTAGTAGTAAAAGTTATCCCAGTGGCCACACCGCCCTGGCCCGTGTTGTAGCGTATGCTCTCAGTAAAAAATATCCCGAGCGCAAAATCGCCTTTTTTAAACGCGCCGATGAAATCGCCTATCACCGTATGCTCGGTGGGGTTCATTATCCGACGGATGTCATTGCCGGAAAAAAATTGGCCGATGAAATGATGAAATAATGAAACAAGAAAAAAAATATCAACTCAATTCTGTTGATTCATGCCCCGCTGGTTAAAAGGATTAAATAGTTCTACCTTCTCACAGAGAAAAATAGAGCTATCCCCAACAAACCCTTCAGCGGTTGCCGTATGCAGGAAACCATTTCCAACGCCCTTTGTCTCCAAATTAACTATCTGACATTCACGATCTCGATAATCAGTATTAAACACTGTGGTTCCAACACAATCAAATTGACCATTCGTTTTACTAAACAATAAATCACCATTAACATCGCAGAATGATCGCGCTAAACTTTGATTTTCAATCTTCTTTTTTAATTTTGTTAAATTTTCCTCACATTCTCTAATCGCGGCCCTGACAACAAACTCTGAGACTTCACCAGTGGCCATCCCCGATACAGTCCCACTGTTATAAATATTTTCCATACAGACTGAAGACAACGCGATTTGGTAGGATAAAAATAAAACAATGATTAAAACAAATCGTGAACCCATATTGTCTCCTTTGAATCATTTAAACTTTTTTTATCATAATGTTTTTTTCAAGGTTCTTGAGACACAAAACTAGGACAAAAGTCTTAATTATTGAGACTAAGCTCATTAAAATGTTGGCATTTTTTGTTCGTGAACACCTTAGAACAATTATTCTCTTACTCGTAAAAACCGATATCTAACGGCATATTTTAATGATTCCTAATTACCAGATATAATAGATAAATAACAACAGGATCACAATCTTGAAACCAAACAAACTTGGATTTACCTTAATCGAGCTGATGGTGGTCACCGCTGTGATTGCCATTTTATCTTCGGTTTCCATTCCGCTTTTTCAACAATACCAAGTCAAAGCGCGAAGTGTAGAAGGCAAAATCATGCTCAGTACTATTTTTCGAAGTGAACAATCGTGGTTTGCTCAATTTGATGTTTACTCTGACTGTCTGGAAATCATGGGGATAGAAAAACCAGCGTCTCATTTTTATAGTTACGGTTTTTCTTTTACCGACACTAATTCCCAACAAATTTCTGTAAACAATGGAGCTCCCGCTAATTGTCTTAACGCCCCCATTTTTTTTCAAGGAACCAAGTCGATTGGTCAGCCTAGTGCTCCCGACCAAATCCAGCTTTTAAGCAATGCAGGTTTTAAGAATATAGTTTCAAATAATGGTAGTACATTTATAGCAGCAGTTGTTGGCCATATCGATCCTCAATTCTCTGCTTTTTCATTCAATAATCAACAAAGCTTAGTGGCCTTTAAATTCATCTTTTCAGATGCTCATGCAATTAATTACTTTATTTCACCAGACAGCCCGAGTTTTACCGTGAGTGTTGGATCCATAAATGAATTGGGTGTCATTGAAAATCCTACGAATCTAACTTGGTATAGTGAACTTAATGACGGACTGGATTTCTAATTTTGTTCGATCTTTGAAAAATGTCTACTATCATCTGATCCAATGATCCAATGATCCAATGATCCAATGATCCAATGATCCAATGATCCAATGATCCAATGATCCAATGATCCAAAAAATAGTCTTTAAATCAGAGAC
>JBIKWR010000119.1:0-9481 GCA_044356225.1 Bacteriovoracaceae bacterium | reverse complement strand
TTATCAATCCAATCGGAAATTCTCAAATCGAACTATCTGAATTACTCGATGAGTATCATCAAAGTTTGTTTGTTGAAATTAGCAATGTGGCGATCGGAAATATGCTGGGAATACTGAATAAAAAACATGGGCTTTTAAGTTATCTTTATTCCCCCATCGTCATCAATTCAGCAACTAACAAGTCAAACAAAGATGCTTTTAAAAATCAAAAATATGAAACAACCTTTGTTAATTGCCTAACAACTCATCAATTGGATTTAGTGAAATACCAAGTTTTTTATCAAGGGATGAATCATGAATTGAGTATCTACACTGCTTTTCAAATCAAAGAAAAAATGATCGAAAACTAAGGAAGGTCAAATGATTGCATTATTTAAATTTGTTATCAAATCGGTATTGTCTTTCATCTTGTCATTTTTTATTTTAACAATTCCTATCAATGAAAAGCCCCTCTTTATGTATTTGGCCAAAGCCACGTCACCATTGACCGCTCAATTCTACAAAAAAATTAATGCCAGCTTAAATGAGGGTGGTCAGATTTTTAAATCATTTTTTTCCACTATTTTTAGCGCCAGTGTGCCGGTGCCATTTAAATCGAATGACCAATTAGAATCTTCTATGGCGGGATATGATAAGGGAAATAGCGAAATTCCTGTTCACTCAGGAGATTTTACTAACGAAGAAAGAAAAAAACTAGAAGAAGCAATAACTGAAGGCGATTAATTGAATAATCGCCTTGAAATTATTTTCCTACTTCTTGATCTTTAGATTGAATTTGTGTTTCTTCACTTCTTGGTGAAGGTGTTTTATCACTTGCCGATGCTCTATAACCATCTTTAGTGGCAGCACAATCAACACCACCATCTGCAACACCAACACCTTTCATTTCATCAGCAAAAGAATAAGTACTGATGATAATTAAGGCCAATGCTAGTTTCAAAATTGTTTTCATAAGTCTCTCCTCTCATGTCTTGATATTCATCTATTTGCTAAATTCATTTAAGCACTTGTTTTGAATTCATAGATGCATAAGAGATGCCAATATTGGGATAGAGGGGTTCAAGGTATAACAAGAACTTAGCAAAACTTCATTGACCAAAGAATTACTATTGTTTAAAAATTCGACATTTCCAGAAGTTAACCTTTTATAGCGGTGCTGGTTGAGATATTTAAGACTGAACTAAATGAAGATAGTAGTAATGAGATTTGATCATTAAAAAGTGCAAATTTTTGAGACTATTCGCCGTGAAATCTAACATAGCTTGCTAACGTAAGCTTTATAACATTGTTTGGATTTTTATTTTTTAACACCCGTGCTTTCAGCAGGTTGATCTGTACTCTCTCCAGTCGATCCTGATTTACCAGTAGTCAGAGCGGAAAAAATCTTATTACAATTTTCTTCATCGTCGACTTGCCCTTCTGCTCTCGCAGTAAGAGGTAAAACCAATTGGCATAACAATAAAAGCATCAGTGTTAATTTCATATTTCCATCCTTTATAACTCATTATAACTGAGTTTATTTATTTTATTAAAATTCAATAACTAGCAAGCTTAAAGCTCTCAGTTATTGAGACTTATAAACTTAAGTTAACTCCCGCAGGTTTTACAATCGCTAAGAGGGATTGAAAGGCCTGAGTCACTTGGAGTGCCATTTTTCTGCCAGCTTTAGATTGAACATCTTTTATTTCACCGTAATTATCGTATTGAACCGTAATCACTCCGACTTTTTCCATATTGATTTCTATCGGTTTACCTTGAGGGTTGTATTTAAAAGAAAGTTGTCTTTCTTCATTGGTGTTTTTATTCACATCGACCATTTTTCTAATTCGACCTTCAACATTGTAATCGAGACGAACAATTTTACCTTTGTCGTTTTGCGCTTTAACGAGATCACCTTTTTTGTTGTATTCAAATGTGGTCCAACCTGAATTATTTTTAACTTTTGCGATTTTCTTATGTTCTTTATCGTAATCTAGCTCAACACTTTCACCGGATGAAGAGTATTTTTTCAGCAGTAAGCCGTCTCCATTATATTCAAAATTAGTCACATGCTTGCCGCGACTTATTTTTAGCGGTAATCCACAGCACTCTGAATAAATCGTTTCGGTATTGACATTATTAATCGAAGTAAAAATTCGGTAAGTGTATTGTTCACCATCGGGCTTTGATTTAATTTCATATTCATATTTATTGTCGATAAATTTCCCACCAGGAACTTGTTTGCTGACAACTGTCCAATAGTGTTTGTAGGGATTTTTGGGATTCGATTCATATTTGTACTTAGTTAATTCTCCATCTGGTTCTTGGACGGAAGAAACAAAATATGTTTTTGGTTCATAAGTCATTTTCATGAAGGTACCATTGGCATATTTAACCGAAAGCATATTATGATTGGCATCATATTCATAATCGTAGGTATTTCCGGCGACATCTTTTGTTTTTACTAAATCTTTATTTTGATAAGTGTACTCAGCCGCTTTATCACCTGCAGACCAGATTTTTTTCACTTTGCCTTCTGGGTACCATGAAAAATATAATTGTTTCCCAGCTGAGTCTTTGATATTTTGCAATAAATCTTTTTCGTAAGTCAGATTTATAAAGTAGCCATTTTTTTCTAAAATTTTTACAAGTTTACCTGCGTTATTAAAAAAATCTTGTTTGCCTTCGTTATATTTTCGAACAAACCCGTCGGAGGTTTTTTTAATTTCTTGTAATCCTCTGGTATTGCTATAAAGCACAGTGTTGTTAGCAATGCTGGTTTCAACATTGTATCTCTTGGCATAAATTTGTCTTAACTCAGCATCTTTGGCCAATTTATCAACTAAACTTTTTGCCGTTTCATCATTAACTGCACTGGTTTTTCTCATCGCCTCAAGAATTCGGTTGGCAGCGGCCATCGGATCAACTGCTTTTTGCGGAACGAAGCGAGTTTGAGCTCCCGATCCATTTTCATAAACTACTACTGAACCATCTGCTTCAACTGCCAGGAACGTTTCATATTCATTCCCCCACCCAAATCCAAACCAACCATCGGTGGTAGATTTTGAGTTATAGGTTCTGGTTATACTTAGATCATTACCACCGCCTGGAACTTTTATATCTAAATATGAAATATAAAAATTTCCATTTTTTAAATTAACTCCAGCAAAAGCTGAAAAACTTAAAAGGAGTAGTAACAACGTATTCTTTTTCATAGACTTCCTCGGTTTTCTAAAAAATTTAAAGTTTATTCATTTTTATGTTTATCGGCTTGAATTTAATATTTATTAGAAAAATTGTCCTAACAAACAGCTAAAGATTTTTCCTGGTCTCAAACTTTAATACTCACTATTTTATAGATAAAAAAACCACCTATAAGATCTAAGATTAAAGCGGCAATAACCGCTACCCAGCCTAAAGGATGACTAAATAACTTGGTCATTGATTCAGGATCAGAAAGGTAATAAAGAAAACCGACCACAAATGGCATGCAGAAAATGGTCATTCCTTGCATTAGTCCTTGAGCGACAAATGTATCGATTTTTTGTTGCACACGAATTCTTTCGCGAATAATGTCCACAATGGTATTAAAAGTTTCAGGTAAATTACCGCCCGTTTCATGCAAAATATTAATACTCGTAACAAACATTTCATTATCTTGAATGGGCACTCGTTTAACTAACTCATCCATGCATTCCTCAAGAGGAACACCGATTTTGTTTTGCTGTAAAATATAATTAAACTCTTGAGAAATTGGTGCCGGTAATTCATCGACGACCATTCCAAGCCCTTGAGGGAGAGATTGACCGGCCCGTAAAGCATTTCCAAGTAATTGAAGTCCATCGACCATTTGATTTTGATACTCTTTATTTTTTTTATGAACCATGAAATTTATTATGGGCAATGGAATGTTCCAGCCGATCACAAAAAAAACTGTTGCTAAAAGCAGTCCACCAAAAAATTGTCCCATCAACGTTAAAAACATCAGAATTATTAATGATGGCCCAAAAGCGGAAATCAATAATAAATACGTAATTTTAACTGGATCAAAATCTATAAACAGAAGTTTTAGTTTAGCTAGAATGTATTCACGTTTTTTAAATGTACGGTCTTCAATCCAGTTAAAAATTGTATTGCTATAACGAAAAAGAACGACAAAGACCATGATGCCAATAACAGCGAGCACTCCAATTTTGCCTAAAATATTTGAAATGAATGCTTCCATGCAAACGTCCTTGATTTAGATTTAAGCAGCGTTGTTAAAAATCCCCCTAGGAATTTTATAACCTTTACGCTCAAGCACCTCGACAAACTTTGGGATAAATCCACTGGCCATAAATTTTCCGATGATTTTGCCTCGTTTATCTACACCTTCTTGCTTAAATTCAAAAATTGGTTGTAAGGTCACTACATCACCTTGCATCCCTGCGACCTCCGTGATGGCAACAATTTTTCGTGAACCATCATCGAGTCGATTGGCGACAATAATCATGTGGACTGCTGATGCCACCATTTCCTTAATCGCCTTTGGACCTAATCCAGTTCCGGCATATTGCACTAAAGTCTCAAGTCGCGAAATACAATCCCTTGGGGTATTGGCATGCACGGTGGTTAGTGATCCTTCGTGACCAGTATTCATCGCTTGTAACATATCGAGAGCTTCACCACCTCGACACTCACCTACGACGATACGGTCTGGACGCATTCTTAAAGTTTGTCTCACTAAGGTTCTAATATCGACTTCACCTTCACCTTCTAATGATGGGGGTTTTGTTTCTAAGCGCACCACATGCTCTTGTGGCAAAGTTAACTCAGCAGAATCTTCAACCGTGATAATTCTTTCATTGGCGGGAATAAATGAACTTAAAATATTAACCAGCGCTGTTTTTCCAGACCCAGTACCACCAGCAACCACGATATTGCGTTTGGCCTCCACCGAAAGCCTTAAAAAATCTGCCATGTTTTGATTGAGTGAACCAAAAGAAATTAAATCTTTATAAGATAATACTTTTTCCGGAAACTTTCGAATCGTAATGGTAGAGCCGTCAAGTGCACAGGGTTTAATAATCGCATGGACACGAGAGCCGTCTTGCAATCTGGCGTCTACATAAGGAGTTTTTTCATCTATCCTTCTACCGATCGGAGCAATAATTTTGGAAATAACATTCCGAACCTGCCGATCATTGGTAAAAGTGATATCTGATTTTTTTATTTTCCCGCTTTTTTCGTAAAAAATGGTAAATGGGCCGTTAACCATTATTTCTGAAATAGTTTTATCACTGAGTAAATCTTCTAGTGGCCCTAACCCCACCGCTTCATCTAGTATTTCTTTCACCACTCGATTCATATCTTCACGACTTTTAACAATCGATTTGGTTTCTTCTTTATTGAGTAATTCAACAATCACTCTTTTACATTGTTCCCTAAGAATTTTCAGTGCTCCTGGATCATCATCTTTGCCATCATCTTTTAAATCCATCGCCTCATGCAAACCTTTATGAATTCGCAATTTAAGTAATGTCCAAGGATCTTCACCTTTTTTAAAAGATACTTCTGAATCTTTATTTTTTACCTCTAAAGTTCCCGACGGCTTATTTAATGCCTCTAGCGATTTTAAAACATTTTTTTGAATAACTTGTCTTACGACTTCAGTAATTCCTTTAGAAAACCCACTGGTTTTATTCAGCAATAAAGCTGGGCGACTTTTATTCAGCGAAAAGATACATGATTGATCGTCTTTTGGAATGGCCGCAAAAGCCGCCTTCCCCATTTGATTGCCAATAACTTCTGGAGTCACCGGATGACCAGATTGAAATTGATTACAAATTATCTGAATCATTTGTTTTGGGAATAAAAGTGTTAAAAGATCATTATAAAGTCTTCGACTCTGGTTCACTGCTAAAACATCTGGCGTGACGACAACAAAGATCAAAGTTGAAGCCTCTAAAGCTTTAAGTGCTAATGGATTTAGTGTATGGCCGACATCGATGATCGTTATGGGGTAAAGATTTTTAAATGCCTTTAAAGCTTTTCCAACATTTTCAGGCATGATGGATTCAGCTTTTGTTGGCTCTTTAGGCATACTGATATAGCTGACGTTTTGTAATGGCGTTGCCAAGAATGTTTCTATTGTTCTAGGATCAATCGCTCCATTAAACTCTGATAGTTCTAACAACGATTTTTTAGATTTCATTCCAGTAATAAGATCAAGATCTCCACAAGCACTTTGATCAAAATCTAATAACAATGCCTTTTGTTTTGTCTCGGCAGCAAAAGCAAACGCTAAGTTAGCGGCCACGACAGATTTTCCAACCCCGCCTTTGCCACCAAGTATCGAAATGATAAAGCCCGCCAAGTTATCTCCTTCGCTGCTTAAATTTCGTTTTTATTTCATCAGTACCAGTAGAAGCAGAATCAATGATTTCAGGAGTAACAAAAACAACAAACTGGCTTTTATTGTTAGTGAAAGCTTTGGATTTTATAAAACTAAACACAGGCGTCGCATCTTCAAACTGATCCTCACCAAAAGGAGGATCCTTATCATATCCTGTATTGGACTCATTCGTCGTTACTCCGCCGATCGCGGCAGATTCTAGCGACTTTATCATCAGGGTCGTATTTACAGAGTTGCTAAATTTCTCTGGAGGGGAACCCGTTTGTACTGAAACACTAAGATTGGCCGCTAGTTCGACATTTTCATCCTGGCGAATCGTCGGTCTAATAGTTAAAGTAAACCCAGCTTCTGAAGTTTGAGCACGGGTAAATTCTCCTGTTCCTAGTGCAAATGGTTGACTTGAAGTTTTATTAACTTGCGCTTGAGTATTGTCTTTAACCACCACCATCCCTTGCTGAATAATTCTGGCATTTCCCGCACTCTTCGCTGATGCCAACTTTGGGAATAAATTTGAGATGGTTCCACTTAAAGTACCACTGGATCTTGTCGTCACTCCGCCGTCGGAAGTTTTTCCAAATTGAATTGAACCACCATCACCCGATAGAGCAGGAGTCCACTTAAAACCAAAAGTTTTATTATATTCTTTTGATAAAGCCACAAACTGAGTAATAATTTTTATCATTTTTGGTAAAGGTTCTGGCGGATTTTTTATATTTTCCGATACAAAGTTTTTTACGGGGTCGGTTTCTAATGTGGCAACGGCATTAGTTGTTCGTGCCAAATTTTCTAACTTATCAGGCAATAAACTTCGAGCAATACTCTCTGCTTGCTCGCGATCACCTTTTTTGGTCACAAACCCTTCTAACCAATATTGTTTATTAACAACTCGTACATTGACATTTTTTACGCCACTTTTTTGAATTTCATCTTGCATTCTTTTGGCCACCATCACTTGAGTTTGTGGGCTCAACTCGACTAGAGACATAACATCTTTAAACTCTTCTCTTTCTAAAATAACTTTGACTTTACCAATGTCCGCTGGAACCACGATCTGTCCTTCGACAACAACACTTCCACCTTTAATTTTGACTTCTATCCCTTCTAGATCATCAAAAAATTCACGTAACCGAATAACTGTTTTTGATAAGTCGTTGGAAGTCACACTTATTCTATATCGACGTTTAATTTCTCCAGTGGTTGAACGCAAAATCACCGAAGTCTTTCCAGGTTTTAATCCTTTAAAAATAATTTCACGAATAGAATCATCAGGTATCAACGTATAAGTGAGGATGGATTCGTTTCCTACTTCCACTTTAGTCGAAGGTTTAAAGTCCAATCTTTCGACTTTATCAATCCCTACCACCACTTCAGTTTCGGTACTATCCTGTGCGACAGGCGCAGTCTGGGCATGAACTGTGACGATGGTAAAAAAAGTTAATGCAAAAAACTGAAAAATTAATTTAACGACCACCTCGACCTCCCGGATTGGCAGCACCACCCGCAGGAGTACTTGGCACACTCGCAGGACCACCTTGAGATCTAAAAAAATCTCTCGCGTCGTTGGATTCTTCACCGAGAATGTCATAAAGTTTCGTGGCCTTAATCAGTACTTGGCTCTTGTCACTATTATTTCTTAATGACAAATAGGGTTTGGCACCCATCACATCTGTTTGAAAAATTATTTTTTGGGCCTGATAAGGATCGACCTCAACGGTTACTGAATTATAATTAGTAAATTTATTCAGATTTCTAATTTTAATTCTTTCATTTTCAGCTATCCCCACCAAAGGTAAGTTATTGGTAATCGTCAAACCAGTCGAAAGAACGAGAACATCTTGTAATATAGTTTTTATCGTCGATAAATCTTTTCTCCCGCCAGCAAAATCTATCCGAAAAATAATATCAACTCGATCCCCTGGTTTTATCAATTTACTAACAGCTTGATCGTCACTCACGCGAATAGAGATCGCCCTTTTGTCTTTAGAAACTTGCCTGGCCAATCCAGTGGTTCCATCGGGATGACTGACTCTCGGCTTGGTGATTTGCTCCCCTTTGAGAATGGGAACTAAGGCAATAGTATTTTGTATTTCTTCAACTTTAGAAAATGAACCTGGGCTTTTAAACGCCTGTGGGACGGATGTTGCCACTACATTTCTGTCGTTGATTATATCAAAGGCCTTAATATCCTCATTGGCTTGAATAACGGTTACGGAATTTCCATATTTTTGAATATAGATTTTTTTTTGCCCTTCCATGTAAGAATGAACCATAAACATGGAAATAAAGGCAATCACAAGAGAAAGGGTAAAGGCGCGACGATTCATATTTCCCTCTTCGAAAAATATTTAAAAATAGTAACTTACCTTTAATTCTAACAAATGCTTGAGTTTAAAATTTCAGAGGAAAAAGGTGCCGGGATAAAAATTATTTAGGGGAAATGATCAATGATAGGATGACAGATAGGAAATCAATTTAATCAACTAACAATACGGTGGAAAAATAAAAATAGAAATTAAACCATCCTTGGCTTATCAAAAAATTCAATAACTACCAAACCCAACAATTTTGTAAAGTTGCTTGCCTTACTGAGCATTTCTGATTTTGAGCATCGTATTTATAATGACCTGAAGAATAATTCAGGCATTCAGTGGTGGCCATAACATAGTTACCAGTGGCAAGCATAACCATTGTGGGATTTTCTCTTTTTCCGCTAGTGCTAACTACATATTTTTCAGAATTGGTATTCGCTGCTACAAATCCTGGACAATCTTCATTTTTCTCAAAGTCGGTTTCTCGCCATTCCCCATAGCTATTATTTGCAGGATTCTGAACCCAAGCATGTAGAGCAGTCATATTTGTAGGAAAAAAATCATTATTCCACTTAAGGTTATAGCTCGATGAAGGAATTCCATTCCCGAATGTGTCTTGAGTTCGAGAAATGATTTTTAGATTTTCTTGTCTTTTTAAAAACAATAAATAATCAGTATAACTATCAGATAAACTGGCCCTTGATTTTAACGATTCTGCACCAACACTAAAACTGAGGGTTAGTAGTATTAGCGAACTTATCAAACTCTTTGATAAAAATTTTGTTTTTATATTCATATT
>JBIKWR010000013.1:0-32145 GCA_044356225.1 Bacteriovoracaceae bacterium | reverse complement strand
GGGCCATGTATTCTTTAATTTTTGTTGTTAGTTTTTGATAGTCGGGTAACGTTAAATAAACATGCATAGCACCTTTATCTAAGTACTTTTTTAAAACTTCTTTAGCGGTTTGATTTTCGTCGGTAATTTTAATCATTTTATCACCGGCGATTTGAATATAAATATCCATGTCAATTTTAATGATGGAACTAAATTTTAATAAAAATGTAGTGTCCAATTGTTTGTACTGATCAAGACTTCGACTCATGGACTAACCTTTAGCATTTGCGTTGCTCTCAGTTTCTTTTCTTTGAGTAATTCAGAGGTATTTGTTTGGGTAGAGTCTAGAAACTTTTTCCAATGAGTTTTGGCGATTTCGGGGTTACCAGATAATAAATAGTTTTCGGCAATTTCAAAATAAGCTAGATGGGCCTGCTGATCCAACTGTAAAACTTTTTGAAATTGTTCGATTGCCTCTTGGTATAAACCTTCTTCACTAAGAAACTTTCCTTTTTCAAACAGGAATTGTGCTGGTTTGGAATTTTGCTCTAATTTTAAAAAGTATTGATCAGCTTTTTTCTTATCTTTGAGTTTAAAATAAAGCATTCCAAGATAAAGGTTCAGATAAGGGTCTTGTTTATGAGAGGCCAACTTTTTATCAATGTCTAAGCTTTGTAAGAGATAAGTTTGAGCATTTTTTAAATCATTAATTTTTAGATAGGCGATCCCTAGCTTTTTTTGATGCTTAAAACTGGAGGGATTCTTACTTTTGACTTTATGAAAAAAAGTAATCGCCTCAGCATAACGTCCCTCTAGAAATAAAGCATTGGCCATTTGTTCAACCGGAGCTAAATCGTTAGGGTTTTGCTCTATTTTTTGACGATAGGTTTTTTCCCAATCTTTGCCATGGAAATATTCTGCACCTGATTGTGAAAATGACGAGATGTTTGATAACAAGACTAGGAAAGTGAATATTGAGCCTTTGACTATTTTCACGATACCTCGATTAGAACTAGTTGGGATAAGTAAATCAATAGAACTTTATTTTCACTGAGCGATTAACTTTTGACAAGTTCTATTGGGCCTTCTAGCATATCTCTTGACTCATCAATGAGGTGGCATGACAAAGTTAAATAGTCTGGCATTTTCGCAGTTAATTTTTTTCACCTGGTTGTTAACATCTTGCTCCACTATTCAGTATGCTAGTCAAGGGGACATTCCTGTTCATCTTTCAGGAGCTCAAGATCATCAGAAAAAATTTTTTATTCCTGGAAAAGCGGAATTTTATTTTTGGGGAAGATATCCTAAAAAATCAGTGGTGATGGTGGATCAATTGGCCAAAGAAAATGGATTAACGGAAATTTCAAGATTACAAATTTATGAGTATGTAACAATTCAGGATTTTTTTGCTGGATTTTTATCACTAGGACTTTATGTCCCTCGCTCATTTATCCTCAGTGGATATGGGACTACCAAGATAAATGAGTAAATTTATAACAAAATGTATTTTGGTTTTAATTTTAAACGGTTGTGGAAGTCATTTACTGATCACTACTCAGGGTTATCGAGGAGACATTCAGTTAGGTGAATATTCAATACCCAAAGATGTGGAAATGGAAACAGAAGAACAACTTTATTTATCCAAGGATTTTGTCGAGTCACTACAAACTTGGGCATTTTTTGGCCATTTGATGAGACCTAAGGTGAATATGGCGAAGGCCTTGTCTGAAATTAATGCTCAAAAAGTACCTATCACTGGATTTACCATTACTTCCACCTACCGATGGTATGATATGATTTTAGGATTATTTCCATTTGCGGTTTCTCGAACGGTGATTTTCTCAGGCAAAATGTCATCTGCTAATCAATCGAATTAATTAAATTTTCAAAAAAACTTTTTTTATAGTCTTTGGTTTCTTGTTCGGTGAGATGACCAAAAGTGGTGCGATCTTGAGTGGTATAAAGATGCCGAAGTTCATTAATAAATCGCGATCGAAACCGCGGAAGATTTTTGCCATAAAACTTACGCTCTTTACAGGCCGTCATGATCAGTTGTTTTTTTGCTCGAGTTATTCCCACGTACGTAAGTCTTCTTTCTTCGTCGATATCAGAATTTTCAGTGATGGTTTTTTTATGAGGTAAAAGTTCTTCTTCGACTCCCACCAGATAGACTTTTTCATACTCTAGGCCTTTACTCGAATGCAAAGTCATAAGTGTCACGAGTTCTGGTATTTTCGCATTGGGGTCATCTTTTTCTTGATGGTCTTGTAAAAGAATTTTTTCTAGAAAATCATTCAGTAATGTTTTTGATTTAGCAGAATAGATTTTTTCAAAACGTTCAGCGGAAGCGATGAGAAAGAGCACATCATTTTTTTTAACATGCGCCTTTTTAGGATTATCGTATTGTTGGTCAATCCACGCATTAAACTCAAGTTCATTTAAAAGATCTTTTAAAGCAGAGGAGAGTGACTCTGAATAAAACTTGGCGCGATAACGCTGAATAAGCTGAGCAAAAGATTTTAATTTTTGATGACTTTTAATTTCTGCCAAATCATGGGTTTCCATGGTTTTAAACAAAGACAAATTATTTTTCCTGGCGATTTCAATTAAGGGTTCAACCGTGCCGGGTCCGATGCCGCGATGAGGAACGTTGAGAATGCGCCTAAGTGCTCCTTCATTGGAAGGATTGGCAATAATTGATAAATAGGCGATCAGATCTTTTATTTCTTTTTTTTCATAAAGCTTTTGCCCACCAATAATCTGGTAGGGAATTTCATTCATGCGGAGTTGATCTTCAAAGGGTGGAGCTTGGGTATTTGAGCGATAGAGGACCACTAGATTATTGAGTTTGCCATATTTTTTATAGTGCTGGGAAATATCATCGACCACCACCGCGGCTTCATGATCGCTATCGGCCATGAGCCATAACAAAGGGGCCTCGCCTGACTGGTCCTCTGACCACATTTTTTTGTCATTACGTTTTTTAGAATGAGCAATGACTTCATTCGCCAGTTTAAGAATATGATTAGTCGACCGATAATTTTGTTCTAATTTTATCACTTTGGCCTTGGGATAATTTTTAGCAAAAGATAAAATATTAGAAACATCGGCCCCACGAAAACCATAAATCGCTTGGTCGTCATCACCCACCACACAGAGGTTTTGATGAGTGGTGGTAAGGGATTGAATTAAATTAAATTGCAAAGAATTGGTATCTTGATACTCATCGACCATAATAAATTGAAACTGTTTTGAATACTTTGTCGCTACTTCGGGAAACTGACGAAAAATTTGGTTGGTCAAAAGGAGAATATCGTCAAAGTCGATGGCATTAAAATATTTTAATTTTTTTTGATAATACTCATAAGCATAATCGGTCACTTGATCGATTGGATCAGCGATTTTAAAACTGGCATGATTTCTAAAATCTTCAGGCGTCATTCCTTTGTTTTTGAGATTTCCAATTTTTGCTTGGATTTCTTTGCGGTCAAATTTTTTATCACTGCGATAATTTTTTAAGGCCTCGGTGATGAGACTTAATTGATCGGACTGATCATAAATGGAAAATGAGCGATGGTATCCAAGTCGATGCAGTTCACTTTTTAAAATCATCAAACCTAAACTATGAAAGGTGCTTAAAGTCATCGCCTCAGTTTTAGTTCTGCCGATCGCCCGGATCACTCGTTCTCGCATTTCCCCCGCCGCTTTATTGGTAAAGGTCACCGCTAAAATTTGTTCCGGAGGAATATCATAATTTTGAATCATATGAGCAATCCGGTAGGTGATGGTTTTGGTTTTACCAGAACCTGCACCAGCAAGAATGAGCACTGGACCTTCAATGGTCTTGGCGGCCTCTCTTTGGCCGGGATTTAAATCAAGTAGATTCACGATTGAATGAATGGGTAAAATGACATGGCAAAAGAGTAGTCATCGCCTTGGTTATAGTCAAACCAGATTTTTAAACTTCTCCAAACTTTTTTCTTCCACGTCTTTATGCAGACTATTGCCATGAGCGTCCATCGTCACAACCACGGGAAAGTCTTCTACGGAGAGCTCCCATATCGCCTCAGGAGAACCTAGTTCTGATAAATAAACATTATCGACCGATTTAATTTTTTCTGCCAAAACTTGGGCAGCACCACCGACGGCATGAAAATAAACGCAACCATACTCAGCACAGGCCTTGAGGGTTTTTTCGCCCATGCCACCTTTGCCAATAACACCTACGATGCCATGGTCGCGCATCACTTGCCACTGGTATGGTTCTTCCCGAATAGACGTGGTGGGGCCAGCAGCAGTGACACGATATTTTCCAGTTTTTGGATCTTTTAAAACCACTGGGCCACAATGATAGATAATTTGGTTTTTTAAATTGACGGGAGAGGGATTGCCTTCATGTAAATATTTATGAACAGCATCGCGCCCAGTAAAAAGTTTTCCCGTAATGAGAACCATGTCGCCTACTTTGAGATTTTTAATGGCGTCCTTGGTGAAGGGATAGTTTAACTTTTTCATAAAAAACCTCTGATTTAATAAAGCCAGTTTTTAATTTTATTTTGCGCATTCAGGACTATGCCTTGACGGCGATAGGCCCAGCACATGTAACTGATGGATACAAAAAATGAAGCAGGGAGACGGTTGAGCACTCCGACTTTGCAGCCCATCAGAGTGGTATTGCCACCAAAGCCCATGGGGCCGATACCTAATTTGTTTGCGGTGGTGACAATTTCCTCTTCTAATTTTGCCAATTCTTTATTGGGATTTTTATCGTCTAATTTTCGCAACAGTTGTTCTTTGGCAAATGAATAACCCATGCCACGATCTCCACCGATGGTGACACCGAGCACTCCCGGGCCACAGCCTTTGCCTTGCGCTTTTTGAATGGCATCGAGAATCACTTTACGGCAACCCTCTAAATCGCGACCGGCATTCAGGGGAGTGTAGGGCAGTGAGTATTGTGCGCCGACGTTTTCACAGCCACCACCTTTGAGCATCAGTTTTATCTCTACTGTCTTTTTTTTGTGTTCATGAAAATGAATGCAAGGATGGCCGCCACCCACATTCATACAATCATTTTTACCGGTGAGACTATCGACGGAATTTTGTCGTAGATATCCTACTTTTGTCGCCTCTAGAACTGCGGCGTGAACTTGTTTTTCAAACTCGAGTTGTTTAAATCCTGTCGGATGACTGACGTAAAATAAAATGGTGCCGGTATCTTGGCAGAGAGGTTGAGATTTTTTTTCCGCCAGTTCCATATTGGCCTTAATGATGTTCATGGCGTATTCGGCGGTCGTATTTTTTTCTTCTTTTTTTAAAGCGGCGAGAATGACTTTTTGAATGTCATCGGGAATAAAAGAAGAAGTGGTACGAATGAGTTCTATTAAACTTCTTTTTAATTCTTGCTGAGGATTTATTTTTTTAGTGATCTTCTTTTTTTGGGGAGATTTTTTTACTTTGGCCATGGATTCCTCGCTAGCGAACAACTTCATTTAGTATATAGCGGTGCTGGTTGAGCTTTCACTGGAAATCTCTACCAGCACCGGTATATAATTATTTTTGCATTTTCTGGTGCACAAGAAAACTAGGGAAAAACAAACACGCGCCTTTAATGTTCGCGGATTCATGTTTGTGAGTTAATAATTATTATAAAGAGACGCCATGGACACTCAACCAAAAATTCAAAAAAGCAGTATGGAGCAGTTTGGAGATCAAATGTCCGCTCAATATGGTTTTGCCTTTGCCGACTATGGCGATCTTTATCGGTGGTCGATAAAAAATCCCGAAACCTTTTGGTCTGAAGTGATTAAGTTTTTTCCCGTGATTTATAATGGAGAGTTATCTCCGGCTTTAAAACAAAAAAGTTTTCTTCCTTATCCTTGGTTTCCGCGAGTGAAAATTAATTTTGCGGAAAACTTGTTACAAAGTCGCGATGAAAATCAAGTGGCGATAGTCGATGTGCACGAGAGTGGACGCCGAAGAGAAATTTCCTACGGACAATTAAAACGTGAAGTGGCGCGTATGGCGGCCTATTTAAAAGACTTTGTCGGCGAAGGTGAAGTAGTCGCGGCCTATATGCCCAATTGTTATGAGACAGTGGTCATTATGCTAGCGACCACGTCCCTTGGTGGAGTTTTTACTTCGACCAGTTCGGATTTTGGAGTGACTGGAGTCGTTGATCGTTTTGGGCAAGCAAGGCCAAAAGTCATGTTTTATGTCCCTGGTTATGAATATGGCGGAAAGACTTTTGATCTAAGAGAAAAAATATCTGAAATAAAAAAAGAGCTTGCGGAAATTAAAAAATTTGTCCAAGTTAATTTTTTAAATAAGTCGCCAGATTTTTTAACCGCTGATAATGAGTTTCATCAGATTATTAAAAAAAATCCCACCACCACTTTATCATTTAAAAAAATGAATTTTTCTGATCCGCTTTATATTATGTATTCATCGGGAACCACGGGCAAACCAAAATGTATCATTCATAGTATTGGAGGGACGTTACTCCAGCATGTAAAAGAAATTGGTTTGCATGCTGATTTTAACCAGCATAAAACCATTTTCTTTTTTACTACTTGTGGTTGGATGATGTGGAATTGGTTGGTGTCGAGTTTATTTTTTAAAGGCAAAATAGTTTTGTACGAAGGCTCTCCCGCTTATCCAAGTCTGAGTGAATATATCAAAATCATCGAGCGAGAAAAAATTAATATTTTTGGCACTAGTCCCAAATTTTTAAGTTCCTTACAACAAGAAAATCTCGCTCCTTTTAAATTTAAAAATTTAGCGACCATTCTCTCGACCGGATCACCCCTTTTACCGGAGCAATATGATTTTGTGGAAAAACAGTTTTCTCCAGAAGTTCATCTCGCCTCAATTTCAGGCGGCACCGATATCATTGGATGTTTTATGTTAGGCCATCCTTTGGCCAAGACCAAACGCGGAAAAATTCAAGCACCGGGACTGGGTATGGAAATTGATTGTTTTGATAACGAAGGAAAAAGTATCAAAAATGCCGAAGGCGAATTGGTCTGTAAATCGCCGTTTATTTCACAGCCATTGGGTTTTTTAAATGACAAAAATAATGAAGCGATTAAGAAGGCCTACTTTGAGGCGATTCCCGGAGTTTGGCATCATGGTGATTTTATCATGCTAGAGGATGATTTAAGTGTGACCGTACTGGGAAGATCAGATGCCACCCTCAATCCTGGGGGAGTGAGAATTGGTACGGCGGAAATTTATCGCCAGACCGAAAAATTGGAGTTTATCGAAGACTCTCTTTGTGTGGGAAAAGAAGTGCAGGGCGATGTGGAGGTTTGGCTTTTTGTGAAAATGCGTGGAAAAAAAGTTTTAAGTGAAGAAAATAAAAATGAGATAAAAAAAATTATTAAAATGAATACCACTCCCCGTCATGTTCCTAAACAGATCGTGGCAGTTGATGGAATTCCTTATACGAGGTCCGGAAAAAAAATGGAGTTAGCGGTGAATCGCATTCTCAGTGGTAGGCCCTTGACCAATTTGGAAGCGGTGATGAATCCGGAGTGTTTAAAGGAGTATCAACTTTATGAATCTAAAAAAAATGCTTGAGGACTAGTTAAACAGTTTGATCTTTTTTTGAGGCACATTTTTTATTAACCATTTCCTGGATTCTTTTTACATTCATTCATTCGTCATAGTTGATCGCCTAGATATTTTATGAGAGTTCCTACGTCATGGTTTTTGAGAGTAAAAAAATTAATAATATTGTATTTTAAAAAGAGACAGAGACGAAACAACTATTTTTTAGCGTATTAAGATTTTAAATGCAGCTCAAACTCATGCTATTGAAGAATGAAGTTTTTTTCGGCGATAGGGTTAACTCAAAATTTTGAAAGGATGGGAAATAAGTCTGAGTAAGATGAAGACTCGTGCTACTACTCGTCGAGGTGCTGCTGGTAGAAGTAAAATGGAAGCTTTTGGAAAATCAATCAAGTAAGTAAGAAATGAGTTTACCTGTTTTCACAATATTAAAGTTATAAAATGTGAAAAAAACTGATCTTAAAATAATTTTTACTCTTATCAATATTTCCCTAGCAGACATAAAAAACACTATAATTCAGTCCCTGTTCGATTAAGATTCGATAAATTGTAGAATTGTTATTTGCAACATGCTTTTATTGCTCAAAAGATAAATGATTCATTCTCGAAATTCGAAGTGTGAATTTCAAGATTTCTTAATCTAGGGATACTTTATCGATGCAATCAAGGGAAACGCCAAAAACAGAATTAGACTACTTAAGGAAAATTTTTTAAAACTGGGATACTGGGGCTTACCCTTCTATTGGTTATTTTTTGTCATTTTTCTTTGGACTTTTTTTCGTATCATTCTTTTTTTCAGTTTTTATGGATTCAATTTTTATCAACTAAAATTTGATTTTGTTTTTTTGTTTTTAGTAGGTTTAAGATTTGATTTTTTGACGTTTAGTTACATTTTAGGATTAATCTTTTTCGCCTTGATCATCTTTCCTAGGAAATTTTGTCGTTATCCTTTTTCCTATTTGCTTTCGACTATTGTGGGGCTTTTGACTTTTGTGGAAATGATTAGTTTTACTTTTATCGCTCAGTTTGGAAATAGACCCGATCGAATGTTTCATGAATATTTAAAATATCCAGATGAGGTTATAAAAATGGTGTGGGGCGGATTCAAGCTTGAAGCCGTTTTAGCGATAGTGGTATCACTACTGATGGCAAAATATTTTTTAGTCGTTTACCGACTTATCGAGACAGTCCGCCCAAGAACAACTTTGATCAAAAAAATTCTGGTCGGATTTTTTACTGTAGTGATGTTAGCTATTGGTGCGCGATCAAGCTTAGGGCATCGTCCTGCTAATATTAGTTCAGCATCTTTTTCCCATGATCATTTACTGAATCAATTAGCGCTCAATTCGACTTACTCGATCATCTATGATCTTTATCGCAAAAAACACGAAAAAAGTCCGGTGAGTATCTACCCACCAATGGCCAAAGACCTCGCATGGGAAATCGTCAAAAAAGAATCCGCCGTTGATAGAAAAATTTTTTTGAATAATGCTGAAAGCAAAATCCTCAATTATTACCAAAGACCTCTTTGGGCGGCGCCAGAATCTTTAAGACCTAAAAATATTATTATTATTCTCGAAGAAAGCTTGGGTAGCGAATTTGTCGGGCGACAAGGTGGCCTGGGTGTAACTCCTTTCATCGATAAAATTTCTACCGAAGGAATATTTTTTGATGCGTTATATGCCACCGGAACTCGTACCGTGCGAGGGATCGAAGCGACCATTTCGGGATTTCTCCCCACCCCTGGTAGTAGTGTGGTGAAGTTGCCGGCCTCAAAAGGAAATTTTTTTACGATTGCTTCCCATTTAAAAAAACTCAACTATGAAAATTATTTTTTTTATGGTGGTGATGCAAATTTTGACGAGATGAAACTATTTTTTCAAACCAATGGCTTTGACCATATCATCGATGATAAAAAAATAGATCATCAGTTAACTCGAGGGGCGTGGGGAATTCATGATGATGATTTATTCGATGCGGGAATTGAGCAGTTGAGAAAACGAAACAAAAGTCGGCCTTTTTTGGCAGTCTTTCTCACCACTACCAATCATGCTCCTTTTGATTTTGATCGTAGTAAAATTCAAATCGATGATCGTTTTCCACCAGACTCTCATCCTAATGCCGTTAAATTTGCCGACCATGCGATTGGATATTTTTTTTAGCTTTATCGAGAAGCGGGTCTCGATCAGAATACCAATGTTTTAGTTGCTGCCGATCATGGCACAAGGCTTTTTGGTCATCATTATATCCCCATTCATAAGTTTAAAATTCCGGCTTTTATCATCGGGCCTGATATAAAAACACAAATAATAAGTAAGAGATCATCAAATATCGATTTGCTGCCAACTCTTCTTTATCTTTCAAATATTTTTGAACCCTCACCACTCTTGGGTCGGAACATGATGACCTTACCGCCAAAAGTTCCTGGTCGAGCGATCATGCAGTATGAACAAACGTTAGGCTATTGGGAAGATGATCAAATGGCCATTCTGAAAGCGAAGGGGCCATATGAAACATTTCTTTATGATGGCACTCAGTTTATTTTTCAGTCGGCGTTTGGACCACTGGTGAATAAGGCGAATGCCCATTCTCAGGTGGCTTGGGATCTTTACGAAAATAAAAAGTATCTAAAATAAAATATTAACTTAAGAATTTTTATTTTGATGCAAATGAAATTTTGGAAAAAGGCATGATTAACATTTTTGCGAACTAATTTTTAATCTGACCAGCGGGAGAAAGTTTTTGGCCAATGACCGGTTTAATGCCTTTTTGCTCAAAGGTGCGATCCCAGGTTTTGGTGATTTCGCCGGTTTCACTATCGATGAGGGCCTTAAAGTCGCCACGTATTCCTTGCGCATTGATGATGGTGACCACGGCGATTTCTTCATATCTGCCAAAAGTTTTTTCGGGTTGTTGCTTTTTTTGAAAAACTTTGATGCGCGATTCGATGGAGTGGATATAAATTTTGGTATTGACCCCTTGGTGGTGCATCAAGCGATCGATCGCCAGCTCTTTCCATTTTTCGCTGGGCTGATTGAGCATTTGTGTTGAGGAGGAATAAGGCCCAATGATTTTGGTTTCTAGCGGGGTCTTAAGTTCGGGAAGTTTGTATTGATTTTTTTCAATTTTTCTCGCCACCGAACTTCTGATTTTTGTAGGAGAGGTTTTGGTGTGAGCACTCCATTGCGCCCTAGGTAAGGATTCAAGCTCAGGGACTTCTTCCCATTGCCATAAGTAATAAAAGGTTAGTCCAGTGAAAAACACTAAACCAGAAAATGCTGAAATTTTAAAAAAATTTTTCATATTTCTTTTTATTTTCATTAGTCGAGCACCGTAAAGTTAAATTGAATCACATTATAAGGTTCTGTACCGGCATATTTAAAATCGAGAAAGTCATCGCCGCCTTGAGCGCTGTCATGCCAGCAATCATCACAATTTGTAAAACGTACACGAAACCTGCAAGTAAATTGCGTGCCTGGAGGAGTGAAGGGACTGACTTCCATCACTAAAATATTGTGAGTTTGAAATTCCACATCGCCGTTATTAATCACTGTTTCGCCCCAGGTTTTGTTACCTTCGATGCGCGAGTAAAAAGCATGATCGGCCCCCGGTAAAACGCGCAACAAACATTCATTGGGTTTGGTGCTGCCTTTTAAGCATTGATTGGATTCCAGGCCGATGTGATCCATGAGCTCCTCTTGGAACACCCAGCGGGTTTGATTCTCTTCTTGTAAGAGCGCCATACAAGTAGGCATGAGAAATTCTGCTTGATCGCCTAATCCATCTTCATCGGTGCCATTCATTTTCGTCACGTAACCACAGTCCCCCACCACGGCAGGAGAGCTATCGGCACTGGCATCGCCAATGCCATTGATCGGACAAGGTTTAATGGATCCATCGCTTTCTAATTTGCCATGGTCCCAAGGATTGGCCAAAACATGCGCTCCACCGATCGGAGCATTGGAGTCATTGTATAAATTCAAAGCGAGCCCCACTATTTCACCTGGACTGATTTGGCCATTGCCATTGTTGTAAACCACATCGCTGGGAATGAGCGTGGAGAAGTCAGTGACCTGGCCAGAAGTTAACAATGATGCGACCAGGTTTTGGATATCACTTTGTTGATCAAAGACAAATGCTTGCGTGGCATTTTGTTCAGGATCGAGAATCAGTTTGTCTTTTTTTAAGAGTAAACTATTGATGCGATTGCTGGCGTTGACAGCGATTGGAGTACCCACGTGACCGGTGGCCACTCCCGCATTGTAACCATTGCCATCGTTGTTAAAAGTTTTAAATAGCAGTAGACCATAGGAGTCGAGCAACTCTTCTATATGGTCTTGAGTCATGGCACTGCCCTGACATAAAGACGAGCTACCGGTAAAAATATCAAGAAAATGTTTGGCCAGCACTTGATAAAAGCGACGATAGTTCACCGGATGAATGTATTCGGTCCAGTCTTTGCTGGGGTTTTCGCCTCCATCATTGGTCAGAGTTAAATTGATATTATCGGTCACTCCATAGGGAGCAACATCCGAGCCTTTAGCGGTTAAATCTCCCAACTCCGCTAAGGTTTCGATCAAAAGATACATCACCTTATTCACCGACTGCGTGTGGTTGTCGCTACACTGTGATTGAAAAAGTTTGGTGAGTGCTACTAAAAAGTGCGAGGTGATCATGCCGGCATTATGCACATCTTCGATGTGAAGTTCCGGAAAACGCGGTTCATAAGTGAGGTAGTGTGGATAGCGCAAGCGTTCATCATTACTTTCACTTAGACCACTGACGTGGAGTGGGTCGGATTCCGCCATGGGCCTTGAGGCCTGATAAAAACTTCCCAGTGCCCATTCGCCCATGTGAGTGCGCTGGTTCATGGCAAAACTTAAATAATCGGCGATGCCTTCATTAATCGCCCCCGCTTCATCATAAAATAACACTCCCATTTCTGATCGTAGACTAGTATCGGCGAGCACCGTTGCATTCACTCGATTACGACTGTTGAGCATGATCTTCACCAGCGCATGGCCCATTTCATGAAAAATCACGGTGGGATCTTGAGCAAAGGCCAAACCTAAAAAGTCCGGATCGATGCCAAAACATAAAGTATTGGTCGAGCTGCGATAAAAAGCATTCCCCACTAATTCGCAACTCATATAAGATTTTAATTCAGAATCGTACCAGTAACCACCATCCGAAAAATAAGTAGAGGGCACAGCGGTATTATAAAACGGGCCTCCTAAAGTAAAAGCGTTGCCATAGGCATTTTGGCCCCAAGAGAGAAACTGATCGATGACATTTTTTAAATGAAAAAATCCATGGGGTTCTAAAAAACGTAAATTGTCGGGATGATATCCCCAGGTACCATTATTTTGGGTTAAGGGCGAGGTGGCGGCATCTTTTAAAACTTCTAAACATTCACCCGTGGTGTGCGAAGCATCGGGTGCCTGGCACGTCTTTTCTAAAAACTGGCCAGTGGTAATAAAATTTTGTTCTGCCAAAATAAAATTGGAGAGCGGAATGCTGGCAGAGAGATTTTTATTATTGCCGGATAAAATAAAAGGGTTATCAGTCAGCACGCGGCCATGGCCGGGTGAAAGTGAAGCGGGGTCGTTACTTTGCGCCAGCACTAACCGTTTATTTTCGTCGGCGTCGCTGAGCAACCCAGGTAAACAAGAAACGAAAAAGAGCGAGCAAACCATTAAGGCCAAACAGCTCGTCCATGAATGTCTTTTTTGATGGCGTCCTTGCACATCACTCCTTTTATTTTTTGATCAGCAATCGTTACTAAAAATTCGGCTGAACAAATGCCGGATTTCGACTGGGATCAAATCCATTGAGAAAACCATTATTAATGGCATTAAACATACTCGTTCCGCGCTCAAAGCCTCCTTGAGCAGTACAGCTGGCGGCATTGGTGTGGCCCATGCTGTTGGCGTGAGCGTAGTAGTCGCGCTGTTCGCCTTCGCCGATGATTGTTAGATAAACTCTATTTCCACCAGCATTTTTTTTCAATTCAGCTTCTTTAGATGCGATACAAGAATTGTAGACGGAATCATTAATGGGGGTCGTGGTGGTGGTGGTTCCAGTTGTGCTGGAGGAACCTCCTGCTGCTTTGGCCATCTCAACGCAGGCTTCAATTTCCGTTTTACCCGCTTTGATATTTTCTAAATCTGTTCCACAGAGTTTTTCATGTGTCATCACTTTTGCATTAAAAGAAGCATAAAGATATTGACCTTCGGGATGTGTTTCTAAAAATGTTTTCCAGTCATCGAGGTCAATACTTCCAGGTGCTTTCTCATCTGTGGCCCCTTTAATTTGGGCAGCTGTTATTTCCGCTCCAAACTGATAAGAAACTATTTGCGCAATTGTATTTGCTCGCCGATTGAGATCTGTCGTTACAAAAGAAGGAGCAGAAGAGCCGGCACAGGCAATATCGGCAAAGCCTGCGCTATCGCCACCAAGATCCGCATTGCGTTCAGCACAGAGTCTGGCGTATTCGGAAATAGTTTGGCGGGCACTGCCTTGATCGACAAATTCGGCTGCTTGTAATGACTTTTCAGTTAAGGAAGCAACTTCACCTTCACAATTGTCGAGATTGAAATGAGAAAGTCCCTCACATAATTCGCTGGCCGCTCGTTGTTGATTGGTCCGTTCATTTGCTCCTCGAGCATTGTATTTTTCAATAAACTCAGAAGCTTTATCCGCAACTTTTTGGCAACCACTGGCCATCTCGGACATAATTCGCGCATTTTCTTGGGCGGTTTGCGACATTTCGGCGATCTCGCGATTGACCAAATCGAGCATCTTGGCCTTTTGTTCTTGAAGTGCCACTTTTAATTTTTGCAATCGATCTTGAGCACTCATAAATGTTTTGAGATTAGGTGCTCCACCATTTAAAAAGGCGATGACTGCTTGGCCATCAAAAAGTTTGAGATCGTTGCCAAGACCAAGACCTGGCACTTCTACTTTTTTGGCGGGATCGAGTTTTAAATCACCCACGCCGCCGGGAAGTTGAAAACCAGCGTCGCCATGGTTACCCATCAAAGCGCTGAGCGCTTCGCCTTCGCGGTTGAGAAAACCTTGAATGCCAGTGAGTTGATTTTGCAGTCCTGCGTAGTGCTGCATATAAATGGTGTTAAACTGATTCACATGAACCGCTTTAACATTGGGCCCATTAAATTTTTCATATTCTTTTTTCAGCATTCCATGACAAGCGGTGACGGTGTCGGCACACAGCTTGGCGTTGGCGACACAGTAACCCGGACTAGTGGTTTGATAGAGAGTGGCACTTTGACAGGCGTTGGTGCTGACATCCACTGCTGAAGGACAGTTGAGCACGCGGCGATCGATTTGCGCCAGTAGATCTTTTTTATAATTTTCCAGTTGAGTGACTAAACTTTTTTGGCCTTTTAAAAAGGCATCAGCTTTTTGTTTTTGAGATCTACCAGAGTTGGCGACAATTTGATTATTTTTTTCTTGCACAATTTTTTCACAAACTTGAGGACCTACAATATAACTAAAATAATCGCTGATGCGCCCAGTAGTTCCCTGTGAAGCGATGGTGCGATCTAAGGTGATTCCAGCATCGTAGAGAAAGCGACCATCAGGATTGTACTGACTATCGATTAAGCGCAGTTGTTTCGCCAATTGCACAGGACTTTCAAAACGTTCATAGGCTTGCTCGATCATCGTCATGTAAAAAGCGAGATCATCGTTGCCTTCACCGTTACCTGTTCCTAAAACTTTTCTGGTTCCGGACTTCAAACGCGATAAAGGCATTTGATTTTGGGCGCATGCCAAGAGTTCTTTTCCGATAACTTGTTTAGTATCAATAGATTTTAAATTGGCCAAGGTATCTTCGGTTAAAGCGGTATCTACTCCCAAACCAGCTTCACCCGCATTTTGCGCCAGACGACCAAGTTCAGCTTGCAAGGTCGAGTTAAATCGACCTACTTCTTGCAGCACTCGGTTTTGGGAAATGCCACTGGCATTGTCTCCAATTAAATTTTGCAATACATCTTGATTAAAAAGTTTTTCTTTCGGTGTCGCCAATATCGCCGTTTTTAATTTTTGTACTTCTTTTTCAAAAGCGACATGAGTGCTCGCTTCCGCCAAACCTTGAGGTGCTTTGGCAGCATTAAAAATCGCCTCTAATCCCATTGATTCACTATCGCGCACGGATTTGGGCAGGGCCGCCTGACAAGCGTTTCCCGGAGCATTAAATAAATTTCGTAAATTAGCGAGGTACTGATTTTTGGGATCACCTTTTAAAATATCATTGATTTTTTTTAACTCATGTAATGGCCCACCAGGTTCATTCATTTGATTGAGCAATTGCTCTTGCACTGCCAGTAAAGCATTGGCGGCAAGATCGATTTGCTCCATCATGGCATCAATTTTTTTTGCCGCTGCTCGGCCGTGCAAATCCACACATTTTGAACCGATGGTGGGAGCATTTTCCGCCGCATCCATTCGACCCATGCGTTGGTATTGCAAAGAAGTACTTTCTAAACAGCGAGCAAAGGCCACCGCCTCTTGTTGCGATTGGGCCACCAGTCCTGGAGGTAACTCGGCATCGCTGCCAAATCCAAATTTTCGGTCGCGACAAACACCACTGATAGTGGCCGGGATGGCGGGAAATTTTGTACAGCCCGATGGTAATCCCGGAGACGAAGGAAAAATATCGGAGGGGATCGTTTGTAATACTGGACAAGCTTGACGATTAAATTGATTTTGGGCTTGAAAAATTCCTGGCAATGCCTGTGCGACACTGCCTAAAACTTGGCCCACATTTCCCATGGTGCTCAACTGAGGAGCGGCGGGAGCGCGAGGAATTCCTTCGGCATGAGTTTGAAATGAAAAACTGGAACTTAAGATTGCCCAATTCAAGATGAACACGTGAAAACAACGGAAAATTTTCATTGGTTTTTTAAGTTTTTTTGGCATGAGTGGTTCTCGCTCGTTGCTTAAAATTTTCCAAAGAGACTTAATATTCTTAAGGCAAGTATTGATCAAACTCTCCCTAAGAGACTCTTCAGATATTTATCGGATATTATTGAGTTTTGATTTAGATTTTAAATCAAAAAACAATTCTTATTTTCTAGTTTAATGCCCGACCATAAGACTCGCCTAAGTAAATCGCTATAAGGAGAGAGTTCTTGGCATATTGATTCCCTGAGATAGAATAAAAACTAGTAAATTTAAGATGTTGTAGAGGCGCAAAAAGCAAGACTTTACAGTCTAAAATTATGAGTAAGGAAATCCATTGCCAACTAATTTTGACGGTAGGGAATCATCTGGGAAAAAAAAGACCGATGATTCCCTAACTAAAAATTCAGCAGAAAACTCCCAGAGTCAAGAATTAGACGCCGGGGAAGCGACCATCCTGACTAAAGTAGGAGGCCAATTGATTGGCGAGACCATGAAGCGAGCTGCAAGTCATGGCCAGCAAAAAATTACCGCCGATCAATTGGCGGAAAATCAACTGAATCATTTTTCCGCACCCGAAAGTCAAAATACGTCGATGGATGCGACGAGGAACAGTCGTGATTTAAAACCAGATGAAATTTTCACACTTGAAATTATGGATTCCGAGGCGAAAGGCCAGATGTTTGCTTTTGAAGATCGTTTATCCGTTGGCCGTGGACAAGTAGATGTCATTTTAAAAGATGCCAGTATTTCCAATTACCACTGCACTTTGCGAGTACAAAAAGGAGTGGTGGCCGTTCTCGACAATGGCAGTAGCAATGGAACATATGTGGATGGTCGACGAATTAGACCAGGCCATATGGTGATTTTGAATCTTAACGATACTTTTCTCATCGGCAAAGTTCCGGTTAAACTGACAATACAAGAGCGCGCCAATCCCGCCTTAAGTTTTCCTGCCGGCATGTTATCGACTCGCAAACAAAAAGAAGAAGCGGCCAAAGCTCTTGCTGGCCCAGAGGAAACAAATCCCACTTCAGTGCAAAAAGTTAAAAACTTTTTTTCACGTGGAAAAAAAGATCAAGATGTCGATAGTGACTATACCGACTATCCGACGTCACATCCTAAAGAGCAAGAAGGCCGTTCCAAAATTAAGTTAACGACGGTCACCGATATGGAAGTTCCTAACTTAGCAGGTGATGCCGACCTGGCCAAGAGTGAATCGACAAATACTTTTGCTGCTCGCATGACTCAACTTTTTCACCAAACCAAATCGCTGACGCCAGATGAACCAGATGAAAAAAATAACTCTGAAAACAATGTTTCATCACTTTCCAACCAAGCTGATGATAAACGCGCCCGAGCTCACCAAACCGATATCACCGAGATGGAGCATCAAGAACTGATTGTGGATGCCAAAGATGAAAATGAACGTCAAAAAAAGGACCCCAGTTTTAATCGAGATTTAACTCTTTCAAAAATTGATTTGAGTAAAAAATTAGTAGTTAATTTACCAGAGCAAGGGACAAAAAGTTTAAAAAAAAATAAGTCAAATAAACTCCAAAATGAAAATACAACCATTGATCATTTTGCCTCTCACACCGGAAATAATCCTATTCCGGTAGGAAAAGTAAAACGCATTAGGCCCAAAATATCGATTCAGACGGCGAGTGTTTTTGATCGCACTTTTGCCATGATCTTTGATGGGCTTTTTTTAGTTTTGATTTATAAGTTTTTTGCCACTGATGGCAATGCTGAGACTTTTGCCATCAAAAACATTCAACAAAATATTTTAACTATTTTAAATGAACATCAAGTTTATGAAAAATTACAAAACACTCTTGATCCTTTAATCTCTCAGTATATTTCAGCTCAGTATCAATGGCAGTCTGTCATAACCCCATCTTTATGGAATGCTCTCATTCCTCAAGTGATGCTTTTGGCGCTCATCCAAATTGCTCCATCGATTTTGTTTGGTTTAAGTTTAGGGCAGTGGTGCGCGGGATTATCGGTGGAAGGATGGTTTTTAATCAATCGTTTATTCGGTCCGATTAGAGTTGTTTTAGGCTTTTTGACATTTCCTTTTTTGATTTTTGATTTGCCTATTTTATGGAAAAGAAGATCGTTTAAAGAAATCGTAACTTTTTCTACGATCGTTCATGCTTCAGATGTTCGCCGTAAATTTGGCTTTTTTATGGTTTTTCCCTTTTTGATTTTAACTTTAACCAATAGCGAGTTTATTTATCATCAGTTCAAAAGATTGGATAAAGGAATTGGCTTTTCTGAAAAAGAAATACTTTCTGCTGTTTTGATTGAAAACGCTATCCCGCCTGAAGTCACCAAAAATTCTCTTAAGTTTCAGGGAACACTTCCCATCAAAAAAACCGACTTTTTATTTATGCCAAGATTTTCGCTGAATATTAATGAACAAAAAGATAAAAATACCAAAATAACCTTGTTAGATATGTTTCATATGACTTCTGAAAGTAAAATGACCTTGGAGGCCAAACGTTACATCAAATGGGATGTTCTGTTATCTGAAGTAAAAATGAAAAATCCATTTTTCTGTCAGCAAAATTCGGCATTGTGTGAAAATATCTTTCAGTCCAAACAGTTTTCACTAGAAGGCCATCAAGAATTTTTGTTATTTTTAAAATCTGCCCTACAGATCACCGAAAAGAATTTTTATACTTATCTATCTAAAACCTGGGGAATTCTCGATGGTCTGAATGTGTTGCAAGATTATCTCCACCGGTCTTTATTGGTGAGTAATTCTCAAACCAATTTTCAAATTATTCAGTCAGGGACCACTCCCATTTTACTCATTCAAGGAATTGACCAACGCTCAATCATCTTTATTCCATTGGCGTCAATCCGATCACCGGTTTTGGAATTGTCTTGGTCAAACACCGTTGAAGAAATTGAAAATAGTAAAAAACCAGAAATTGAAAAAACAGCAGAACTCAAGCAATTGCTGGCCTATTTTCTAAAAAGCAGCACTTGGTCGGCAACCAGCAGTGAATCCGCTGAAGGACATTCTTCTCGCCCTTTAAAAGAGGAAGATTGGCATCTGATGGCCTTACTGGATTTTTATGGATTAGATGCTAAACAGTATTCTAATGATTTAGAAATTTTTGATAAAATCTTTTTTTATTATTACGATGCTGGTCGGCGCGCTTTAAAATTGGATAATGTTTTTTTGGCGAAGGAATTAGAAGGTAATATCAATCAATTGATTGCCCTTCATGAAAAAGTTTATCAAAAACCATTCGATGATTATGTGGTCAATATGAAAAAAATTATTCAGGCCTTAAAAGAAGGAAATCGTAGTTATTTCGAATTGCCAATTTCCATCGATCAATAAGCAGGGGAAATAATAGTCAATGAGGATCATCAGAAAATGAGTTTAATAGATGGAATTATTTATGGCATTGTTCAGGGATTAACAGAGTTTTTTCCTGTCAGTAGTTCGGCGCATTTGGCCCTATTACCGAAGGTGATGCATTTTCGCGATCCAGGGGTAACCTTTGATCTTTTTATTCACTTAGGAACCGCCTTAGCGGTCTTGATCTATTACTTTAAAGATTTATTAAAAATGTTTTTTTCATTGATTAAAATGCTACGAGGAAAACCTGACACTTCTCCAGATGAGATGTCTTTTTCTTTAGTCAAAAACTACCTCTTGGCCACCGCTGTTTCGATGATTGTCATTTTAGTTATTAAAGACTCGGCGGCAGTTATTGGCAGGCAGTCTGAAATGATTGCCTTGAATTTAGTGGTGTTTGGATTTTTGCTTTTTATTTGTGATCTTTTTCGTAATCGCTCCGAAACCAATTTGATGTCGCAAAAAAATTATGGGCGTGCCATCGTGATTGGTTTGGCCCAGGCGATTGCCATTTTTCCCGGGGTGAGTCGTTCGGGAATTACCATCACCGCTGGTTGTCTTTTTGGTATGAATAAAAAAGAGGCCTCAAAGTTTTCTTTTCTGCTTTCGCTGCCGGTTATTTTAGGAGGGGCTTTGATAAAAATTCCCGATTTTCTTAAACAACCAGAGCTGCCTAGTTGGGAAACATCTTTATGGGGAATTGGAATTTCTTTTATCGTTGGGATTTT
This sequence comes from Bacteriovoracaceae bacterium, assembly GCA_044356225.1. GTDB lineage: Bacteria > Bdellovibrionota > Bacteriovoracia > Bacteriovoracales > Bacteriovoracaceae > JBIKWR01. The sequence goes on along the minus strand of JBIKWR010000013.1, from coordinate 11,559 downwards.
AAGTATTCATTTTTTCTTAAAATGGATGACTAAATTGGGCTTTTGGCCTTTTTGTCTTTACCGCATGGCCTTGGGAATTTTAATACTTTATTATTTATAAAATTGCGGGCTAATTGCTACTTGGCACGCAGTATAGGTGAATGGACCAGCGCTGACCTTCATCAAAACGATCGGCGGCACCATTGATATTATCTTCATCGGCATTAGATTGCACAAAACGTTTCACTTGTTGATTAGCAGAAAAAAGTCCAGGAATTTTTAAATTGGCATAGGCCGTGCCTTTTTCCATCGTGCCGGAACAACAAAGATTTTTTTCCGTGGCAATTTGTTGAACGATTTGTATATTTTTGATGTATCCCGTGCGGGCATCGAAGATGGAATCAGGATAATCTTGGGCGATCGAGCTGACATAACGATTGAGAAATAAACTGATATCGGTATAGTCTTCAAGACAGCAGCGGTTTTGGGCGGCAAACTTTCGCCCAGTACAACACATATCATCCGTGACATTATTCGCGACGGTTTCTCCGGGGGGAATACAGCAGGCAACCGTATCTTCGCTAAAAACTTTTTTTAGGGTAGAATCAAAATTTTCTAAATCATTCGCACTATATCGCTCAGTATTGGTCCCTACCACGTCTTCAAATTCTCCGGGTTCACCATCCGAAAGTTTTTTGATAGTACCAGGAATAACTTCTAATCCAGCATTAGTCGTTCCATCCACTGGGTCAACCGGACAAATGGGAGTGTCAAAAGTAAAACCAGTATCATCTGATTGAATGGATATTTGGGGGACACCCATCAAACTAAGCTGGGCAAAAAATTCTTCATAACGTTTGGCCTCAGACTCTGGAATAGAGCGAATCGGACAAAGATTGGGAGCAGGGTCGGTGCAAGAAAATGTAAAAGCAGCGGCAGAAGGAACCCAGTTTAGACAAGTAAAATTAGTTTTATCAAAAGACTGCATGCGAGTGGGTTGCCAGTGATGATCATTGCCATTGTCTTCATGGAAATTTCTGACCCAGTTTTGCGTACAGCATGTATTTTTTGCCAAATGGGAAAATGTCTTCCATTGATTATTCAAAGGCGTATTGCTTTCATGATGCGTGCAGGGTGAACCAGCGGTGCATTCGTCCAAGGCGGCAACGGTGAGAGAAGGATAAGAGCTATTGGTCATTTCATTTAATACGGTACTCACTCGGGAGTAGCGCAAAAGCTCGTCTAAGTCGACTCCCGCAGCAGTGTCATTGCCTGGAACTTTACTGGTAAACAAAGTATTGTTAGTGGCATCTAATAAATCAGTGGGATCGGTATCGTTATAGTTACTTCCAATGGTGATGACCTTTCCAGTCTCGCGACAGCAGCGATTGTTTTTTAAATCATATGAGGCCGAATTTTTAGCCGCGGCCTGACCACAGACCAATTCTTCCTGCCAAAATTTGAGTTCATAATTATTAATGACACCATTGTCTTCATCGATACCACTCACTTGATTTTGCACTAAGGCGTTGGGGCCACAGTCGAGATCAGTAAAACAAATGGCACCGGGAGCGCGTAGACAACGATTGGCCTGCATAATTGGATCGGTGACCACCGAGGTTTCATAGGTTCCTAAAAGTTCGATGCCAGCAATATTTTCAAAGAGGGAAAGTGAGTTTGAAGGAAGATTTTGCGTGGCCGCCAAAACTTTATAGGTACTAGGAGACAAAGCACTAGGATTGGTCGACTCATCAAAAATAACATAGTTGCCACTATCATCAAGAACTGGGCAACTGGAAAGATAGTTATCAAAAGCCGTTTGACCAATGCGGGTGTGGCCTAGACCTAGCACACGATCACCCAAATAATTGGCACCAGGAACAGTCGAGTGTTGGAGTTCAAGCGTTGCCAATGTCGGGTCTTTCCCAGGAAGGCAAAGGCCTTCGCCATTATTGTGATCCAAGTTATCCAGAGCGGTTGTTCCGGCGGCTTCATTTCCAATATAACGAAGTGGTCGACCAATAATTCGCGCCGCCAATCCGGTTTCATCTTGATCTGGTTGGGTCACCAAGGTGCTATCATTTTGGTTGGCCGGTGATGAAGCGTATCGAGCGATGCGAGTATTAAATTTTGCTAAAGGTGTACCGATGCCATTTTTAAGTGGTTGGCAATAATAATTTGATAAACAACCGTTGAGTCCAAAGGAATCGGTTTTGGCATAACTAGTGGTGCTTGATTGCAAGTTATAGTCAGGATGGCATAAAGCTCCTCGACCGCGGTAGACACATTTGTTATTTCCACCTTGATAATTTTGCAGCAAACTCACGATAGAAACATCTTGTTCAGCACCTAGAGTCTCGTTACCATTGACATCAAAAACTGGCCAAAAGGTTCGAAGCTCTGCGACGTTTTGACATGTGTAATCCCACCCCAGTTGCGTGACACAATCGGCATCAGTACTGCAATCATGATATTTTTGGCATTCAGCACCTTTGCTTTGATAGTCACTATTCACCAAATTTTGATTGTTGGAACCAAAAATTGTTTCTTGAATAAAGACTTTATAATTATTATTGGTGGTTAAATCGGAAAAGTAGGCATTGATTGCTAAATATAATTTATTCGATTTGGCCTTTATTTGTCTTTGAGTCCCAATCGAAAACCAATTGGTTCCATCAAAAGAACCAATCAAACTTCCATAATCAAATCCAAACCAATCTCGATGATATCCATTTGCGAATAAAAAATGTTGAGTGTTCAATCTCGCTTGCCTTTGTCCAGCTAATGTTGCTGCTGGATTATGTGACCAAGGAATCATCGTCAGTGGTAAAAAACAGGCCCTGCCAAACAATAAGTCATTAGCGCGAAATTCGGTACTCACAGATGAACTAGTGCTGAACGGATTCGTGCGTGTGGAATCTGGTACGTATCCACTGCCATTATTTTGAAAACTATTAGGAAATATTTTTGCCAGTAAATTATAGTAATCGGATCCACAGTTGAGGCAGGTAGAAAAACTTCCCGCTTCTCCATAAATTTCATAATTTTTGCCCGCGACAACATTGACAATAGTTGGAGCACGAGCTTTTGATCCACTTACACCTAGAGTTCCATAAACTTCATGATAACCAATGGTACCAGACTGATTATTGGGATTAAAAAAACTATTATTGGTGTAGCTAAAAGCGGTGCCTTCTTGTCCGATCACTTCATCTGCCAAAGTGGGAGTATCTTTAAGAGCGCCATTGCCGGCGGTATGAAATCTTAATGGAGCAGATTTGGCATTAATAAATGCATATAGTGAAAGGGGAGTGGAAGGTTGGTTGGTATTGGGATAAATACATTGAAAATCAATAATCGCCCCACTACTATTGGCCACCGGGTCAAGTTTACAAACATTATTCGCAGGACATCCACACAGACCATTGATTTTATCGATCGCCGCTTGTTTGGAAACCATCACCGGATAAGTGGTCAGATCAACAAAAAATGTTAATTTTATAACTTGGTCAGCAAAAATAGTTTCAGAAGCATTAAACTGAATAAAATTTGCAGCTCCTGTAGTGAGTGTCCAGTTACTGGTTTCAAAATATTGAATGTTATTAATTTCCACTTTTATATTTTTGGAAGTATCGGCATAAAAAGGAAGATGAAAACGACGAGAGTTAAATGCGGCAGCATCACTATGGTCGTCGATTTGACTGTTATCCTGGGCATGAACATAAGTTTTAAAACAGCGCGCCAATTGAGAATTTATTTTTTCGCAACTACCATCAATTTTATATTTTATTTTTAATATGTCATGAGGTGGGTCCACTTGCGGATCTTGCGTGAGCGTTACTTGTTGTCCTGTGGCCACATCATCATTTTGAGTTCCAACACTTAATGTGACTCCTCCCGATACCGTTTGATTCTGATAGAGTGTTTGTCCAGCATAAGAAACAAAGGTAATGGTGTTGGCATCTAATGCACTAGTGGCAGAAACGGCATGATTGAGAGTAAAATTGCGATCATCCACTGGCATCGCCACTGCAATATTTTTATATTGTGATCCATTGGTGTAATTGCTGGTGCAAATACTCAACTCGTTGGTCCCAACAGTTGTACAAGCATAAAGTTCACTCATATATAGTAAATGAGCAATCGCATCATCGATTGGATTAGTGGTGGGTGGATCTGGATCAGGATTAATATCCACATCACACAGATTAAAAAAATTAGGGTAGTCAGAATATTTAGTTGGATTATTAGTTACAATATTTAACGCTTGTAAAAAAGGTGGAGACGTTTGATCAACTCCAGATTTTATACTTTTATCATTCACACATAAACCAGTGAGACAACAATCATATCCTAGGCCTTGACAACTCGAAGACTCAGTACAAAATCCTCCGTCGCCAGTACTGGCCGAGGTGGTGAGAGAAAAATTGAGATAACTAAGATCAATCGCAGTAATTTTGATCGCCCCAGGAGTATAGAGCGCAAGTCCCTCACTGACCGTCGATAAACTACAGCTTGGACAAACATCCTCCAAGGAATAAACAGTGCTGCTGCCGATTTTTAAACTAGTAAGAGTGCTGGTCAAAAGTGGCTGGTTACAAAGAGCATTGTTGGTCGACTTATCGAGACTATTAACACGAAAATAATTTTCTGTAGTTAACTGGCCAATGTTAAAAAAACTATCTTTATGAGCAAACAACACGACCCACTTGAGTTGATTAGGAAAATAAGCGGTCAAGCAGTGATTATTGTTCTGAGCGGATGCTAAACTTAAATAGGTTTTAACTTCAGCACCGCGAAGATAAAAAACATCAGCAAAATTACCGGCCACTGACATGGTTTTAGGATAAATTTTTGCTCCACTTTGCAAAAAATTTAAATTACTAATATCACTTGGAGTAATCGCATCATCGACCAAGGAAGATTTATCGACTAAACGGCGATTAGAGTTCTGCTCTATTGGTAAACAACTGACCAAAATGATCATTAAAATCAAGTAAGACAAATGTAGATTTTTTAAAAGACTATTCATTCCATGGCCATTTCGACAATTGATCTTGAGTTCTTGATGTAAACGGTAATGACATGGGCCAATAGGCAAAGTTAGACCACTCGTGAACTTTAAAACAGTCTGCGTTTGATTTTTTTCATAACTCGTCGTTAAGCATTTATGAAAAGGTTTAAACCTTACCAATTTATTCAAACATTGTGGCGACCAGGATTATTAATCTGGTTTTTACATTTTCCCCAAATGAAAACATGGTCGTTTGAATTTTTACCTGATTACCTTTTTGCCGATGCTTCTCAAACCCAACCAGAAATAAAAAAAACAGATGTGATGGATATTATCGACCAACTTAACTCTGAAGGAAAAATCGGTGGATTAGAAACTGAAATGGCCAAACAAAAACTAGATACGATTAATCCCAAAGATTGGAATAAAATTAGCCAAACTATACGAAAAGTTCAAAGAACGATTGCTTCAGAAGCGGAGGAATCGGTTCGTCCTCCGTTTGCTCTTCCAAATCAGTATCGCTCTGAAAATTTGAGTGAGAAAGAAAATGTTCAGGTAGATCAAGACCTAGAGTTTCGAAACAACATTGATGATGTAAAAAATATTATTAAACCCTAAAGGCGATCAATTTCTTCTAATAATAAGTATAGCGCCATAGAAGTAAATCTTGTTCTTAAAGTTTCTCGATCCCCTCGAAAACGAAAACTTTGAGAAAATGTCCCGCGTGCAGACGAAACACCAAAACACACAGACCCCACTGGTTTCTCCTTCGAACCACCTGCAGGACCGGCAATACCAGTAGTCGAAATCGCTAAATCCACTTTAGTTAAATCGCGCATACCTTTCGCCATTTCTGTAGCTACTTCCTCGCTGACCGCCCCAAACTGTTCAATCGTACTATTTTTAACATTGAGAATGTTCGATTTAACTTCATTGGCATAACTGACGACAGAACCGACATAAATTTTTGAGCTTCCGGGAATGTCGGTAAGGGCGGCACTGATCAGTCCTCCGGTGCAGGACTCCGCTGTCGCCAGAGTCAAATTTTTGATCGAAGCTTTTTTGATAATGACTTCTGTGAGATCTTCAGAACCCACATGCCAGATGGCCGGCTTAAGAGCACTTTTATCAAAACAGGCCATAATTCCACGAGTGATTTTTTCTGCTTCTTTTTTATTTTGGTATTGGTAACTGACAACAATGTCCACACCGAGAGGATGGGGAAGGGAACTTACAATTCCAAATTCTGAAAGTTCGTCCCAAAGTTCGGGACATAAATCAAAAAATATTTTTTCTTCTGGTATATTGCGAGTACGCACGGTTAAAAGTTCTTGCTTCATTTCGTCATCGTGAGTAAATTTTTTCAGGTATGTAGGAAGCTCACTCTCAATCATATGTTGAAATTCGTAAGGAACTCCGGGTGCGCTAAAAATAAGTTTTTTTTCAGCAACATCAAAATAGAGAAGTCCAGGTGCAAGACCCACAGGATTGAGTATCGGGATAAAGTCATCGGGAATATGTGCGTATCCTTCTCGCGTGAGTTGTGGAATTTTTTCAAAATTGGCGTAATTTTTAGTCACCACTTCAATCGCTTGATCACTAAAGTTGATCTCTTTATCAAAAGTTTGTGCCAAGACTTTTTTAGTGATGTCATCTTCAGTTGGACCTAGTCCTCCTGAGGTGATGATAATTTGCGACCGGCCCCAAGCACGATCTATTGCCTCCCTGATCTCAGTTTCATCATCAGAGACCATGGTTACGCGACCTAAAAATAAACAATTTTTAGAAAAGTAGCGCGCTAGCCAATAGGTATTGATATCGCGAATTCGTCCATTTAAAAGCTCATTGCCAATGACAATGAATTCAATATCGACCATTAATCTTTTCTCCACATTTCAAAGATCACTATCATTATCCCTATAAAATTTTCTCGCTCTTGATAATTATGAGATATTTATGATGTATTGACTATGATAGTTCTATAAATCAAAAAAAGATCATCACGACAAACGACAGTGAAGGTGAAAAGACTTTAAGACCTACCGGAAAAATCATGAGCAAAATAGTCGAGTTTTCATTATCGTATTTGCAAAAGTTAGAAGACTTTATCGCCTTAGAATATCCTCAATTTCCACATTTCAGAATACTTTATAAAAGTTTAGACGCTCGAAAATCCAATCGGGGAATTGAACCAAAAATTCACTATCAAATAGAACTATCGAAAACTCCTTTTCCAAGTTTAAGCGGACTATCAGACAGACCACAGACCGCTAAAATTTCCAGCTCTCATCAAGTCAATATAATTGGGGCCGGTCCGGCGGGGTTATTTTGTGCACTTACTTTAGTTAAACAAGGCATACCTTGTCGTTTGTTTGAAAGAGGAAAACCGGCCAATGAAAGGATGAAAGATATTGCTAAGTTTTGGCGTTATGGCATCTTGCATCCCGATAGCAATGTCTGTTTTGGAGAGGGAGGAGCTGGGCTTTACAGTGATGGAAAGCTGATTACCAGAATAAAATCACCATTGATCAAAACGGTGATGAAAGATTTAGTCGTTTTTGGTGCTCCTACGGAAGTTGAGTTTTTGAGCAATCCCCATTTAGGTTCAAACAAAATTCGCACCATCATTTCAAATCTATCCCAGTATCTAGCAAAAAATGGGTGTGAATTTTATTATCAAAGTAAAGTGTCCGAACTTATTTTTGAAAAGCAGAAAGTCACTGGAGTAAAATTAGTCACCGGAGAAATGTTTCATGCCGATTATAATGTCTTGGCCTCAGGACATTCCGCCGATGAGTTATATTTTCATCTCCATGACAATCATGTGCAAATGGAGAGTAAGGATTTTTCCGTTGGGGTGAGGGTGGAGCATCCTCGATCTTATATTAATAAAATTCAGTATGGTGATTTTACCCAGCATGACCCCCATCATGAATTAGGAGCGGCCCGCTATCGGCTATCTTATCATGATCATGATACTGATCGAGGGACGTATTCTTTTTGCATGTGCCCGGGAGGTTATGTGCTTTCCACGGGGTCTGCCGCAGAGGGACTGGTGACTAATGGTATGAGTAACTATGCTCGCAATTCGCATTGGAGCAATAGTGCGATTGTCGTAACGGTTAAAAATGGGGACGATTTTAAAAGTCAGGATAATGTTTTGGCCGGGCTTCATTTTCAAAGATCGATTGAAAATATGGCCTATAAAAAGTCAGTCGAACTGGCCAATGGTCGCGCCTTACCAGCGATGAATCTGGAAAAATTCATGAGTGGTTCACTTTCAAAGTCGCCAGACCTGGCCAAATCCTCGTGCCCATCGGGTTTATTTTCATTTCCCATCAACCAATTTTTTTCGGACACCATTAATGATCATTTAAAAGAAGCATTTCAATTTTTTGATCGACAGATGAAAGGCTTTATTTCAAATCAGGCCCAAATTGTTGCACCTGAGACGAGAACTTCGGCACCAGTTCGAGTCTTGCGAGACAAAATACTCTTACATTCACTTTCACATGGTGGTCTATACCCCTGTGGAGAGGGTTCAGGGTATGCTGGAGGCATTACTTCAGCAGCGGTTGATGGTATAAAAGTAGCAGAGGCGATTGGCCAGCAACTAGGAATTTTAAAGTCTCAATAATTCAAATTAAAATTGTCGGAATTGATAAAAATAATGAAACTTCGTAATCTGCCCACTATTCTAATCCATCAATGTCTTTATAATGAGTTATACCAATGTGTTCGTAACGCACGCTTAGTAAAAAAAAAAATAATGTTGAATAAAATCCAGTCTTTATGCTCAGGTGTAGAAAATTGAGAATGAATCGAGTTTACAATGTTTGAGATGGGAAAAAACAACGTAGTTTTGTTAGATGATCGACCAGATTTTGCCTTACTCTATGGGCTCAATTTACATTTATATGTCGGAGCAAAAATTATTTCTCATTATAGTCTTGGGGAATGCATTCATTACATCAAACAAAATTCAGATGATATTTCCTTAATCGTTTCACGATCTGGAAAAGAAAATATGGCCGAAGATGTGGCAAAGTTCTTAAGAGAAATCAATCGTCCTATTCCGATTGTCGCCATTCCCGATGAACGCCAACAAGAGAATGGTTTAGTGGTGGCGATCGATCGAAAAAAACAATTGAATAATGTGATTAAGGCAGCGGCACAAAGTCTCAATATTACCGCTCCACAAATGGCGAAAGAATCAGTACCAGATTTTTACCCTCTACCGATAGAATGCTTTCGCGAAAATTTAGTGGTTCCCTGTGAAACTTATCGCAAAACAGGAGAAAACGCTTACAAACAATTTCATCATAAAGGTGATAAAGTATTGTCCCACGAAATTCAGGATTGTCGTGAACAAGGTTGTGAGTTTCTTTTCATTCCTAAAGAATCGCGCCTGCAATTTGTTGATGGCATGACCTCGCAGTTAATATCAATCATTAATGATCAAAACTTGCGTCCCAGTGAAGTGGTTAAATTTACCGCCGCTGCTCAATCCCTCGTCCATAACCAGGCCATCGGTTTAGGCATTGATTTAGAAACGATTACGTTGGCCGAGGCCAGTATTGGTCGCATGAAAGAGATTTCTCTAAGCACGCCAACCATTGATGTTTTGTTAAAACTGCTCTTATCTCAAGAACTCAGTTATCGTTTTAAACACTCTCATCTGGTGACTTATATATGCTTTCATATCGTTAAAGTGACTCAAATGAAAAACTCCAAAGAACAAGGCGATAAATTGGCGATGGCGGCTTTTTATCAAGACTTAGCACTTACCACCGATGATATGGCGAGATTAAAATCAGATGAAGAAATTTTAAAATCACAACTTTCAGATAAAGATAAATCCACCGTTCAAAAACATGCCTTGATCGCTGCAACCTTATTGTCAAAATGTGATCTTATTCCTGGGGATGTGGTGACGATTGTTAAACAACACCATGGCCATCGATTAGGAACATCATTATCTGAAAAACAAGCGCAAATCGCTCCTTTGGCGGCCCTGTATGCCGTGGCGGAACATTGGGCCCATTTAGTTATACAGTATGAAGATAAACCAATAAAACTTTCTCAGGCCAAAGTTTTAAAACATTTTCAGTCTATTTATGACAAACCAGTCTTTGCCAAATTTTTAACTGCGCTAGAATCCTTAAAAATATAAAAAAAAATGGGGCCAATATCTTGGCCCCCAAATTACCCATTATTCAAACTAAATCAGCGAACTCTTAACCATTAATTCTTAGATCAAGAATGGCACAATGACTAAACATTTCTAGCGATATGACGTGATGGTTGAATAAATCAACTTGTACAAAAATGCTGGGAATAACTTTGCCCAAAGTATTATTGTAAACCCATTTAAAACCATTCCACACTAACTGACCTGCTTTTATCATTTTGTTGATAGTTTTTTTAGCAATTTCTTTAGCTAGTTTTGTGGCAAATTTTACTTCATTAACGACTACTCGGTAGGTATTTTTAACGGCTTCAATTGTTACATCAACGACCACTACCACTACATCGTGAGCAGCATTGTAAACATTTTTTGAAAGCGTAATTGCGCCTTCAACTGTTCTTGACAACAATTTGAGTAACTCTTTGGCCTGAGCTCGAACAATACATAGTGCATGATTGGCGGTATCAATAATTAAAGTTACTGCAGAGTCGGCCAATTCAACTGCCAAATCACTCAAATCAGCAGCAATTTCCATAACAAATTCTGCACCATTTCTGATTGCTTCAATTGCTAAATCCATTAATTTTTCTAAAAATTGTCCAGCAGCGATAACCACACCTTCAACATACTCGCCAATCGATTCTACAAATTCTGCTACATTTTTGAAAAACTTTTTTAAATTTTTACCAGCTAAAACTAAAACGTCTCCTGTAACTTCAACCGCAATGGTTCCAGCTTTTTTAGCGGCCAGATAAACCTCTCTTGCTGCTTTGCCGGTGAATACTAAAACATCATGTGCGGTATTGAGGACGATGTTGGCCATATCTACAGATAAATTCGCCACCTCAATGATGGTTTCTCTAAGGTTGCTAGCATCGACACCAGCTTTGAGATAGATACCAAACGCATTAGCTTCCACTGTTGTTTTCCAGTCTTCCAAACTGAGTGAAACTCCTAAATCAAATTCTGTTACATCTTTTTCGTGATCACTGGCCATCACACTGAATGATCCAAGCATTAATGCCCAGACCAGCATTAAATTGGTAAACACTTTCATGAAAAACTCCTTTCTAAAAATAAATTGGTTAGTCTTGCGACGAACCGCTTTCTACTCTTTTACCGGATTTGGCTCAATGAAATTGCATTTATTTGAAGAAAAAGTGATACCACTAAAGTGGAACGCGAGATAATTTCAGCATACTAAAAAAAAAGGCCCTCTATTAAAGAGGGCCAAACTGATACCTAGGAAAAAAATTAAACGCGTATTTGTAATTCAATCAATGTTAGATCATCCCAGTTTGCTTCAAGCAAAAAACCATGACGTTTTTTACCAACAGATAGTCCAAGGAAAGCATCAGGCAGAATTGCATTGAGTGTT
>JBIKWR010000263.1:0-2673 GCA_044356225.1 Bacteriovoracaceae bacterium | reverse complement strand
GTTATTACCATTATATTTATTTTTTTTTTGGCAAAAAAATTTAAGAGCAGGCATTGGCTTATTTTTATTGAGCTTGAGTGGCGCTTATTTTTTATTCATACTTCGACCTCTGTTACTTGGTCCCACCGTTGATTACGGTGATAGCGCTCTTAAAGATTTTTTTAGTAGTTATACTTTGAGTTTTTGGCCAGCTTTAATGAGTTTTAAATGGCCGATTAAAGAGTTTCTTCCCTTGCTTCTTCCGATCATTTTAATTATCAAATGGGAATGTAGTTCATGGAAAAAAATTCTTTCTCATCCTCTCATGGCCGCTTTATTGTTTGCTTCTCCCTTGATTCTCATTCACATTTTAAGAAATTACATGAAACACCATCATTCAATCCCTATTTTCATGAGTTTAATGTCTGTGATCATATTGAGCTCGTTTCCTAAAAAAGTATTAAAAGATAAAAAATTATTGTTTTTGGTGATAGCATTTTTTGTCGGCACTTCTAGTGGCCGTTATACACGCATGATAAAGGAATTTACTCTTTACCAAAAAGTTTCAGAGGAAAAACACCAATTCACGGAGTTAGTTTTAAAAGAAGCTGAAAGTTTGCCCATTGAGAGCTCGATTTTAGCATCTGGTGGAATTATTCCCCATATCATAAAACCTGGTCGCCAGATTTACCAAATTGATATGAATACTGAACCGATAGAATTTTTTGAATATATCATTTTTGAGCGTCAAGAACCTGGAGATTTAAATCCAGTGTCGCCCGAAATTCTTCATAAGATAGCTGAGAAGTGTAAGCCGTATGCTGAAAAAATATTGTGGGATAATCCCTTTTATATCATGATGAAAGGACGTTTTACTGAAGATTGTGTTGGTCTAAAGAAATTATATCCAGAGCGTTCACGGTATTTACCACCAATTATTCCAGTTAAAATAAATGAGGTCGTGCAATGAAATTTGGAAAGATATTAATCACTGGTGGAGCAGGCTATATCGGCAGTCATGTAGTTAAACTGTTGGGAGAAAAAAATTGTGACATCATTGTGGTCGATAACCTTTCCACAGGAAAATCATCAGCCGTTAAATTTGGTCAGCTAAAAATATTTGATTTAGCTGAAACAAAAAAACTTGAACAATTAATTGTCTCAGAAAAAATTGAGACAGTTCTTCATTTTGCGGGAAGTATTGTTGTTCCTGAAAGCGTGATCGACCCACTTAAATATTATCAAAACAACGCAGTAAATTCCTATCAACTCATAGCACTTTGCTGTCGACATCAAGTGAAAAATTTTATTTTCTCTAGCACCGCCGCTGTTTATGGTTTTCCTGAAGGCGGCAAAGCGAGTGAAGAAGCTTTATTGTGTCCCGAAAGTCCTTACGGGAAATCTAAAATGATGACTGAGTGGATGTTAGCAGATGTCACGCGCGCTTCGTCTCTTAAATATGTGGCGATTCGTTATTTTAATGTGGCAGGAGCAGACAGAAAACAGGAAATTGGACAATCGACACCTAATGCTACCCACTTAATAAAATTGGCATGCCAAACTGCTTTAGGGAAACGTCCTTACCTGGAAGTTTTTGGTACAGACTATCCAACTCGAGATGGCACATGCATTCGCGATTATATTCATGTGGAAGATTTGGCCCAAGCTCATTATGACGCGATGTTGTATTTACAACAAGGTGGACCATCGAACGTTGTGAATTGTGGTTATGGTGAAGGATTTACGGTAAAAGAAGTTATAAACATGGTTAAAAAAGTAAGTGGTGTAGACTTTAAAGTGATTGAGTCACCGAGGAGAGCAGGCGATCCCGCTTCCGTCGTAGCGATTGCTGACAAAATTAAAAATAAAATGAATTGGTTACCAAAGTTAAACGATTTGGAAATTATAGTTAAAACCGCCTTTGAGTGGGAAAAAAAACTTTTAGGAGATAATCTGTGAAAATTCTCATCTGCACTTCAAAAGTAAGACCAGCTGGTCAACAAACATTTTTTCCTCCTTATGGAGCCATGGCGATTGTACAGACTTTAATTAAAGCAGGTTACGATCAGACTTTTCTCTACGACATTGACGGATTAAGACCTTCTTTTTCGGATATAAAAAATCATTTTTTAAAAGAAAGGCCAGACGTCGTAGGTATAAGTGGCGTGGTCTCTACTGCCTATAATTATATTAAAGATTTAATCAAGTTGATTCGTGAAGTACTGCCTGAAACAATTATTATTGTCGGTGGCAATGTCGCTGCTAATTCAGAAATACTGCATAAAATTTGTGGCGTTGAATATTGTGTTATTGGAGAAGGAGAACTTTCTTCAGTTGAGTTGTTAAACTATATTCAAAACATTCGTCCAAAAAGATCAACTAATGATCAAGAAGAACTTTTAAAAAAAATATTAGGCATTACCTTTCTTGATAAAAAAGGAGTTGTGCATTTTACAGGTTATACTAAAAATATTCCCGCTGAAGAATTGTATGACCTTGATTATGATATTTTAGAACGAGATACCGATGTTAAGAAATATATTCTAGATCCTTGGAGTTACACCTCTTTTGGCTATGATTCTCGTAGTTATGAGCCAAAAAGAAAAAATAAAAAATTAGCAACCTTGGTTTCGACTAAAGGATGTGTGGCCAAATGTACTTTCTGTCATCGCTGGGATCATAATATTCGTTTTG
>JBIKWR010000118.1:0-9576 GCA_044356225.1 Bacteriovoracaceae bacterium | reverse complement strand
TGGTTTTTTAATTTTTGAAAAAAATAAAGGTGAATTATTTTTTTCAAATGGCACTAACAAAAAAAGGATACGCTGAATTGTTGCTGGAATTGTGGTTTCAATTTTTACCACGCGATCTAATTCGGTATTAAGTTGAGGGAAGAGACAATAGCGAGAATACTCTTGCGGAATTTTATATGGCCAGTGATCGACAAAGTCTTGTATTTCGTTTGCTTTAAATTCTAGTTTTTCTAGCATTTTTGCCATGACTAAAACTACGTCTTTTGTTTCGTGACAGGAACCAGATGTTAATTGCATCAATCGATGATCTAAACGGTAATCATAAAATAAAAAATCATAGGCGACATCATCAACAAAAATTTTATCTCGTAAATCAACACTCCATTGAAACTTATTCATCATTGGCACAGCTACCAAAATAGTACTTCCATTTAACAAATTAAGTTTTAAATCGAATTTCTGTGCTGATTTGGATTCTAAATAAAGATTGGGCTTCATCGCCATCATTCCACCACCGCCTCCTCCACCAGGATGATGACCGGGATAATGATGACCGGGAATACCATGATTTTGCCACATGCCAGGATATTGAAAATTAGGATAAGTCATCTGTCCTTGCATCGCCCACCATGGAGGTTGGTGTATCTGAGGGTAAAAAGGCGGCATAGAATTAAATTGGTTATATTGGGGAGGTCCAAAATTATAAAAAGAATTGGGTTGATTATACTGATAGGGTACGTATTGATAACCTCCAGCACAGTGAATACAATTATAATCTTTATACACTGGAATTCCCGAACCGGAAGATGAAGAGGCATTTTTGATCAAAAATAATACAATAAAAATAGCTAGAAAATTTTTCATTTTTTGCTACCGTTTTTGGCCAAGGCATTTTGGGGATTGAGAACAATATTTTTTGCTTCACCAACTTTCAATTCAATTTTCTTTTCATCGATACAACTATTTTCTGACGTTGAGGATATTTCATAAACGCCAGGGTTGAGATGAAATTCAAAGCTCCCCCCCTTGGGAACATGAGCATGATAATAAAGCTGGCGGCCAGAAAAATGATTGCTAGCAGAAGATATCCAAACCATATGATCATGATCTTCACAGGTTTTGTCGGGTATCAACGTACCCCAAACTCTGGCCACTTGTTCCGTTGAAATTACCTGACTAGTTTGCAAAGTTAAAATAAATATAACGAGATTTTTCATACTAATATCTTGTCTAAAAACTATCTATTTGTCAGGAAAATGCCGAAGAGGAAAAATGAGACATTTTTTGAGTTTATTACTCAGCTTAAATCTTTATGCTACCACTCCTTGTCCTATAAACAATGGAAATTTTACCATTTCTGACGAAGGCGAAACCTTAGAAGAAAATGTTTCTAGAGTTTTAAATTCGAATTCTAGTTTGGAAGTAAAATGGTTAACACTTTTGCGCAATATTGTTTTGCTTGATTTATGCAGTGGTTTAGGTGTCGATTTGGAAAATAGAGGACTAAACGATCAGCATAAAGATGCTTTAAATGATGATGTTATGAAAAATGTCATAAAAGATCTTTATTCCAGACCTACTCCTTTTATTAATTCCATGCCTAGTATTGTTCATTTAGAAATTCCCGTTGGAGAAACAACTTCTCCGACACAATATGCCCGTAGTTGTGTTCAAACGCAGTTAATTTTCATTCGAAATTACTTATTAAAAAATCCAGAAATGCTTTCAAATATTCCTCCTGAAAATATTTTTAATTGGGAAAAAGTTTTAGAGATCAGGCAAGAGCAAATTAGCAAAGTCATCAGTCCTAAACTTAATCAAGATTTTATTAAAGATGAGGCCCTTTTAAAACTATTTTGGAATGAACTAAACCGCGATTGGATCGGTAATGCTGGATTGGCCCGCGATGGGATCACGGGTCTGCCTCGAGCACTTTGGGAAAATGTTGTCGCTTTGAAAGACTTGATCGTACTGACAGTAAGAGAACCAGCTAAAGTACGAGATGGGTTTGTCGAACTTTATCATGAGTTTAGTGAAAACCCCTCAGATACTTTTTTAAATATGATGCTTACGGATGATCCGGCCCAAGCCGCTGCTGCGGTTGTGGAAATGTTTTTCGGTGCAAAAGGATCAAAATTAGTCTCAAATAAAATTGTAAAATTAATTTCTAAGGGTTTATCAAATACTCAACTTGATAACCTTCTTAGCGGGATAACAAACCAAAAAGTCGTAGCGGAATTAAAAGCACTGGCGAAATCAAATCCCGAAGAATTTGCTCAAAAATATAGTGAGCAAGTGATCAAAGAAAAATTAGAGAAAATGGTGGTTGATCAAGTCACCGACCCTGAAGTAAAAAAATCATTACTTGAAGGAATAGAAACAAACCCTGCGGGAGTCGTCGAAAAATTAGTCAAGGATTCTATGGGATCTTGGTATGATCCAAAATTTTCAGGTGCATTCAATGCCCATGGTTTAAAAGAAGTTGCTCCTTTGTTGGCCAGAGAAGCCATTCGTCGAGGAGAAAATCTTTATGTCGCGCAAATTGATTTAGGCAATTTTAAAATCATCAACGATGTCTTAGGTCATGGTGTAGGAGATGACGTGCTCGGTGGATTTATCGAATCAATAAAAGACTCTACTCGAGGTATGGATATCGTCACCAAAACTGCGCGCGAAGGAGGAGATGAGTTTGCAATCACTATCTCCGCAAAAAATGCTACTGACGCTGATATGGTGATGAAGAGAATTATAGAGAAATATAATGGTTCTGAACTTTTAGCAAAAGTTAAAGCCGATATGATCGAGAAAGGCATTGCCCCCAAACAAGCCGACTATCTTACTAAAGCCTTGGGTCCTGATTGGGAAAATAAACTAAAAACGATGGTAACTCCAGGTGAAGCTGATTTTTCTTTAGCTGAAATTTCTGCCGAAAATTTATCCAAGCTGGCGCAAAACAGCGATAGATCAGTTCTAAAAAATGCTTTAGATGAGGCCGATGCTAGCTTGACTACTAAAAAACTGGATAAACGCAATAAACAAGGAACACAAAGGGTTCGGGAGTAGCGGTGCCAGGCACCCGGTGTATTGCAAAAATGAAAATAAAGTAAAAGATAATTTTTTATATGGATTAAATTTGTCAATTCATATACCAAAAATGAATGACTCGAAAAAACCTCATCCGCTCCTCTGAATTCCCTTATCACGTAACCATTAGATCAAACAATAAAGAGTGGTTTGATCTGCCCCGGGATGTCGTATGGAGCATTTGTCTTGCAGGTCTAACACGCGCCAACTTTAAATACCCTGTAAAAATTGAAGCATTTGTCTTAATGAGTAATCACTATCATCTGTTGCTTTATACTCCAAACGCCGATCTCGATAAATTTATGAATGCCTTCAATACATATTTAAGTAAAGAAATCAGAATAAGAACTAGGAGAATTAATCGAATTTTTGCAGATCGATATAACTGGAAACTTATCAATAATAATACCTACTACATGACCGTGTTAAGATACATTTTTCAAAATCCACTTCGAGCTAATTTGGTAGCAAAATGCCAAGACTACCCTTACTCAACTTTATATCTTCAACTTTACCAGGGTCAAACGGGAATCAAATTTCCAAATGATTTCATCGAAGATGAATACCTCTCCTTTTTTAACCAAATTATTTCTAAAGAAGATCAAAAAAAAATAAAATCCGAATTACATCAAAGAGGTCCGGCATTTTTATAGAAATACTTTTCGTTGGGGCTTAAAATCTCTAAAAAAAAGTAGCAAATTTTTATTCATCACACCGGGTGCCTGGCACCGGATTTACATTTAAATCTCTGGGTGAGCACTCTATTGCATTTGAATTATTAAATTTTGATTCTATCTGTAATTCTCAGAATTGTTTCAGCAATAATGTGTTATGAGTAGATACTTGTCAGGGTTTTAAAAAATCATCGAAAAATCTATGATGATAACAGCACTTGTAGCACCGATTTTCACGATTAGTTTATGAACTTTGCTTAAAAAAAAATCAGAACTCCAAAGTTCTAATGATTGAGCTTTCTCAACTGATAAAAATTTTCTAACATCAGTTTTTACATCACTCCAGTTTAAAGATTTTATTTTTTTAGTTAAAGCTTTTTTCAAAAACATTTCATCAACTTGAAAATCTTTTCCTTTCCATGGGCCGACTTGCTTTAAAGCATTTTCTAACAACTTTAAATTTGGAGAACAATTATTTTTTATATACCAAGTGAAGTCATACCAATCTCTTCCTTTCACATAAGTTCTGCATAAAAGAGCATGAAGTTTACCTGACATCAAACTTGGAAGATCATAGGCCAATATCTGAAAATCTTCTGGAAAATCTATGAACTCGGACTTCTCATGTGCGCCACTTGCTGGATTTGTATCAATCTCAACTTTGATTTTAATTTTTTGTCTTTCATCTTGCTGATGTCTAAAAGTTAAAACTTTCTTTATGGAATCATCTTTTAAAAATCTTGATTGAACATTTTTATCACTTAGGTCTTTTTCATCTAGAGTAAGACTAAAACCGTACGGCTTCATAACCTGCATTGCCTTTTCTAAATATTTATCGAGCTCAAAGCTCTGGTCTACTCCTCTAGTTGAAAAATCTAGATCCTCTGAAAACCGATCCAAAGAATGTATGATCCTTAGGCTCGCCCCCCCCATAAAAGTTGCTTTTTCAAAAAAACCAACTTTATAGAGTGCATATAACACAACTTCTTGAGTTATTTCCTTTAAAGCATTTAACTCATCTTCGGCTGTCTTTAAATCATAGTAGGTATTAAGTCTATTTTGAATAATATCTTTCACTTTAAATCTCTCACTAAAATTGTTGCCAATTTTCTAATATTTTGCTTTTTATAAAGTTCTCCAAGTAGCAAAATTTCTCTCACTTCAAATTTATTTAAAACTTTTTTCAGTTCATTCAAATCAATTCTAAAATCACTTTCTAAATCTTTAACACTTTTATACAGCTTTCTTCTTGAATAAATGAGATCGAATAATGCTCTGATTGGATTGGCAATTTTTTCCTTCGTCACTTCATCTTGCTCGACTCCCATATAAAACGGTTCAACTGGCGTGTAAGTAAAACTGAATCGACCTAAAGAGTTTGTAAAAATTTTATTTTTAGAAAAGCATGCAGAAGTCACTTCATAAACGGCTTCAGGAATTAGACAATGATGTGATAATGCCGATTCAAATGAAATGTAACTATGAAGAACTAGCTTGTTTGCCAATTTAAACTTTGTAAAACCAAACTTGTCATTTTTCTTAGCAGCAAGAGAATACAAACCCCTTCTAAATCTTTCCAAATTTTTCTTCTTCAAGTGATAGGCAAGAGAGTTATAAATAGCGGATGGCCGTTTATCCCGGAAAACGAGCTTGAGATCCTCATCTGTAAAAAGAGGCATCTTCAAGTTATTTTCGATTGTGGCCAGAAAGCTGCTACTCATTTTACTCCATTAACTATTATTGTATCATAGTTAATGGAGTAAAATGCATAATTTTTCAGCCATTAATTATTAATAATTCATAGTTAATGGTTTTAAATTAACATTCTTTGTAATTTCAATTATTTATGAATGGAAAGTGGTGTTCACTAGTTTTCCAGTTATTTCAGTAAAACAGTAAAAGTTAAAAAGAGTTCAATGAACTTTTCGGCCATTTGAGTTCGGGCATATTTTCAAATACTTTCTAGAAATAAAAAACCCTCTTGCGAGGGGCTTTTTTTTATTCATCACACCGGATGCCTGGCACTTTTTTTTCTTTTTTTTTAAAGATGCTTGGAACCGAGGTCATTAAAATTTATAACCTCTGTATTATTAGATAATTTTTTTGTTTCTCCTGCGTAAACTAAAAATGATTTTTTAACTTGTTTAGAAACTGTTTTAAAATTTTCCAACTCTTTTAACAGATTTGATGAAAATGTTGATGATGATTTTATCTCTAGAGCGATAAGGTTGCGGCCATCTTGAATAATGAGATCAACCTCATTTTTATTGCTGTCTCGATAAAAATACATGTTTGCCACAAGCCCCTTGTTATATCTATTTTTCAAACATTCCATAACTATCAAATTCTCAAAAATGTTCCCAACTAGGGGATCTCTCGTTATCTGGTCTTGATTGGTAATGCCTAAGATAAAACAAAGAAGCCCTACATCAGTAAAATAATATTTAGGTGATTTAATCACTCTTTTGCCAAAATTTTCAAAATACGGATTCAGTTTATAAACTATAAAAGATGCCTCCAGAATTGATAGCCAATTTTTAATGGTCTTGGCATCAACTCCGGCATCATTGGCCAAACTACTATAGTCAATTAACTGACCTACTCGCCCAGCAAGTAATTTAAAAAACTTCTCAAAAATACTTAGGTCTTTTAAATTGATCAATAACTTCACATCTCTTTCGATATAAGTTTTATAATAATTTGAATACGCAGTTAGCGGTCTTTGATTTTGATCGTAAATCCTGGGCAAAAAACCATAATGACAATATTCTTGAAAAGTTTTTTTTTGTTTGTTTGACTTTGTTAGTTCAGAAATAGAAAAAGGCATCAAATTAATAATGGCAGTTCGACCGGCCAGTGACTGAGTAACAGCTTCCTGCAGGGCAAGCTGATGAGAGCCAGTCAAAATGTATTGACCATTTTTTTTTATATTATCAACGCTGACCTGAATATAACTAAGGAGTTCAGGAACTCTCTGGATTTCGTCTAAAATTACCTTTGATTTAAACTGTGATAAAAATGCCTTTGGGTCTTCTAAGGCAAAACTTCTCACTTCTGGACTCTCTAAATTTGAATATTCATAGCCCTTTAAAAACTCTTTAACTAATGTTGTCTTTCCCGCCTGTCTTGGGCCGAGTAAAGTCACTATAGGATACTCTTTTAATAGTATTTTTAATTCTTTTAATATATCTCTCTTAATCATCGTCATCAATTATACATTATGCAAATTAGGATTTCAAGTCCTATATTGCATAATGTTTACTAAGCGGTGTTTAGGAAAAGGGAAAAAACCGGAAAAGTGCCTGCACCTAGGGCACTCGTTCTTAAATCATCCAAAGGCACATGGCACTTTTTGTCGTTGACAAGGTGTACACCTTATGGTACCTTTTAGCTATTGGAGGTGTTTCATGCAAAATGTAAACCCAAAAAAATTAAGAGCTGAACTTAAAGATTATCTAGACCTGGCCTCATCTGAAACCATTCGTATTCAAAGACGTAGTGGCGAAAATTATATCCTTATGAATGAAGCCAATTATTCAGAAATGAAAAATGAAATATTGTCGCTTCAAAAACGCTTACTTGGTATGTCAGATATATTAAATGGTAATGTTGAAGAACATAACCCAAAAAGTGGATCACGGCTCAAAAGATTTAAAAAGAAAACATAAATGGCCAAGTTATATTTCTCTAAAAATTATGAAAAATCATAATCAGTCATTGAAGATTTTATTTTTGATTCAACCCAAAGCATTGAGTTAATAGAAGACTTTCTCAAAGAGCATGACGACACTTTAAATTTCATAGCTCAAAATCCAACAACTCCTGCTATTCACCCTACAACCGGAGATCAGTCGTGGATATTTAGTGATGGTAGATATCGATTATTTTTCAAAGTTATTAACAACCAAGATGATATTAAAATTTATTTCACACACATCATTGATAATAGACAAGCCAATTTAGAAGTTTATCCAAATAATAGTTTACCCACTTATTACGAAGAAGATTAATAATTACCCACATTATGTTTTAAAAGAAAGAATTGCCATCACTTTGCCTACCAATTACAAAATGAACATGGCACTTTTTGTCTCCCTGGGCACAAGGAGGCTTAAAAATCTCTATTGAAGACTAGCTAACTGAATCTAGACTGGTACCTGATGTTTAGGGTCATGGCACCTAAGCTGGCCCAAACTAAAATAAGCGCATAGACTGAGCAACAAAAACAAATGTTAACAACCAACAACAAAACTTATAACAAGGATTGGAAAGGATTTTTATGTTTATCTTTCTTCGTATAAACTTTTTATATACTGCATGAGTCATCAAACCCAATGAATGCATTAATCCTAACTTAAATCCTTTTATCGATAAATCATGCCAAAGACCTATTATTAAAAATGTTACAAATAAGCCAATTTGCGAAGCAAAAAATGAAAATTTTCTTCCTAGTTTTCGAGCTAAGTTAAGACTGACAGGCTCATAGATTAACTGTCTAGCAAGATCCGTCAGGGTTATGTGCCATTTTTGCCAAAACTCAGTAATGTTTTTAGCACATAATGGCTGATTAAAATTTTCTTCAATTGTAATGCCTAGAGATTTTGAAAATAAAATTGAAATAGAGTTTTGACTTGAGAAAAGTAGATAGAGATTCAAATAAACTAATATAAAATAGTAAAATGATTCACGATCAAAAATAGAAAATTGATTAACGAAACCTACAATAGAAACAAATAAAGTTAACTTTAGTAAGGCCCAACAGAATTCAACTAAAAAATTAATATTTATAGAAGAAATTTTGTTACCTGATAGTAATTCGGAGTTAACAAATAGGCGATAAGAGGAAATTGGCCCTAAAGAGATTAAGGGAAAATAAGTAAGGTAAGAAAGATATTCAACAAAATCTATATTTCTAAGGCGATTATCATCACTTCTCGATTCAAAGTTAAGTTTAATTATTCTTAAAAAGAAAAATGAAATAGAAAATGATAAAATGGCAGAATTAAATAATTCTGTAAATCTATAGATAAATATAAACACGATGATTAACATAATTTGAAATATGACAACTGCATCTTCAGAAACATATTTAAATATTATAAAAGAAATTATGGCCAAACATATTATTGTAAAAAATTGAAAATTGTGACCTGTGTAATGAGATAAAAATATGTACAAGGTTAAAAAGTTTAATAGACATAGAAAATACTTTCGTTTTACTTGTTGAATAAATAGTAAAAGTTGAATCAAAATAAAATAAGAAACATATAAATAGAGAATCATCTACATTCCCTGATATTTTAAATCTTGTAATACATGAAAAACACGAGGAAAAACGATCTGATGTATAGCTAAAATTATGAGAGTAGTGATGATGAAAAATATTTTTAAAATTAAATTAATCTTCACTTATAATACTCATAATAGGTTCTATAATTAACCTCGTAATCCGATTTGCTCCATTAATATTATAATGACCTGGATCGTTGAAGAACATATTTTTATCATTATTGGTAATTTCTGGAAATGCTTCTTTGAAGTCAATACAAATTATTGATAATTTATCTAAGAGATTTTTAAACAATGAATCAATAAAGCAATTATCATTTTTAAGCAATGATTTCATAATGGGAAATTTTAAAATTGCAACCTTAGATGATTTTTTTTCTGCCATTTTTATTATTAAATTATAGTGATTTTGATTAAAACTATTGACTGTCTCTCGGTCAAATTTCACATTACTACACTGACTTTTTCTACAAACATAATCTGTCATACTGGTCTTTTCTTTAGAATCATTAACCGCAACTTGAACTCC
>JBIKWR010000012.1:0-32484 GCA_044356225.1 Bacteriovoracaceae bacterium | reverse complement strand
TATATAAGAAAAATCTCCCGTGAGAATATGCTGACCGTTGTGATTATCTCGAATCACACCCATCACGAGAGCAATCGCATCGTTAAGTTGTCCATAAGGAAGTTCATCGATGGCAATCATTCGAGTGGCAAAATCTTTGACCTTAACGTCGATAAAAGCCGGATGCTCTAAAATAATCGAAATGGCCTCATTAGTTTTACCTTCGGCAATCAATTGTTTAGCTTTTAAAAAAATTGAGTCCATTACATTGGGTCTTATGCCTGTCAAACGCTGAAAATAAAAAAGCTCGGTTTCTGTCGCTGATAACTTAGGGACTGAATGACTCAAAATAAAATAGAAAATAAACAACCAAATTGTTGTTTTTAAAAAGTTCAAAATTTTCTCCTGTTGATCGCTTGTAAGTAGCAATTACAGTCCCAGTTTTGAGCAAACATTTCAATTTTTCATTTTTGGAAACAGTTAAAACTATTTGCGAGGTTTACGAACAGATCGATGAAAAATTGTTTTTTTATGAAAACTGAGAACTCTTGGGATGTGCGAATTAAGTTTCGGCCATTGATTTTTATTAGATTTTATTGAGTATCTTGAATATTAGGAACATTAGTCTGACCATATAGATTCCTTCCCCAACACTTAATTCTGTTTTCGCTCAACGCACAACTAAAGTTTTTACTCGAGGCCATCTGATATGAATTTACCAGATTTTTAGGAGCCGCAGACTGAGCATTATCATTACTCCCCCAACATCTAACTTCGGAATCGTCGAGAGCACAGGTAAAATGAATTCCTAAAGAAATTTTTCGTGGATTAGATAGATTCTTTGGGGCATCCGATTCTCCAAATAAATTTGAGCCCCAACATTTAAGACCTTCATCATCGATGGCACAAGAATGAGCGAATCCTAAAGAAATTTCTCTTGGATTGATTAAGTTGTTTGGAACATTTGTTTGCCCAAAATCATTTTTTCCCCAGCACTTCACCTCTTTTTCATCCAATACACATGCATGAAAATCTCCAGAGGCTATTTGTTTTGGATTTATCAAATTGACTGGAATATCACTTTGTTTGAAGTCTGCTCTAAAACCTTTACACTTAACCTCTTGACCATCAATTCCACAAATGTGCCATTGGCCTATCGAAATCATTTTAGGATTTTTAAAAAAATCTTTTTCAATATTTTCGAACAACTCTCCCCAGCATTTTATTCCCTCAGCATCTAAGGCACAGCTGTTATTCCCTCCGGCTGCGATTTGGCTAGGATTTTTTAAATTTTGTGGAATATTCAATTGAAGACTTTTTCCTAGGCCCCAACATTCAACTCCTAATTTATCTAAAACACAGCTATGCTCGGCACCTAAAGCAATCTGCCGAGGCTGAAAAATTTTTCTAGGCATTTTATATGAATCAAGTCCGTTATTCCTCCAACATTTCATTTCTTGATCATGTTCCAGTTGCTCGAGAACGCAAACATGGTCTCTCCCTATGGCCAACTGACGAGGATTGACTAAATTTTTTGGTACATCCATTTGTTTTAAAGAATTGTTTCCCCAGCATTTCACACTATCAATTTCAATGACACAATTATAACCATCGCCAAGGACCATTTCCCTCGGATTAATCATGTTATTTAATTCATCGACTAAATTATATTCATTATTTCCCCAGCACTTCACTTGTCCATCATCTTTCACACAACTTACGTTCAGTCCCAATTTTAAACTCTGAGGATTGACTAAATTATTTGGTACTTTTAACTCACCTTTTTTATTATCCCCCCAACACTTGACTCCTTCATCATCTAAGACACAAGTATGAGCAAATCCAACTGCTAGTTCTCTAGGATTAACTAAATTGCTTGGAACATCCGTTTGCCCAAAACTGTTATCTCCCCAACACTTAACTCCTTGGTCATCGATTAAACAGGTGTGATGAAAACCAGAGGAAATTTTTTTCGGATTAAACAAGTT
Source organism: Bacteriovoracaceae bacterium (assembly GCA_044356225.1). Classification (GTDB taxonomy): domain Bacteria; phylum Bdellovibrionota; class Bacteriovoracia; order Bacteriovoracales; family Bacteriovoracaceae; genus JBIKWR01. The sequence goes on along the minus strand of JBIKWR010000012.1, from coordinate 30,517 downwards.
GATTGGCACTAAGGTTTGACCTTTTTCATTTCGTCCAAAACAAGAAACAATATGATTCAAAATTAAGCAAAGAAAACCATCTCCCATGACCGCTTCTTCGATTGTTTCTCCCATATCCATCCAAATTGATTGGCCATAAAAATTCGGTCCTACACATTGAATTTGAGAATTTTCAATTCGACAGGTTGTTTCACCTCCCGCAATCAATTTAACATCGGGTGAATGAGCAAACAAAAAATTGCCCAAAGTCATTACTAATAAAAAACTAATATTAAATGAAAAAAAGATAATTTTTATATAACTCTCCTCGAAAAAACTAAACACTCATATTTTTATAAAATTAAAAAATCCAGTGAGTAACATCTATCAAAACATTCGATTGACCAAAGGAATTATCCCCCCAACACTTAACTCCTTGATCATGCAATACACAGCTTTGATTCTTTCCTAATGCTAAGTGACTTGGGTTAATCAAATTTTTTGGAACATCAATTTGTCCAAAATCATTACTTCCCCAACATTTCACTCCTTCACTATCAATTACACAGCTATGAGCATCTCCCAGCGCAAGCATCTTGGGATTGACTATATTTTTAGGTACTTTTATTTGATCGGCGGAATTATGCCCCCAGCATTTTACTTCTTGCAGGTCTATCACGCAGCTATGCCCCATCCCAAGAGCAATTTGCTGGGGTTTATAAATATTTTTAGGCACATTGATTTGGCCAAAAAAATTTCCTCCCCAACATTTAACTCCTTGATCATCAATCACACAATTATGATGGGCACCGGAAGAAAGAATTCTGGGATTAAGCAAATGATCAGGCACATTGGTTTGACCGGCGGTATTATTCCCCCAACATTTAACTCCCTCAATATCGAGGGCACAACTATGAATTTTTCCAACACTTATTTGTCTGGGTAAAACTAAGTTTTGGGGAACATTTGTTTGGCCGTATTGACCATGTCCCCAACAATCAATTTTATTTTCAAGTAAAGCGCAGCTATGATTTTCTCCTAACTTAATTTGACTTGAACCTTCTACTGCCTTTGAAACATTGGTTTGACCAAAAGTATTTTTACCCCAACATTTTAGTTTCTCCTGATCAATGACACAGATAAAACTATCACCGAGAGAAATATCTTTGGGATTAACAATCTTTTGCGGGATATTGATTTGACCGACACGATTATCTCCCCAGCATTTAACGGTTTCATTATCTAAAACACAGCTATGATTTTCACCTGCAACAATTTTTTTTGGATTTGTTAAATTTTTTAAAACATTGGTTTGGCCAAAATTGTTACTCCCCCAGCACTTCACACCATCATCATCAATGATACAGCTATGATTCCTACCTAAGGCAATCTCTTTAGGATTTTTGATGTTTGGTGGAACATTAATTTGTCCTGATCTGTTATCGCCCCAACATTTTAAATTATGATCATCGATAACACAGCCATGCCTTGCACCTAAATCAAGGCCATTTATATTAGTTAAATTCTTAGGAACATTGTTTTGAGCTAATGAATTATCACCCCAACATTGGACTTCTTGCTCAGTCGTTACACAACTAAAATTTTCTCCACTAAGAATGTTCTTAACGTTGCTGAGATTTTTGGGAACATTAAGTTGTCCAAAAGAATTATCACCCCAGCAAATCACTCGCTCATCTTCGAGAGCGCAACCATGGCTTTCCCCTATGGCCACTTGCCTGGGATTACTTAAGTCTTTTGGGACATTATTTTGAAACTGAACATCCTTGCTGAGACAAAATAATTCTTTATCAATAATTAAACATGTTTGCCTTCGCCCAACTTTAATACTAGAAATTTCGCCTTGAATCGACATCCAAAGTGATTGACCATATTCATTAGATCCAAAACATTCAAGTCTGGGACTATTAAAGAGACACGTTGTATTCCCCCCTGCGATCACTTGGATCTGAGGGCCTTGAGAAAACAGCAATCTTGGAAAAAAAAGAAAAACTGAAAAATAAAAAGTAATAAAGATTTGCGTCATTATATTTCTGATACCCATTCCTCGGTTTGTTTTTATGAGCGAGATTAGAAGAAATATGTGACTAAATGAACTTAAGATAGAAAAAATTTAAAACAATTTTAAAAAATCGTTCATAAAGAAGCGCGAACTAAATTTGCAACTTATTTTCCGTGTCTCTTTTTATCTTTTATATAGGCAAAAGATTTTAGAACCACCATAAAGACAATCAAAACTATAATTAAGTGCCAAGTTTCAAATTTCGGACTATGTGGTCTCACATGTTCGATTTCTTTGAAACCACCTTGGGGAAATATTGATGTTTCTTTGCTCATAAAATTCCTTTCCTTTAACTCATTTTTTATCGGTACATGGATTCAGTGATAACCATCGCAGTATAAAGCGCAGCGGAAATAGGGATGGCGGCAATAAACCACAACCATTTTGTTTCAAAGCGTAAATGCATAAAAGAAAAAGCCACTAGCAGCGCTTTAACAACAGCAAGTAATGTTAACCAAATGGCCTTAGCTGAATAGGCAATGTCCATTTCTGGAATAAAGAGCTCGATGAAAGTTAAAATCGCTAAAATCGCAAAGACTATCCAGTATTCCCTCGTATGACTTTGGCCATGGGCATGAGTTTTATGTTCGCTCATTTTTTCCTCCTATCAAGACTATTTCACTACAAACGGTTAATCATTAAACCAACATCGATCATCAATTGATCAATGCTGATTTTATCAGTGGAATAATAACCACGAACAAATCCAACTTCGTCCACCAGCACTAATTTTTCGGTGTGAACGATATCAAACAAAACTAAATCACTATTCCCTAGTTTTAAATCAGTCACAGGGGCTTTATCTCCCATGGGAACTTTAAACCCATCAATCAGTGTTTTTTTTATTTCATTTTTATCGCCAGTTAAAAATTTCCAAATTTGAGGACTGGCCTTGAGTTCTTGAGAATATTTTTGCAGTTTTTCCACCGTATCGGTTTCTGGATCCACCGTAAAAGTGACTAAACTCATCCGATCGCCCACTCCACGAATTCTTTTTTGCACTTCTTGCATTTTCTCCATTAAACCCGGGCAAGTGGTAGGACAAGACGTGAAAACAAAATTAGCAATATAGGCTTTTCCTTTTAAATCCTGACTGCCAAATGAATTTCCATTTTGATCAAACAATTTAAATTCTGGCACTTGAAACATTTTGGGTAACGCTGGAGGAAGCACCCGATTCATCGAACGATAAACTGGATAACTAAAGGCAAGCAAAACAAAAATGGCCCAAAAAGCTTTGGATGCAACTATTTTTTTTGACCAATGATCAATGGGGTATTGGCCGGTCGCTTTATTTTCTGAAGTGATTTCCATTTATTTCAGTTCCGCCATAAATTTTTCTCGTTCTTCAGTATCTTTAATATTCATTAAATGTTTTACGTAATAAGCCACCGCCCATATTTCATCATCAGTAATAATCTCTTTCCAAGAAGGCATCACCCCACCTACTCCAGCAGCAATTCTATAAGCCAGCTCTTCAACTGATCGCGCTGACCTTACAGTATGCCAGGTAAAATCTGGAGGAATGATCTTCGCTCCATATTCGGAGTCTTGAGGTTTAGTTTGAAAAAAATCTTGGTCAAACTCTTTTATTAATTGACCTCCAGATTTTTTTGCTAATGTATTGTATTCCTCAAGTCCCACATACCCTCTATGACATGAAGTACATTGAGCAGTAAAATGATAAACCGACTTTCCTTTTTCAACAGCAGTCACTTCATGAGCAATGCCATAAGGATCTTTCGTAAGAACAATTTTTTCACCTAATTCTTTATCTTTGCCTTCCCAAATTTCAGGAGCAAAGGTTTTGATATACTGAACTACAGCATCGGCCCGTTCATCTGAAATATCCCAAGCCAACATGGGAGTACCATTTAATCCTTTTTTTAAGATATGAATAAGTGTTTCATCATGTGGAAGGCCACCATCTTTAACCACGCCAAATTTATAAAGACCTTGTTGAAAATTACGAACAGGAGGATACAAACCTTTGGCTGCCACACCTTTGCCATCTCCAGTCAAACCATGACAAGCAAAACAATATTCTTCATAGGTAGACTTCCCTAAATTAAGCACCTTGGGTTCTACATATTTATTGCCGGCGAAAAACTTTCCTTCTCGAAATTTACTTTCGCTACAACCTAACACAAAAATAAAAACCAATAGAAAAACACGCATATTTTTACCTCTGGCTAATTAACAAACTAAAAAACAAATATGGTTATAAAGATTATGAGCCATACAATTCCTAAAAAATGCCAAAACGTTCCGACATTTTTAAACAAGAGAGCATGGGATTCATTATCCGTTTTATTATCTTTTAAATAACCATTAAATTTATAAAAAACCCAAAACAAAGCAATAATCGCCAAGCCGATATGAGCCGAATGAATCCAAGTAAAACTATAAACTAGAGAAGTAAAAACTCCAGATTCCACATAATAGCCAAGGGATTTCATCAAACGCCATAAACTAGCTTGAGTACCCAAAAAGCCCAACCCTAACAAAAAAGTCGTCAGTAAAAATAATTTGGCTTGAGCAAAGTGGCGAGTAAGAAACTTCGATCTAAACAACTCATAGGTCATGCTACTAGCGCAAACAATAAAAGTGCTGATCAGCGGTAAATTTAAAGGGATAGGATCAAATCCCGCAGGAGGCCAAACATTACTGGTCGCTCGAAAAAGTGCATAGACCACAAATAAAGTCACAAAAAATATTGCCCAAGAGATCATCATGATCGTCATGGCAATTTTTGAAGTCTCAATCTTTCTTTGACCAACTAATTCCATAATTATGCTTTTGCTATCTCTTCAGTTTGATATTGAAAATCTCTTCCATCTTTTATATGTGGGTTGCCAAATTCATGAGGGCCACATTTAACCACCGGAATTTCTTTGAAGTTATAGACCGGAACAGGGGATTCAACTGTCCACTCCAATGTTCCAACATTCCAAGGATTGTTACCTGCAATTTTTCCTTTTCTAAAGGTGCGATAAATATTCCATAAAAAGAAAAATTGAGACACGCCCATCATAATTGCTGAAAAAGTTATCACTTTATTGAGAGGAATCATTTTTTGTAAAAATTCATAGATAAATGGATTGTAAATTCTTCGATGCATTCCACCTACACCAGCATAAAGCATGCCAAGAAAAACACCATTAAGACCAATCATCGTGCCCCAAAAATGCCATTTGGCCAAACACTCATCCATTATACGACCAAACATTTTAGGCCACCAAAAATAAATGCCTGCAAATCCACCGAGAAGAACTGAAGCCGCCATGGTGTAATGAAAATGGCCAACTACAAAATAAGTATCGTGCAACCAAAGGTCAGTCGATGTGGTACCTAAATACAAACCAGTTAATCCACCTAATCCAAAAACAAAAACGACGCCCAAGGAAAACAACATGGGAGAATCAAATCGAATTGAACCTTTCCAAATCGTTCCCAACCAATTGGCAAAGAAAATCGCCGATGGAATAGAGATGGTCATGGTCAGCGTCATAAATGTTTGGGTAAGTAACGGACTCATTTGAGTGGTAAACATATGATGTCCGTAAACTAGCGTAGAGAGAACGCTGATCGACACCATACAAAGGGCAGTCGCCTTCGCACCAAAAGCTGGTTTACGAGCAAAAAACGAAAGTAAATCAGAGACAATTCCCCACGCAGGTAAGATCAAAATATAAACTTCAGGATGTCCAAAAATCCAAAAGACGTGTTGGAATAAAACCGGATCCCCAGAGCCAGAAGTAGCTGCAGCACCGGCGAGAAAAAAAGTTGTTCCAAAAACACGATCAAACGTTAAAAGCATTAAACCAGCACCAAGGACTGGTAAAAAAATGGCATTGAGAATGGCAGTCATCCATAAGCCCCAGACGGTCAAAGGCATATCAAAATAACCCATTCCTGGTGCTCTTAAACAAATCACCGTCGTAATATAATTAACAGCTCCCATGGTAGAAGAAGCTCCTAGCACAAAAAGTGCCAGAGTCCACAAAGTTTGCCCAGAACCTGGACTTCCCAAATTAGTGCTCAATGTTGGATAAGAGGTCCAACCTCCGGCCGCAGCCCCAAGTGGTGTGACCAAGGAAACCATCAAAATCACCGCTGATAAAAAGGCCAACCAAAAAGACAACATATTAAGTGTAGGAAAAATCATATCGCGTGCCCCGATCATCAGAGGGATACAATAGTTTCCAAATGCACCTATCAGGATTGGAGTGATGGCATAAAAAATCATAATCGTTCCATGCATTGTAAAAAGCATGGCATAAGTATCAGGTGGAACTATTCCTCCTGAATGAGGAAACAAAAGGTGTCCAATGATTGGAAATGGTTCGCCAGGAAAAGCTAATGTCCAGCGAATGAGAAGCGCCATCATACCGCCGACGCCTAAAAAGAAAATTCCGTACCACAAAAATTGTTTGGCAATTACCTTGTGATCAAAAGAAAAAACATATTTTGATAAAAAAGTTTTTGGTTCTTCGTGAATGTGTTGTTCTAACCAAGCCATATATTTAAGCTCCTCTAAAAAAAATTACTTTTTAATCAGGTCCCAGCGCCAACCCCAATACAGATCTAGATTTTCAGGATCATTCGTGGCCAGGGCTATTTGTTCAGCTTCTTTTAACCATTGATCAAAATCTGCTTGTTCATAAACGGTAAGATGAGCCTTCATTAAATAATGATGAGTACCGCACATTTCAGCACAAGCGATTTCGTAAACACCTGTGCGGTTAAAATCAGTCCATAATCTTGTTACTCGACCGGGGATGGTATCAACTTTTAATTTATTAAACGGTAAATAAAATGAGTGAATCACATCTTTAGCAGTTAAATGGAAAAGAACTTTTTTATCTTTTGGTAACCGCAAATCATTTACGGTAACAACATCATCATCGGTGTTAAAGAGATTGTCAGGACCAGCATAACGAAAATTCCAAGCCCATTGTTGGGCCAAGACTTGTATTCTTACTACTTCTTCTTTTTCTGGATCTGGATAATTCCAAAAAACATTTCTTAAATCGTTATTGGATTGATAAGTAATCGCCATATCAACAAAAATAAAAACACTAATCCCAATTATAGTAACAATCAGAACTTGTTTTTTTTGATAGCCATAAGTGTAAAGACCTCTGGCACTTCTTTTATGACTATAAACATAAGAAAAACCAAAAATGCCAACACAAACTAAAGCAAAATAAAAAAGATCCCAAAGAGTAATATACATAAAGAGTTCATGTATTTTATGACCATGAGTAGAAATATCGATCGGTGGTTGCATCATGTCCCATGACCAGCAGGTAAACCAAATCACGGAGACTAAACCTAAAACTAAACTAATCCAAAAGACTGGACTCTTGTTAGAATTCATATTCATTACCTCAAAATTTTCTTATCAATCCTATTGTAATGCTAAAGGTGCTAAATTAGTAGAGAAATGAGTTTTCTTATGAGTATTCTGATTAACGTAAAAAAATAAGTGAAGCTAAGACTGCTGGCAAATAGATGAGTGATTGATGAAAATATTGTCGCGCCCAATCTCGATTTTTAACTAAGTCATCACTGGAAATAAAAAAACCAAGTCCAGAATAAATGACAAAAATTAATCCCAGAATGAATGCTGTATAAAGGTATTGTTTTGATACTAAATTTTCTAAACCAGGGGCCAAACTCGCGATTAATAAACAAATGGTAAACAAAAAAATAAATAATTTAGTGGCCTTCAATCCCCAACTATTTATCATGGTTTTAATATCCGCTATTTTATAATCTTCCTGATGAAAAATTGAAATGGAAAGAAAGTGGGGAAGTTGCCAAATAAACAAAATGGTAAAAAGCCCAACACTCATAAGATCAATTTGATTGGTTTTAGCAGTCCAACCCATTAAAGGTGGAATGGCCCCGGGTATCGCCCCCAAATAAAGTGATAAACTGGAAATTCTTTTTAAAGGTGTATAAACAAAAAGATAAAGCACTGAAGCGGCCAAACCTAAATAAAAAGTTAGTGGATTCACATAAAAATAAGTAAGTGGAAGACTTATTCCTAATAGTGTTAGACCTAAACACAAAGCACTTTTGGGACTTATACGCTTTGTCGGTAAAGGTCTGTTTTTAGTTCTTTGCATAAGTTTATCGAGATCGCGTTCAATGTAACAATTGAGAACACATGATCCCGCAACAATCAAAGTGGTTAGAACAATCGCTAATAGTCCTTTAAAAAAATTGATTTCACCAGGTGCCAAGTAAAGTCCAATAAAGGCAGTCAGAATGACTAAACTGGCCAATCTGGGTTTCGCTAAATCAAACAAATCAGAAATTAACGATGTCTGTTTAGCAGAAAAAGAAATTTGCTCAAAAGTAGAAAAATTTAAATAAAGGTTCCATAAAGTTATCAGCAATAAAACCGCTCCACCTAAATGAGCCGTGGTAGGGATCAATCCGATGTATGTGGTGACTGATAATACTCCAAGTATTGATTGGGTTAAGATAAATAAAACTGCCAATAGTGAAAATAAGCGGATTTTTTTTCGAAATATGATAGGGAAATTTTTGCTGGATTTATAAAGGTATATAGAAAGTGACGTTACCACCAAAGATAAAACCACCGCCAACAATCGATGAAGCATATGCAGTTGTGACTCTCCGTGAGACGGCCACCAAACTCTTTTTTCAGCAAAAGACTCCAAACACAACAAAGAATTTTCCAACCCTAATCCACAAGCCGCTCCAGCACCCGAATGCCGCATAAAAGCCCCGAGAATAATCTGTAAGTAAACACCTACTGCCACCAGTAAAATAATATGTTTGGTAAGCGGTTGAAGATGAATTGATAAATCATTCTTTAAATGGGAAAAATCTTTTTTCCAAAAACTCGCTTCATGAAAAATCAGAAAAACGAGAGAAATAAAAACCATGGCGGTCGCTAAGTGAGTGGTTGAGACAATCGTTGGCAACAAATAAATAACGGTAATTCCTCCCAGTAATCCTTGAAAAATAACTACACAAAGCGCCGCCCAAGAGAGTTTTGTGAGGAGTGAATCTTTCCCTGTTTCTCTACGTGCTATGAACACTAAACAAATACATAAAAAACCAATTAAAGAAGCTAAGAGACGGTGACTATGTTCAATTAATATTCCACCTTCCATTTTTGGAAAAAACTGCCCGTAACAAAGCGGCCAATCAGGACAAGCTAGAGATGATTCAGTGTTATGAACGACGCCACCAAGTAAAATGAGAAGAAAAGTGAGAAAAAGAATACTTAAACTAAAATATTTAACTTTCATCTGGCCACACAAATTGAGGATTTTATAGGTTAATTTATGGCACAGATTATTCGATCAATAAAGGGGCCATGTGGTAAAGCATGAGATAGACGGTAACACCTGAAAGCGAAACATAAACCCAAATAGGGAAAGTGATACGTGCCCATTTTTTATGCAGCTCTCGATGATCTTTGAAAGCGTGGTAAAAGGTGAGAAAGATAAAAGGTAGCATAACCACGGCCAGGATAATGTGCGGTATTAAGATGATGAGATAAACCGTTTTAATCCAACCTAATTCTGGAAATTTCACCGAACCCACATGATAGTGATAAAAAAGATAAACCGCCAAAAAAAGTCCCGATGTCACCAAAGCACTAATCATGCACTTTTTATGCATGATTTCATTTTTTTGTTTAATATAACGATAACCTTGAACTAAAAAGATAAACGAAAGAAAGTTTAGACAAGCGTCTATTAGCGGAAGATGAGTCATGGGCTTTTATTGTTAAAATCTTTATTTTTTTTAATCAAACGATAAATTAAATAATAGGGAATGTAGATCAAAGCAATAAATGTCGCGAGAATAATAATGGTAATATTGGCGTTATCGGTTTGATCACTTCCCCCACACATGGGACAGGCCCAAAGTGTGGTGGAAAAAATAAACAGAAAAAATAAAGCAGTGATTTTCACAAAAGATAAACAAATGTGAAGACGAGAATCCAAACTAAATCCACAAAGTGCCAAAAAAGTCCGCCTATTTCCAGCATATTGTGATTTCCATGATCATATTTGCCATTATAAGCGGCAACAAAAAGACAAATAAGATAAATGACTCCGGTTAAAACGTGCAAACCATGAAAACCGGTGATCATAAAAAAGGTGGAAGCAAAAAGATGATTTCCATTAGCATAAGTGGCCAGCTTCATTCCAAGATCATGAGACAAGTGCATATACTCATAAACCTGCAGTCCTAAAAAAGCCGCTCCCCCAAGAATCGTTGTTCCAAGCCAATTAAGCATGGCTTGGCGATTTCGATTTTTACAAGCATCAATCGCTAACACCATCGAAACTGATGAACAAATAAGTAAAAATGTCATCGCACCAGATAGTCCAACTCCACCTAAGGCTTGAACGGGATTAGGCCACTCCATAGTTGCTCGCACAACTCCATACGCTAGCAAAAAACCGGAAAATGACATGGCATCGGTGACTAAGAAAATCCACATCCCAACTTTTCCTGGAGTGGCATTTCCAAACTGAGGATCTACATGATCGTAAACTTCAGTACCGTGTGCGTGACTGCCCATTCTTGGCCCCCTTATGATTTAAAATACTTCTGGCTATCGCAAATAATTTTGGCCTTCTGGTAAATTTCTACTTCCTTGCTCTTGAATATATTTTCTTAATGCTTGAACTTGTTTTTTCGGATCCCCACCTAAAATACCCGGTTCCGTCGCCACTCCACCTTCCCAAAAGTTAGGCATTACGGTTTCAGGCAGGATCGATTGAGGGTTAAGCAGCCATTTATCAATCCATTCCGAACGTAATTTTCTTTTGGCCAAACGTAAATTTGGAGCTTGAGGAGCTTCACGAGTGAATCCTTCTCCATGACAAGAAGTACAAGCTAAAGCTGTCCATAACTTTTCAGCGGCAGCTTTTTCACCTGGCTCCCATTCAACGGTGTCAGGAATTTCAACAAATGTGTCTTTCATCGCTAAGCTTTGAAAGTAATTGACCAGGGCATTTCGTTCATCTTCCGAAAAATTGAATGAAGGCATTCGCACTTCTAAATAAGAACGAATAGGATGAACATTTTTAAAAAAATTATTCAACCAATCAGCATGAACTCTTTCTCCATGTTTAACTAACCATGGTGGCCCTATACTAGTATCTTCGTAAGCTTTAAGAATTTCTCCACCTAGACCGTCAATTTTGTGGCAGCCCATACAATTATATTTGGCAATTACGACTGCACCTTTTGCAGCGACACCTTCATGATAAGATAAATTTCTCAATCCCGCTGGCGGAATTTTTTCGTTAACTTGACCAAGTAAAAAAGTAGTAATTTTTTCAGCATGCTCTTTTTTCATATAAAAGTTGGGCATTTTTAAAAGATCACCATATTTTCTTTCAACTCCAACATCCCACTGTCGTGGATTTTGTAAATGATTAAGAGTCCAAGTATCTAAACGATGCTCCATTTTTACATGACCAAATCCTAACTGAGTGGTCGGTTTATCGCCAAAACCATTAAGCTCTGGACCGATGGGAGTTAAATCATCAAAGCCTTCCATTGCATGACAAGAGTAACAACCATATTTACTAATTGATCTTTTACCAAGTTCATAGGTTCTTTCATCGTCGTTGAGGGATTCTAATTTATTTTTTGCCACTTCCAAGGTTTCAAAAGTTGAAAAATAAGTGACTAAAATTTCATCACGACTTTCTTTGTCGATTTCAGCTAGTTTTAAAGATTCAAATTTTTTATTTTTAGACGCCAGTAAAAAGGCGGCAATATTATTGGCTTCAGCTGCAGTCAATCTAAAGGATGGCATTATCGTGTCTGATTGATAGTGAGAAGGTTTTATTAACCATGTCACTAACCAGTCTGGATCTAACTTAGATCCTAAGCCTTTTAGGTACGGTCCACGACGATTTGCTGCTTTCATTAATTGGTCATCTAAGCCTTCAACTTGGTGACATCCAAGACAGCCCACTTTTGAAATTAACTCTTTTCCTTTTTCAGCACTGCCACCGGTATAACTCCATTGAGCAGTATAGGATTCCGAATTTTTCCAAATATAGTCTGCCATGGCATTAACTTCAGCGATGGACTTTTTTAAAAACTCTGGCTTTTGGTTGTTCACTTGATTGAAATAAGACGGCATTCTGGAATGCTCGTTGAAGTTAAACGGATTCCATATCCAATTTTTGATCCAATCCTTAGACAATTTTCCGGCCACTTTTTCTAATGAAGGACCAGGTTTAGGAGCATTTTCAAATCCATCGACCTTATGACAAGCATAACACCCATAAGTTTGGACCAACTCTTTACCTTCATTAATTTTGTTTCCAATTTCTTTTAATACGGGAACTTTATTAACTCCCTCATGGCATTTTAAACATTGTGATTCAGTATATTGCAATCGATACATCTCTCTGGGAACTTTATGAGGTGCATGCCAGTGATATTTGTCAACCCATAATTGTTTTTGTTTTTCATCTTGAGGAATATGAGCTGCGGATGAAAAATCATTGACCCGATGTCCTTCTCCTCCGTGACAATTTGTACAACCAACTTCTTTCTTCGGATGAGGTGAATTTTCACTCACCATTAAGTCTAACTCAGGGTGAGTTTTAAACGGATTGTTTTGAGTTTCATAACCAGGTTGATCAATAAACACGTGGCAAGTCGTACAGCGATCAACTTTGGGAGTTTCTCTAAAAAATCGATCATCGTTATAGTTTGTGAGGACTAATTGTTGAATTTTAATTGAAGGATCAAGAAAGTCTACAAATGGAGCATTTCGAATAATATTGGTAAAGGCCCTTTCAGGATTATTGATAAAATCAAATTTATTTTTATCAATAATCGCCATCAAGCGTTCACGAGCGCCAACTAAATCAGATATTTTTTTCTCTGCTTCAGTTTTTTCCGCCACTAAATTTTCAATCTTGAGTTTTACTTCTTTAATTTTTGATTCGAATTCTTTTACTTTATCTTTGGAAAGAGCAAATTTAGCTTTTAAATCATCTAGTTTTTTTCGAAGTTTAGGTTCATTTTTTTTATTTTTAGCCAGGGCCATTTCCCATTTGAATACAGTTTCGCTGTACTGAGCATTTAACGTACCATTGACCATTTTTTCAGCGTAAACTTTTCCTTTTAAAGAACTCAATTCTTTTTCCACTGTGGAAATTTCAGCTTCGCGAGATTTGATTAATTCTTCGCTTCGCCGATGCATTTCAATCAATTCTTGATGAGTAGCTTTATCTAAGCTCTCATCAAATTCTTTCACTTTGTTGCTTAAAACTTCTACTCTAATATCCATGGCATCGCGCTGAACTTTTTTCCATGGTCGAATGTAGTCGTCGAGAACGACCCAAATTGTAGTAATGAGAAAAAGTATGGAAAGAAAGGCAAAAACTTTATTAAGAGTTTTAGTATTGTATGCCATTCCTGGTTCATTTTTCATAGAGCGCCTTTTCTCCTAAAAACCCCTAAATACATCTACAAATTTAATTCAAACTCAGGCATCGCCACAATGTATTTTAAATTGAGCGACCATCTTAAAAACATTTTGAGTGGTAAGCTGGCCATCCCTAAAATGAGAAAGATGAGAAGATAGTAACGAATCATTCCCATTTTTGCCTTCATGGTTTTGCCTAAATATTTTTCCAACAAAAGAGTTGGTACAACTAAATATGCTCCAACAAAGATGACTCCTAAAATTTCTCGAACAAAAATATTTTGAGGCATCGATTGACCAAGTAATTTAACCCATAATATTTCTGATAAATTAATATTCGATTCTGCCACCACTTTGTGAAAATCCCAAAACTCAAAGGGCCCATAAAAAGTCCAGTTTGGTCCGCGCAAAAAAGTTCCCACGATAATCAGAAACACCCAAAGTACTAACCAACCATAGAGAAAACCAACCATGGCAAACTTTCGATCTTGAAAAGAATAGTAGCCGTTCCCTTTGGGATTTTTATCGATATAGGGAAGTGAAATCAATCCCACTAGAATCAAACCAGGCAAAACAACTCCCGCCATCCAGGGATCGAAATAAACTAACATCTCTTGCAATCCTAAAAAATACCAAGGGGCTTTGGCAGGATTGGGGGCCCAAGTAGGGTTGGCCGGTTCCTCTAAAGGAGCTTTAAAAATAATTGCCCAAGCAATTAAAAAAACAGTTCCGGCGATAATGGCAAACAACTCGGTATAAACTAAATTTGGCCAGCTCCAGACTTTTTCGCGATTTTCCGGAGTCCCTTCTATCGGTTGCTCTCCCCTTTCCATGCGAATATCATTTTGAACCGCTTTATAAAGTGAAAACCAAGTGAAAAATCCAACTGTAACTAAAAGAATGACGATGGGGATATTATCAGGCCAAAGAATAATCGCATTAAAGTACGGATCTTGAAACGCCCAACAAAAAAAGCTCACTGCTATAATACCCGATATCACTCCAAATTTTTTGGTAGCAAAAAGCATACGAGCATTTTTCATTACGAAAAAAAAGAATCCCATAACCAACGGAAAGGCGATGATGGGTTGAGATGCAAAATTGATCAATTCCTTCATATTTATCCCTTACTATTTCTACAGGGGTGCAGAAATTCCGCCATCTTTTCTAACTCTCCAAAAATGCACCGCTATCAAAACTCCCACGACAATAGGAATGAATACACAATGGAGAATATAAAAGCGAAGCAAAGCTGGCTCACCAACAAATCGGCCACCTAATAATTGAAAACGCACATCATTGGCATCTGAGACCATGATGAAATCTCCAATTTGTGCCAAACTTGCACCAGGACCACCATGACCCGCAAACGGAGTGGCCTTGGCCATATTTGATCCAACGGCAATGGCCCAAATGGCCAATTGATCCCAGGGTAATAAATAGCCAGTGAAAGAGAGAAGCATGGTGAGAACTAGAAGAATCACTCCCACGCCCCAGTTAAACTCACGAGGTGGTTTATAACTTCCCGTCATAAAAACGCGAAACATATGTAGCCATACAGTAATGACCATGGCGTGAGCACCCCAACGATGAATTTCTCGCATAATCCCCAAAGGAACGTGTTCTCTCAGGGCAATGATGTCATTAAAGGCATATTCCGCTGTGGGACGGTAATAAAACATCAATAAAATTCCCGTCACTGTAAGGGCGAGAAAAATAAAAAACGTTAGTCCACCCATACACCACGTATAACCCAACTGAACGCCAGATTTTTTTAACTTTATCGGGTGCAAATGTAAAAAAACGTTACCAGCTACTACCGCAGCTCGGTTACGTGAATTATTAGGAGGACCATGTCTAAAGATTGATTTCCAGACTTGGGTTTCTGAAACTAGTTTTGCAAGACTCTTTTTTTCTGCCATTTTGTTTACCTATAATACTAAACTTGTAAATATGAACTGGGAGAATCCCATTGACCTTTTTCGTACCTATAGATTTTAGTTTTATCGACAATAATTTTACCTTCAGGACTAACCGCAATTCCATATCGCTCTAATGGTCTGGGCGCAGGTCCTTCAAAATTGATTCCAGAAACGTAATAACCAGAGCCATGACAGGGACATTTAAATTTTAACTCACCAGGAAGCCAGTTTGGTACACAACCTAAATGAGTACAGATATTGGAAAGAGCAAACAAACGCCCTTCCTGTTTAACCATCCACACTCCAAACTTTTTTTTCCATCTTTCATCCACGCCTTCTTCGTAATCTTTGGGATCTCCCGCGATAAAGGACATTTCAGGTTCAAAATTAACGTTGGGATAAAGAAATCTAAAAACTAAAGATAGTAACCCACCGGCAGCTGCAGCAAAAGTTATCCATCCGATCGACAAATAACTGACAAACTCACGACGATTTAATTGTAGTCTCAAACCCATACTGCACTCACTGTGGGAGTTATTATGATCAATATTAAAAATAAAGATTTGATAACATTATGTTCTTAAACCGTTAATTATTCAATAAGTTTAAAAACTCTTGGGCTTTTATAGAGACCTTTGATTTGGCATCTGTCTCTGCCACATGTTTAATCACGGGCAATAATGATTCCCATTTTGTTTTCAAAGCCGTATTTAGGACATTCAATTTTAGACTCTCAATTTGAATTTGGTTAAAACCATCTTGACTAGTTTTCTCTGGATAATTCAAATTCAATATTTCAGTAATGATAGGAATAGACGCTGCATTTTTAAAAAGTATAAGCGAGGTTGCGGCCGCATAACGTACATTAATATTCTCATCGTCTAATGAAGATACCATCATAGGCTCAGAATCTTTGACTTGGTGTTGGGCCAAAACAAAAATAGCTCCTTGTTTTAAAACTGAGTCATTAGTGCTTAAAAACTTTTTAATGGGTGCAAAATCAAAATTCTCGGGCATCGTTTGACCCGCCAAAGACGACAAAGCAAAAAGCGTTGATTCCGATGGAGGTTCAGCTAAAACTTCTAACAATATCGGTGCAACATTTGGTTTTTGAAATTGACCTAAGGCCACAATTATAAAGTTCTTAGTTTTAATATCCGCATTTGAGCGATAAATTTTTATCAACTGTTCTATTAGCCAATCTTCTTCCTCTTTGGGGATCTTGGAAGTAGCTATTAGCTTTGAAAGTTCGTAAGCATTAATCCATTTATTGCCAAAGGTTTTACTTTCTAGCTCCTCAACTAAGTCGCGATAATTTTTTTCATTGGAAACCATTTTAGTGACTCCCACGATAATCAATGCACTCACGAGAATAATCACCACGGGAACCATAATGCCTGAATAATTTGATTTTTTCGTTTGATCTAATTCATTTGGCAGGGGAGGATGTGATTCTTGGTTTTTCATTGTTTATTATTCTTTTTTGGTTGGAAAAAGTTCGGTGTATAAAGAATTATCAAATCACTTAGAATGTGAAAAGTTTTACCGGAGGTCATAATGGCATATTTATTAAGATTTCTGATTTTGATCATGATTACAGGCATACTCTTAACGACCTTGAAGGCCCTCGGTTGGATCGAGCTTCCTATCGGGCATATTCAAATGGCGATTCCCGCTTTTCTGTTTCTCATTTTTGTTCAAGCTTTTGTGATGTTTTATTTTATCGGTACATCAAGACTCACTGACAATATTCAAAACATCTTAATGACCGAAAAAAATCTCCACGATATTTTTGAAAAAGTACCGGCGGATTTAGAAGATTATAAAAAAACGGTTAATAAATTTGTGAATGATACCACTTTAAGTAAACGAAAAACAATTCCTTGGACAATGATGATGTTAACCTTAGGAATGTTGGCCTTTTTATTAGGTGGTGCTCACGATACCGGTTTGGTCGAAAAAATTATTCATAGTGGAGTTGTTTATGGTTTTTTAGCGGCGATGCTCATTGGATTTTATAAACAATGGAATTATCTAGGGAAAAATCATTTATTACTGAGAAAACTTAAAGCGCTTTTTTCACTTCCTGATAACCAAATGTAATCAAATATAGTGGTGCTGGTTGAGATTTCCAGTGCCGCTATAAAACTCTTGAATGGTGAATCTGGTCAAAAATGTTAGATCTCGTTATCTAAAAATATCGTATTCTAAATTTATCAAATACCCGATTTGTTATGATGAAACATGACTTCCTGGTAGAACTTAAGTCTCAAAAACAAGGAGTTAGTATGTCTAAATTTGGCCAAACATTTATTTACATTTTCATTTTGATTGCAGGTCTTGAAATCACTTTGATTAGTTCAGTATTCGCAAATCCGTATTGCTGTAGTTGGGTCCAACGAAGTAATGGTCAAAACGTTGGTGCAATCCTCACCGTCGATTATTTTACGACTAGGGCCCAAATACAGCAGGACTATTCGTGTGGTGGATATTGTGAACTTCCAATGTCAGGCAATAGGGATGGTGTTTTACCAGGAACTTGTCAAGCTTCAACAACTCCAATTTTTTATGGAAAAAACGTCGTGGGGTATGAATGTGTTTGCCAGATAGATATGTAATTTAGATTTTTTTCACCCAAACAAAAACTTTATTTTTTCCGGGGGGAATAGCTCCCCGGGATTCACTTTCATAAATGACGGTTTCATCCAAACCAGAAACTTCCGTTAAGAAATCATGCAAATTATTAATGGGCACAGCAAGATTAAAATAGATTCCTCCAGGAACTTCAATTCCGGGATTAACATTTCCTAATTTTTCGATGGAGTATTTATCGAGCATACTCACTAATTGTGAACGAATATCGACAGGCTCAACGGTTTTCATTAGGACGCGGTAAGCTTTGCGACCTGTCCCACCAGGAGAATAACGATAACCACCCTTAGTAAGTTCTTCATATTCTGATTGCTCTAATCCCACCCCCCCAAAATCTTTAGGTATCGCCTCTAATGAAGTAATTTGAACTTCCGATTCCACACCCTCTCGTTCTGGCTCTAAATAGAGAAGTTCATCTTCTTTAGTCTCTAAGATTGCTAAATCATCCAGATCTTTTAAGTTATATTCAATTTTCTCTACTTTTTCGGTACGTTCTTTAAAACTAACGGTTTTATCCAACCAAAGAAAATCTAGTTCAAACAACCCAATTTTATTGGCCAATTGCTGCTCATAAAATTTATTCAGCAAATGAACTACCGTAATCAGTGATAAGCCAATGACTAAGACAACTGAAAGTTCTTTAAGAAAAAGAGATTGTTTTTTTAACGTTTCCTTTAAAAGAAGTTTATCAAACCTAAATTCTTTATCGGATAATTCTTTTTGTAATCTTACATAGAACTTTTGCCATTCAGGATAAAGAGTAATTTCTAAACTAATCATAATTTCATCTTCTTCGGAACCAGTGGCCAAATTATGAAAAGAAAAAATTTGTTCTAATTCTGAAAACTTTAAGTGTGAATGAGGGTTGGTTAAATTACTGATTTGAAAAAAATCACTAATTTTTTCTTCTTGGTTAGGGCTTTTAATTACAAAAAAGTTTCTAATGACATAGCCTATATAGGAAACATTTTTTTGTGATAACGTGGCCAACTCTAAAATCGATAAATCTTTTTCTAAATAACAAAAACAAATAAATTTTTCTTCTATCCAATTAAACCAGGAGTAAAGTGGTCCAATTTTGGCATGATTTTTAGCATAGGCAAATCTTTCCGCAAGAGCATCAAGGGCCAGACCATCACAGAAAAACAAATCCCAAAAGTCTTGAAATTCCTTGGCGTACTTTCCTTGCCAAGTAACATCATTTAATTTTAATCCCAGCCATTTCTGGAACTTTTGGAAATCTTGTCGATAAAAGAGTAAATGAGTCATAAGTATGCCTATAGTTTGTTCAAGTTTGGCCGCAATGTAAACTTTACTTAAATCAAACGGACTAAATTACCCATCTTGTCTCAAATCCCGGAGGTTTTTAATATAGAGACTAGGATGTTCTCCTCCAGGGAAGGTATGTCGTATGTCAGATCCAATGTCACCTGTACAATATAATCGCTATCAAGAGGCTGAATTTAAGCGTCAAAGACGCGAAATTAAAGGTGTTAAAGATAAATTTGAAAATGATTTTGAAACTACCACGAAAAAAAGTCAGGAAAATATCAATCGAATCGAAAAAGAATATACCCAAACTATTGAAATGGAACAAAACGATACCGAAAGAAAACTGATTGATCTTCGCAATAAACATAAAGAACGAATGGCCTCAGAACAATTGCGCCTCGACTCAGAGTTGGAAGATTTAAAAAAGGCACATGTCGATCGCCTGAACGAACTTAAAGAAACACAAAGCACCCAATTGGATAAATTAAGAGAATCTCATACTAACCAAATTTTTAATGCCAAAATTAAGTTTGAAAAAGAAATAAACAAGTACGAAAAATCTTAACATTTTTTAGAGAGGAAACTTCATGGATCTCAATACCAGTAAACAAAATGGCGTTTTTATCAATGGAAAAGAACAAATTGTCGAAATGCTCAGGGCCATGCCAGGTCAAGATCGCCAGCGTTTACTCAATAATATGAGACTTAAAAACCCCACTTTAACCACAGAGTTAGAAAAGCTCAGTCTTTCGATTGATCATCTTGAATCCTTTAGTGAGCACCAGCTTTTGGTCATCACCAGACAAGTTAATCCGGCGATTATGGGTCTAGCGCTTAAAGGAATGAAGACGGAAACTCAACGATTTGTTTTATCAAAAGTTTCTAGGGAATATGCTGAAAAAGCTTATGATGTGATGATTTCACCTATCACCGATGAAGTAACAAAAGTTAAAAGAGCAAAAAGTAAAATTAAAGAAGTGATGATGAAATTTAAATCGTATCAGTCATAAAAAAGTTTTTATAAAGACTTCCAAAACGTAAACCGTAAGTTGAAACAACAAACTCATCTTGATTGAGTTGTTTGATAATTTCTTTTAGTATCAGCACTCCACCTAAAATTGATTCAATCCGTTTTCCGATAATCGGAAACTTTTTTAACATCTCATCAGGCTTTAGTTCCTTGGCCAAAATTAAGAGCTGTTCGACTTCGCCCAAGGTCACTGTTTGGCCATTAACTTTCTGACTATCAAACTTGGTTAATCCTAAATTGACTGCGGCGATGGTTGTGACTGTGCCGGCAATCGCCAAAACAGGTAAATTTTTAAAAGGTGAAAAATCAAAAGATGAAAAAAGTTGCGAAAAATTATGATCAAATGTCTTTTCCAGAATCCAGTCTGAAACGATCACAGAACCACAAGGTAAACTGATACTTTTAAGAATTTTAAATGGATGAAACTGGACATGTGTTATCTCGCTACTGGCACCACCAATATCTAGTACAATACATGATTTAAATTTTTTAGCTTGCTCTTCACTGAGACCCACCTTCGCCCCTAAACATGAATATAATGCTTCGGTCTGAGCATCGATGACCACCACATTCATATTCAAAGTTTTTTTTATTGTTTCAAAAAATTCTTTAGCATCTTGTGCCAGGCGAGAAGCTTCCGTTGCAGTGGCCATGACATTTTTTGTCGGGACTTTATAAATTTTTAAATAATCAGAATATTGCCCCAAGACCTGAAAAGCTTTTTCTTTTCTCTCGGGATCAAATGTTTTATTATGAGATAAATTTTTTCCTAAACCGACAACTTCGGAAAAATCTTCGATGATCGTCATTTTTCCGTCTTTATCTAGGTCAGCAATAAGCATTAAAATTGTATTCGAGCCAATATCAATTGAGGCAAAACGATTTTTCATAAATGCAGTGGCACTAAAGGTGCAAATTTAACCATAAATCTTTTTTTATTGCCGTCACTAAACTTGATTAAAACTTTTTCATCTGCTCCATTGCCTTCACTATCGACAACGACCCCTTCTCCATAAAGTGAATGAACCACTTGGCTTCCTATTGGATAGGTCGACTTAAGTTTTGCACGACTGGATATGACTGAAGTAGTTACCCCTTCACCGTCATCATCTTGAGAAAAAGGATTTTCTTGGGAAAAATCTTCATCGTCAAAACCATTATAACTTGTTCGATTTTTATTTTGATCATGCTCGGATTGTATTTTGGTCCAATGATAATACTCGGGGGGAATTTCCATTAAAAAACTACTTGGTCCGTTAAATTTTAATGTTCCAAAAAGCATTCTTGATTGAGCAAAACATAAATAAAGATGATTCATAGCTCTGGTCATTGCCACATAAAAAAGTCTTCTTTCTTCTTCTAAGCCCGCGACTCCTGCTTCCATACTTTTAATTGAAGGAAATAAAAACTCCTCAAGACCAACAACAAAAACTTCATCAAACTCTAAACCTTTTGCACCATGAATGGTCATTAATGATACTAGGCCATCTTCGAGATTTACTTTTTCTTCTTCACTACTGGTATCTAATGTTATGGTTTCTAAAAAATGTCCAAGATTAGGCATTTCATTTTCATTCTCATATTGCACCAGAACACTTTTAAATTCTTCTAGGTTTTCTATCCGAGCTGCCGTTTCATAGTCTCGCACCGATTTAAGAAATTCATAATATCCAGATTCATGATAAATTTTTTCAAAAAGAATTGATGGCTTTTCGTATCGATCGTTAAGAATGGAGCATTCATTAATCAAATTGATAAATTCACCGAGACCAGAGCGAACTTTTTTGGTTAATTTTAAATGCTCTAAATCATTTGATCCTTCGTTGACCATTTTTAAAATATCATAAAGACTACAGTTCACTCTTAAAGCTTCCGATTCTAATTTTCGCAGAGAAGTCGCACCCACTCCTCGAGGAGGCACGTTGATCACTCTGGTTAAAGCCAAAGAGTCTTTGGGATTAACCAACAATCGCAAATAACCTAAAATATCCTTGATCTCTTTTCTCTCATAAAATTTTACTCCGCCAACAATGCGATAAGGGACATGATATTTTCTAAGTGAATCTTCAATTAAACGAGACTGTGAATTGTTGCGATAAAAAACGGCCATATCACAAAAGCTCACTTTACTTTTGTTGAGTTCGACAATTTTTTGCGCCACAAATTCCGCTTCCCCTCGATCAGAAGAACATTCTAAAACAGCAATGGGTTGCCCATCTGGATTATCCGTCCACATGGTTTTCCCTTTGCGCATTTTATTTCGAGCAATAACGGCAGTTGCCGCTTCAATGATTGTTTTTGAAGAACGGTAGTTTTGTTCTAGTTTGATAATTTCGGCACCGGGAAAATATTTTTCAAAATAAAGTATGTTTCTAATATCAGCACCCCTCCAAGAGTAAATTGATTGGTCTTCATCACCAACTACTGCGACCTTTTGGTGTTTTTGAGAAAGCTGTAAAATAAGTTGGAACTGAGCTCGATTAGTATCCTGATACTCGTCAACTAGAAGGTATTTATATTTTTCTTGATATCTGGCCGCCACTTCGGGATAACGAAAAAATAGCTCTAGCACTCCCGTAATTAGGCCACCAAAATCCACAGCATTGGCCAGTCGTAGTTCTTTTTCGTAATCCAAATACCATGGGTAAAACTGGTCATCATAGTCGGGTTGAAATTCTTCAAAAATATAATCGCGACTAAAAAAACCATTATTTTTGATCACTTCAATAAAATTGAGAAGTTCATAAGGTGAAATATCTTTAAGATTCACACCTGCTCTGGTCAAAACATTTTTTGCCACTGCTTTAGATTCTGAAGCATCATAAATAGTAAAATTTTTACTCAAACCGATATGATTGGCCTCTTGCCTTAAGATGGCCGCACAAAAAGCATGAAACGTAGTAATTTGCAAAGCACCGTAAGGAGCAGAAATCACCTTGGCCACCCGTTCACGCATTTCTTTGGCGGCTTTATTGGAAAAAGTCACCGCTAATACTTGATAGGGACTTAGTTGGCATTTCTCAATTAAATAACAGATTTTTGAAACAAGGGTTTTCGTTTTACCTGAACCAGCACCGGCCAAGATCATCAGCGGTTGAGAATTATTTTCCACCGCTTTCATTTGGGCCGGATTCAAACCAGTCAATAAACTCATTTTTGGCCCATCACTTTTAACCTATTCAACCGTGACCGACTTGGCCAAGTTTCTAGGTTTATCAATATCAGTGCCTTTAAATAGGGCAAGATAGTAGGCAAACAATTGCAAAACTAAATTGACCGCCAGGGGACGTAACTCATCGAGGCCTTGAAAATTAACTGGAACATAATAATCTGAAAGAGTTTTTAAATGCTGATCACCTTCAGGTCCAATGGCAAAAATGACACCCTTTCTGGCCTTGATTTCTTCAATATTAGAAATGGCCTTATCGTAAAGTTCTGGGCCCACCAACGCCACGTTAACCATGTCCTCGTCAATTAAAGCAATTGGACCATGCTTAAGTTCACCAGCGGCATAACCTTCAGCATGAACGTAAGCGATTTCTTTTAATTTTAGCGCTCCTTCCATGGCTATCGGAAAATATTTTCCTCTACCGGTAAACATAAAACCGCGATAATTATGTAAATCTCTAGCAATATTTCTAATATCTTCTTTGCGTTTGATAATATCTTCAAAAACTGCCGACAGATTTAATATTTCTTTTTCAACTCTCGAGTTATCAATCGTATTGGCGATCGCCTTTGATAACAAAAATCCGGTGAGAACCATTTGCGTAAAAGCTTTTGTAGAAGCGACTCCAATTTCAAATCCCGCATTTATCACTAAATTAAAATCACATTTTCGATAAAGAGTACTTCCTTCCACGTTAACAATCGAAAGAGTGGGTAAACCAGCTTCCTGACATAATTCTTGCGCCGCTAAAGTATCTGCCGTCTCACCACTTTGTGAAATGAAAACTCCTCCATCAAATTTTTTTAATAATGGTTCACCATAACGAAACTCACTGGCAAACTCGACAAATGTATAGAGTTTATTGGTCTTTTCAAAAAATTTCTTCATCACTAACCCTGCATGATAAGCCGTTCCACAAGCAACAATATGCATTCTTTGAATGTCGACCGAAGTAATCAAATGCTGAAAAAGTTCTTTGCCTTTGCCACGAATGTAAAAACTCGCTAAATCCTTCATTAATTGAGGTTGCTCATGAATTTCCTTGATCATGTAATGAGCAAACTCTCCTTTGGTAGAAGTTTGCAAGCTAAGTTGTTGCTCTTTTTTCTCAAACTTGGTACTTGGCTTTCCATCTATATCAAAAAACTGAATGCCGTTATTTTTTTTATTTAAAACAACTGCGATTTCATCATTAGGAAAATAAATTTGATCGGCAACACCCACTAATGCATAGGGATCTGAAGAAGCCAAAAGTTCTTTGGTCGAAGAATTCGAACCACAAACTAACGGTGCCCCTCTTTTAATACAGACAATTTCTTGGTTGATCCGATCGAGCACCACAAAAGATGAAGACCCTTTTATTTTTTTAAAAGAATCTAAAACAGCTTCTCGAAAAGAAGATCCATTTTTAATATTTTTAGTAATCATGACTAAAAAAACTTCGGAGTCTGTTTGCGATGCAAACATTTCGCCTTCATTAAGCAATACTTCTTTTAACTCGGCATAATTTTCGATAATGCCATTATGAATAAGAGCGATATCATCGTTGGCATGAGGATGCGCATTTTCATTAGTTACTTTTCCATGAGTGGCCCATCGGGTGTGGCCAATACAAATATCTGATTCAATTTCAACATTCTTTAATGATTCTTTTAAATTTTCAATTTTTCCAATTTTTTTATAATTTTCTAGTTCACCATCATCATTGATAAAGCAAACACCGGCCGAATCATAACCTCGATATTCGAGTCTAGTTAACCCTTCGAGTACGACTTTGACTGCCCGTTTTTCACCAATGTAACCGACGATTCCGCACATACAAATCCTTTTTAAGCTTAAAAAACAACTGATAAAAATATCTTCAAACTACCATGGTCTTCAGAGGTGTTAAAGGTAAGGAACAAGAGTTTTTTAACGCTAAGCTATGATTTTTTTAAAAATTTTTTGGCCAAACCTTGTTTGGTGACCTGTTTTTCCCGAGCAATAGCAAAAGCCTCGTCGGGAACATCATGATTCAAAGTCGATCCTGCGGCCACAAAACTCCGATCACCAATGGTAATCGGAGCTATGACTTCAACGCCCGAACCAATAAATGAATCTTTACCTATGGTCGTTTGGTGTTTGTGTTTTCCATCGTAATTAACGCTGATAAAACCACAACCAATATTAGAATTTTCACCAATGGTTGCATCTCCCACATAACTTAAATGGCTCACCTTCGCATTTTTCCCAATCGTAGATTTTTTTACTTCAACAAAATTTCCGACTTTTGCCCCTTCTGCAATTTTTGATTCAGGCCGTATTCGAGCAAAAGGCCCAATGGTCGCGCGAGAAGAAATTGATGATCCTTCTAAATAACTGTTTCCTAAGATTTGAACATCTTCTCCGATAACTGAATTTTTGATGATTGTTCCAGGCTCTATCAATGAATTTTTGCCGATGATTGTTTGACCATACAAATGAACATTGGGATGAATGATTGCACCAGCACCTATGACTACCTGAGACTCGATATAAACTGAATCTTTATCTAAAAAAATTACCCCTTCACTTAATAGAGAATCGATTTTTTCATGAATCAGTTTTTGGTTTGTTACACTTAAATCTTTCAATGTATTGACTCCGGTAAAATTTTCTTGATCGGGGAATTTTATCGCCTCGACATTTTGATGCCATTGAAACATGTCGGTTAAATAAAATTCTTTCGCTTGATTCGTGGCTTTAATTTTATCTAAGTACTTTGTGAGATAGGCGGTCTTAAATAAATAAAATCCAGAGTTCACTTCTCTAATTTTTCGCTCTATGGCCGAAGCGTCTTTTTCTTCTACGATTTTAAATCCCAACTCTGCTTTATGAGTTGGTCTCACAATTCTGCCATAGCCAAAGGGATCAACACATTCAAATGTGGCGGCCACAGCATCTAATTGTTGGACTGTTACAAAGTTATAAAGCGATTGAAAATGAGTCACCCTAAGATGAGGAGTATCAGCACATAAAACCATCACTAAATCATGTTTTTGCACCAAGCTTGATTTTTGATCCACAAAAGTTTTTAAAGCGTGGGCCGTTCCTAATTGTTCGTGCTGAATCACTACTTCACAAGAGGGATATTTTCTTTCTAGATGGGACATGACTAATTCTTTTTGATGACCAACAACCACACCGATTGAAACAGAAACAGCATGTTTTTTCGGCCATAATTCTAACTCATTAATGGAAAAATCAATCAGTGTTTGACCTAATGCTGGAGCCAGCGCCTTGGGTAATGGTAGCTTTAAACGAGTCCCTTTACCTCCCGCCAATATGACAACTAAAACCTTCATGAGTGGATTTATACCTCTAATTACGGCAATTTCTACCATATTCATGGGGAAATTACTTCCCATTTTTAGTTGAGAAGAAGGCTCGGACAATTCAATAAAAAATGTTCAAAAAGGAAGTTTTTTTAAAGAGTTCCACTCATTTCCCGATGATATTAAGGCAAGTTGATCTTCTTTCAATGAAGTTTTAATTGGGGAGCAGAAGATGGTGACAAATTACGAAGGCGATAACATCGAATTTAAAGAGACGATCCCCCTTCTACCCGTGCGCGATATTGTAGTTTATCCCTTTATGATTTTACCTTTGTTTGTTGGTCGCGAATCTTCCATTCAAGCAGTTGAGCATGCTTTAAGTAAATCAGATCGACTGATTTTATTGGCAAGTCAAAAAGACCATGCCGCTGAAGCACCTACTCCTGATCAAATCTATGATGTGGGAACTGTTGCGATGATTATGAGGATGAGAAAACTTCCCGATGGTCGAATTAAAATTTTAGTTCAAGGATTAAACAAAGCGCGGATAAAAGATTTTGTTCATCAAGAACCATTTTATAAAGTTAAGGTAGAAAAAGTTGAAGGCGATGGACTCGCAGGTGATCAAGTCGCTTATGCCGCTTTGATGCGCGAAGTTCGCGAGCAGCTAGAAAAAGTTATCTCATTAGGAAAAGTTTTATCTCCCGATATACTGATGGTCCTTGAAGATATTAAAGATCCAGGACGATTAGCAGATCTAGTCGCTTCTAATCTTAACTTACAAGTTTCGGAAGCTCAGTTGATTTTAGAAACCATTGATCCAGTGGAAAGATTACAAAAAATTCATGATATTCTCACCAGAGAATTAGAAATTCTTTCAATGCAGGCGAAAATCCGCAATGTGGCCAAAGATGAAATGTCTAAAACGCAAAAAGAATATTTTTTAAGAGAACAAATCCGTGCCATTAAAAGTGAATTAGGTGATCAAGGTGAAGAACCAATTGATGAATTCACCGAGATTAAAGATAAAGTGCTGATTGCTAAAATGCCTATGGATGTTGAAAAAGAAGCGCTTAAACAATTAGCAAGATTAGAAAAAATGCATCCTGATAGTTCTGAATCTAGTATTATTCGAACTTATTTAGAATGGCTCTATGAACTTCCATGGAGTAAAGAAAGTGTTGAATCCACTAATATTGCTAAGGCGAAAGAAATTCTCGATGAAGATCATTTCGAATTAAATAAAATAAAAGACCGAATTCTAGAATTTTTGGCAGTTAAATTACTCAAAGGGAAAATATCCAAAGGACCAATCCTTTGTTTTTCTGGCCCTCCAGGTGTAGGTAAAACCTCTTTAGGTAAATCAATTGCTAAAGCCTGTGGCAGAGAGTTTGTCAGAATTTCACTCGGTGGCGTAAAAGATGAAGCCGAAATTCGTGGTCATCGTCGAACTTATGTTGGGGCGATGCCTGGACGATTCATTCAAGCTATTAAACAAGCCAATACCAACAATCCTGTTATTATGTTGGATGAAGTCGATAAACTAGGATCAGATTTCCGCGGTGATCCTTCTTCAGCACTCCTTGAAGTGCTTGATCCAGAACAAAATAATTGTTTTAGAGATCATTATTTAAACGTTAATTTTGATTTATCAAATGTCATGTTCATTGCTACTGCCAATGAAATCCATAAAATCCCGGGCCCCTTAAGAGATCGAATGGAAATCATTCAATTGTCAGGCTATACACTCGAAGAAAAATTGGCGATTTCTAATAAATATTTAATTCCCAAACAAATGAAAGAAAATGGTGTGAATGCAGATAATGTTCGCTTTTTTGATGAAGGAGTTTCTTCTGTCATTCGGCATTATACTCAAGAAGCAGGACTGAGAAATCTAGAACGACAAATTGGTTCTCTCTGCCGAAAAGTGGCCAAAAAAATTGCGTCCGGTGAAAAAACACAAACTCATATACTCAATGAAGTCGTGGAAGAAATGTTAGGGCCACCAATTTTTACTTCAGAAGATCAAAAAGAATGTGATGAGGTTGGAGTTGCCACAGGCTTAGCTTGGACATCAGCTGGTGGAGAAGTCCTCTATATCGAGGCCAGTCGAATGAAAGGCAAAGGTCTCACATTGACTGGTCAATTAGGTGATGTGATGAAAGAATCGGCCAGGGCGGCGATAGGATACATTCGAAGCCATGCCGAAAGTTTAGAAATAGAAGAAGAATTTTTTGAAACGAATGAATTGCATATCCATATCCCAGCAGGCGCAACTCCAAAAGATGGACCAAGTGCTGGAATCACGATGGCCACCGCCATTACTTCTTTATTAACTGGCCATGCCATCAATAAAGAAGTGGCGATGACTGGGGAAATAACCCTAACAGGAAAAGTGCTGCCAATCGGTGGCCTCAAAGAAAAAGCACTTGCCGCCATGAGATTAGGAATTAAAACGATTGTGATACCTTGGAAAAATAAAAAAGACTTAGTTGATATTCCAGCAGAGTATCGTAATAGTTTGGAATTTGTACCAGTTAAAACTTTTGATGAAGTTCTCGACATTGCCTTAGTTGGTTGGAAAAATCGTGATAAAAATTTATTTAAACTACCTAAAAAGCCCAAAGATACCAAAGAAACTAAAGACAATTTTAAAGAGTCGTCTACTAAAGAAAAATTGCGAGCAGGTGGTAAAAAAACTTCTATTGCGGCTTAGGATAAGTATTTTTCATAAATTAATATTTTACTATTAGCATACCTGACTAGCTCCATCAGTTATTCCTTCTTTCATCGTTTTTTCACTTCGAGAATTTTGAATCAATGTTAAGATAAATTAACTAACGTGGTAGCGATGAACGAAAAAATAAACAATTCCAATTTATCAACTTCGGCTGACATGAATGCCAGTAGCACCTCGCTTAAAACGAATAATAATGAAAACGATATTAAACTTCTTAGGGCCACGGCCAGAATATTGATCATCGATGATTCGGAGTTTAGTCGAAAAAGCATCGCTCAAGTTTTAGAACGAAATGGGTTCAATGTGATTGGAACGGCCGAAAGTGCAAATACCGCTATCGAAATCATGAAGCAACAAGAGGCCAACATTTTTATTATCGATTTGATTATGCCCGATATCAGTGGAATGGAGTTTGCCAAAACTATCATCGAAAAATACACCAAATCAGTTGTTATAATGATTTCAAGTTTACCGCACGAACATATCGTTCTAGAGGCAATCTCAATCGGAGTTATCGATTTCCTCCATAAGCCAATTAGCGAATCGAATTTGATCAATTCTCTTGAACGCTCTTGTTTAACGATGATTGAGGAAAATAAAATTTAACTAATCATTATTATAATAAATAGGAATCTAAAATGAACACGATGGAAGTGAATCTAAAAAGAAAAAATCCGTTAGCAAAAATGACTGAAATAAAGTTGGCTTGGCCTTCGACCTTTGATCTTTTCAATTTTGCATCAGTTAAACAAGTTGATGAAAACTTAGATTTAATAAGACCAGATCAATATAAAATTGAAGAACTATTTCAACGACAAATCTACAGTATTTTTGGATTTAACGGCGATATCAATGGTTATTCCTTTTCATTTATCAATCCAATCGGAAATTCTCAAATCGAACTATCTGAATTACT
>JBIKWR010000262.1:0-2695 GCA_044356225.1 Bacteriovoracaceae bacterium | reverse complement strand
GATCTGGAGCGCTACCAAGGAACCTGGTATGAAATCGCGCGATTTGACCACAGTTTTCAGCGAGGTTGCACGCAAACATCTGCAGAATACAAATTGAAAAAAAATAACCAGGTGAGTGTGCTTAATCGCTGTCTTGAAACAAAAAAAAATGGTGAACAAAAATGGAAAGATGCTAAAGGCAATGCTTGGGTGGCAGATGAAACGACGAATGCCAAACTCAAAGTCCAGTTTTTTTTAAAATGGGTTAAAATTCCTCTCTTTGCTGGCGATTATTGGATTATTGAGCTAGGTGAAGATTATGATTATGTCGTGATCAGTGAGCCTAAACAAAAGTACTTATGGATTTTGTCGCGAGCGGGAAAAATGTCGGAGGATCAGTACAATGATATTACCGAGCGTTTAACTAACTTAGGCTTTGATACTAAAAAATTAATTGTGGAGTCTTCGCGAATCACTCAATAGTAAAAAGTAAATAAATTGGCCGATTAAAATGAATAAAATATCGCAGCAAGATCTTTTGTCTTACGAGAAAAGATATCGAGTTCAACTTATTAACACGTTGGTTGGTCCCCGCAGTGCCGTTTTGGTGGGGACCATCAATCACCAAAAGCAAACGAATTTGGCGATTTTTAATTCGCTCACCCACCTAGGAGCAGATCCTGCACTTGTGGGATTAATATTTCGGCCGAATTCAGTCGCCAGACACACTCTTGAAAATATTTTAGCAACTCAATTTTACACCGTTAATTTTGTGGAAAAAACATTTTATAGGCAGGCCCATCAAACCAGTGCACGATACCCCTTAGAGCAATCGGAGTTTTCTGCTACGGGATTAAATGAAGAGTATCGCGAGTCTTTTGTCGCTCCCTTTGTTGAGCAAGCAAAAATTAAGCTCGGAGTAAAATTCGGTGAAACGCTAAGGATTGAACGCAATCAAACGCAGTTATTAGTGGGTGAAATCCAATTGATTTATCTTCCAGAAAACTGTCTTCATAAGGACGGTAGCGTCGATCATGCCATGGCGCAAACGATTGCCGTCGTGGGATTAGATTCTTATCACTCCATCACTTCATTGGGGCAATTGCCTTACGCCAAAGTTTAAAAAAACTTAGGAATAAGTTTGTTGGTAGTTAGACAATATTTTTTATACTCCGGATCGGCTTCAAATCTTTTTTGCAAAAAAGGAATACCGGTAAATTTTAAAATCAAATAAGTGATCAGAAGAGGTGAATAAATATGCCAATACTGCCCACTCATTAAGTAAATCCCCCACCATAAAACGATTTCGCCAAAATAGTTAGGGTGCCGAGAAAATTTCCACGGACCCAAGGTGAGAATTTTTCCTTTATTTGCGGGTTGTTTTTTAAATTGAAAAAGCACATAGTCTGCCCAACTTTCCCAAAAAAAACCAAAAGAAAAAAGTCCAGCTCCTAATAAAAAAATGGGCAATGAAGCGGTTTGGTTTTTAAGCATACTTAGAGTAAATGGCAAAGCGATGGTGGTGACTAGGACCAATTGAAAAAGATAAATTTTAAAATAAGCATTAAGAGTTTGGTGACTTTTCCACTTATCTTTTATGCCTTGATAACGATAGTCTTCGCCTTTATTAAAGTTGCGAATAAAAAGATAAATTCCTAAACGCAGTCCCCAAAGAGTCACGGCTAAATAGATCCAAAAAAAACCTTGCTGATAAAATAAACCTTGTGCCAGAACGACAAAACCCAATCCATAGGCAATATCGACTAAGCTGAGCTGATTTCGTTTAATTGCTAGTAAAAAAGTTAAGTGAAAAAAAATAAACAGACCTAAAAAGCTATACCCAAAAGTTGAACTCAATAAAAATTCCATATCCACCTCGTGGCCAAAACCATATTGTGAGAATCACCTCTCACATAGTCGGCCTGTTTATTTACACCTGATGTAATCCAAGTTGATTCCAATGAATTCATTATAATACCATCCCAAGGTAACTTAGGAATAACGTGAGAGTACTCAGCAAATACATGAGCCAATCCACCTTTGGCTTCTGGTCCAAACAAGTATTGCTGAGTGTCTTTGGGCGCCAAGGCCAGACCTAATTTAAGTTTTGTTTTTTTAAATCCACCCGGCAATCCACCATAAATTTCGTTATAGAGATTTTGATAATCAATCATCTCATAACCCAAAAAACCACCCAGCATAAAGGATTTATAGTCGCCCCACTGATATTCAAATTGAGTTCCTAACTCCAGCATGTTTTTTCGTTGATTACGAAATCCTCTTTCTCGAGATTTAAAACGGATCATAGGACGATTGTCGTCAAAATATTTTAAGTGAAAATTGAGTACTTTATTATTTTGTTTATCGCGAGGTGAATAGACTTCGTAAGTCAGATTGGGTCCTCGCAATTGCCAGTGATTAAACAATGTGACACCAATTCCAGTCATCGCCTGAGGGTCAGGCCAAAGTGAAACTCCACGAAAGACACTTTGAGTTTGAGCGGCGGCCATTAAAGAGAGATCGATATTTTTAGAGTAAGATGTCTTGGCGATGATAAGAAAAAAGCAGAAGAAAAAAAAACGCATAAAAAATCCTGGATGAAAATCAATTTTAAAATTGTTGGGTGCCTGAGAAAATACGGCAAATAACTTTAAAAAAAAATAAGGAAATGAGTTTGAGGATTTTTTTAAATTTGTTTAAAAAGGTTGTTTTAGCG
>JBIKWR010000184.1:0-5361 GCA_044356225.1 Bacteriovoracaceae bacterium | reverse complement strand
GAATGTTTGGCCGAAAGAAACTTTATCTTACGTCAAACTTTGTCTTAAAGGAAAATCCTCGGCCAGTGCAGTTAAAGATTGGCCACGTTTTAGTGATGCCCTTTTTATTGCTTCAAATCCGGTACCGGTCAAAGCACTGTTAAAAGAAAAGAAAATTATCGATAACGATTTTTTACGAGCACCCTTATCGATCGCGGATCTTCCCTCGAGAGCACCTTTGATCGAAACCGATCAAGAAGTCTTGGCTTGGTTTAAACAAAATAAATAACGAGAGGTCATATTTTATGAATTGGGAAAATGTACTAGATCAATTGGAACAAGGAAAACTTCGTGCTGCTTATCAAGACCACGACGGAGTTTGGCACGCTAATCCCGAAGTAAAAAGCGCGATCCTAGAAGCCTTTAAAAATGGCGCGAACGTTAATGCCACTGGCATCTATCAGGGTTTTGTCGACAAACACAATATTATGCCCAGACAATTTAAAGTGGAAGATGGCGTGCGCATGGTGCCGGGTGGATCATCAGTTAGGCGTGGCGCTTATGTCGCTAAAGGCGTGATTATTATGCCGCCCGCTTATATCAATATTGGTGCTTACGTTGACGAAGGTAGCATGGTGGATTCCAATGCCTTAGTGGGTTCGTGTGCCCAAATTGGCAAACGAGTGCACCTTTCTGCTGGAGTGCAAATAGGTGGTGTGTTAGAGCCCATCGGGATGGCACCAGTGATTATCGAAGATGATGCTTTTATTGGTGCCGGATCGATTATTGTCGAAGGCATTCAAGTGGGAACCAAAGCGGTGATTGCTCCTGGAGTGATCCTTTCTAAAAGTGTTCCGATTTACGATATTGTCCATCAAAGAAAACTTCATAGTGGCGAGGCGATCCCCGCCCATGCCGTGGTAGTTCCTGGAAATCGACCTATCTCTGCTCATAATGAATGGGCAAAAGAGCAACACCTCACTCTTAACTGCGCGATCATTATAAAATACCGCGATGAGAAATCGGAAAAGTCATTACAGCTTGAGGAATTTTTACGGTGAAAGAAATTTTTTTTCGCCATGATTTAGAATTTGAACCACTGCCAAGAGGCAGTGAGTTTTCGTTTGAAGGGAAAGGATTTTCGAAAGAGGAAATCGTCCTGCAAGTGGCAAAAAAATTAGATCACCCTTTTTATTTTTATCATGTAAATGAACTGCGCACCCATATGCAAGCGATTCAAAAGGAAGCAAAAGGAATCGCTAAACTTTGGTACGCCTGCAAGGCCAATCCGCTTTCGAGCATTTTACAGGTGATGGATGAATGCCAAATGAACTTTGATATCGCCTCTCCCGGTGAGTTGGCGCAAGTGTTAAGACAAAATATTTCTCCAGCAAAAATTTTATGTACTGGCCCTGCTAAATCTAAGGCGTTACTGGCCAAATATCTTTTTCATGGCCTGAAGACTTTTGTATGCGAAAGTTACAATCAATTAAAGTGGTTAAATGAAGTTGCAAGTGAACAAAATAAAATACCCCAAGTGCTTTTACGATTACAAATTCGCTGGCCAAAAAAAGACGATAAAAATGCGCTTTTGGGTGGCAATGATATTACACCCTTTGGTTTAGAGGCGAGTGAATGGCAAAAAATTGATCTTTCTCAATTTAAAAACTTATCTATTGAAGGAGTTCATACTTTTCAGTGGGGTAATATTTTAAGCGAAAATCAATTAGGTGAAATTTGGGAACAAGCGACTAATCACTGCCAGGATTTGGCGCATAAAATGAATTTCAAACTTAACATCATTGATCTCGGTGGTGGTGTGGGAATTCCTTACCGTCTAGGTGAAAAATCGGTGGATTGGAAAAAACTGATGACCATTTTATCGAATTTAAAAAAACAGTTTAAACTGCCAGAAATATGGTTGGAGCTGGGTCGCTTTGCCGTCGGTGAGTTTGGATCTTATGTCACTAAAATTATCGATTTAAAAAAAGTTTCAGATAAAGACATTTTAGTTTTAGATAGCGGCATGAATCAGCTGGCGAGACCTTCTCTCACTAAACAAGGATTTCCTTTAAGTGTTTTGTGTAACCAGAATCAAAATTTAAAAACCTATCAGATCCATGGGCCATTATGTACCGCCTTAGATTTTTTGGGTGACTATGAATTGGCGGACGATTTAAAAATTGGTGATTGGTTATTATTTAAACAATGTGGCGCTTATGGATTCACCGAAAGCATGCCTTACTTTTTATGTCATTCACTTCCTGGGGAAGCGGTGTTTAAGGGTGAGAAGAATGAAATTTTAGAACTTATTCGCATGCCAAGACCTGCTTTTCATTATTTGGTCTAGGAGTAAAACGTATGTCATTTAAAAAACAAGATATTCGCATTAAAGAATTAGTTGATGGGACTTATCTCACCATTCCAGTGTTTATTTTTAAAGGTCAAGATCCTACTGCACCTAAAACTTTTATTCAATCAAGTGTGCATGGAGCAGAACTGCAAGGCAATGCCGCGATCTTTGAACTGATGAAAATTTGTGAATCGCAACAACCACTGGGAGACATTTGTTTCATCCCCATGGCCAATCCCTTTGGCATGAATCAAAAATTAGGCGCACATACCTTTGGGCGATTTGATCCGGTATCTGGAGATAATTGGAATCGCGGTTATTTTGATGCGGTTATTATGGATGAAAGTAAACGCAAATTTCCCACGCAAATTAATCTTGAACAATTTTGTGAGAGTTATCATCAAAAATCAGATGCAGAAATTAAACAAGCTTTTAGACATGAACTAAAAAAGGCCACCGATGATCAGTTTAACTCCCTCAACCGCTTTGGCATGTCAGCTTCAGCACTCACCGCTTTGACATTACAAAAAATCGCCTGTGAATACGATATAGTTCTCGATCTCCATACTGGACCAAAAGCGGTGAGATATCTTTATGTTCCAGATTTTGCCCAAGAGAGTGCACTTTATTTTCACATTCCCCATCATTTGATTATCCCTTGTGAGTTTGCTTCGGCGATGGATGAGGCGACTTTTAATCCTTGGGGAAAATTAGTTTGGGCGATGAAAAAACATAATCGATTACTGCCCTATTTTATTGAAAGTTTTACGGTGGAGCTAGGCAGTGAAGAAGTTCTAGATCTTAAAGCTGGGACAAAAGACGCTTTAGGCCTATTAAATTATTTAAAATTTAAAAAAGTTTTTTCAGGCAATGCTGAACAGTTTTTAAAAAAACCTCATGCTTGTTTGATCAAAGATTACATCACTTATTACACTAAAGATGCAGGTTTAATCGACTACTGCAAACAACCTGGGGAAACTGTCAAAAAGGGAGAAGTCCTTTACCGCGTGCTTAATTTTTCTAAGTTAAATGAAGGCGAAAAAGTTTCAAAGGTTTTACAAGAAGTAAAATCTGAACATGATGGTGTGGTAGTTTTTCATGCGTGTTCTTCGAGTCTGCATCAAGGCATGGAAGTCTATGCGCTGATGACGAATCTATTAAAGGATTAAGGCCAGTGACTGTTAAAAAAGTTGTGAGCAACTGGCGTAAAATTTTCAAATGTTTATTTCTATAATCTATCTACTTTTACAATCGATGCCTTTTTTTTGAAGAAATTGAGAATCAAGACTGGGTTCTTTATTAAAGATTATTATTGTCTAAAACAATCCGGTAAATAAAAGCTCATACTGTAATACGCCACCAAAATGAACCAGAATGACCGCCCCCCTAAAATCAGACAGTTTTAAATATAGAGTAAGTTAAAAATATCTAAGTGGGTGAAGTCACTATCACCCACTGATGTCTTATTGGATGAGACAAACCTTTAAACTGCCACTAAATTATGTCATCGATCTATTACTGATTATCCAAATCATTCAACTCAATTTCTTGCTTAATTAACGAGTTAAGTGAACCGATAGATTTTGTGATCAATCTATTTCGTGCTTTCGTTTTCCTCTTCTAGAATTAGTATTATGAAAAACCACACTGTCTTTATGTACATTCAAAAATTTCCTTTGTTTGTTTGGTCAATACTTTTTATTGCTCAAGGCTGTAATTTAGCAACATCTTTAATCAATGAAAATGATCTGAACAAATCTCCCCTGTTGGCACTGGCCACGGGAGAAGACATCGACAATGCATTTGTCTCGACCGATGAAGACACTGCCGTCAGCGGGTTTATAGCTCTACCTGTTCTTTCAAATTTAAAAACGAAAATATCCAGTCTGCCGCTCTATGGTACTTTGACTTTCAATTCTCTCGATAACAGTTTTATCTATTTGCCCAATCTCAATTATTTTGGCAATGATCAGTTTAAGTTTCATTATTACAATCCCAACAATCCGCTAGATAAAACTGCCGATGCCATTTTTCAAATCGCTATTGCCGCAGTTAACGATGCTCCTTTGGCCAACAACGACGCTATCACCGTCCCTGCCAATAGCAACAGTCAACTCCTAGTTTTGGCCAACGATAGTGATATTGAAAATGATCCACTGGAAATTATCAGTGTATCGCAAAA
Organism: Bacteriovoracaceae bacterium; assembly: GCA_044356225.1. Taxonomy (GTDB): domain Bacteria; phylum Bdellovibrionota; class Bacteriovoracia; order Bacteriovoracales; family Bacteriovoracaceae; genus JBIKWR01. Next base: position 847 of record JBIKWR010000184.1, on the reverse strand, counting down.
TGTTTTTGCCGAAGGAGTGGTCAGCATAGCGGCCAATCATAAACATTTAATTTTTACACCCGCTGCCAATGCTTTGGGTGTGGTTTTCTTCACCTACACCATGAGAGACCTTCAAGGAACTCAGGCGACTGCCGCGGTAAATTTATTTATTAACCAAATAAATTCGCCTCCCGTCGCCACCAACGATATCGTGGTGACAAATAAAAATGTTTTGATAAAAATTAATGTTCTAGCGAATGATACGGATTTAGAAACACCTCAGGCCTTGACGTTGCAACAAGTTACTCAGCCCGGGCATGGGACAGCGCAAATTAATACCAATAATGCCAACTCTCAAACCGTCTCTTATACTCCGCAATTTGGATATATCGGGACCGATTCATTTTCATATTACGTTCGCGATGCCCAAGGTCTAAGTGCCATTGGTTTAGTGTCTTTAACAATCACTAATAACAACAATGCTCCGGTGGCGATCGATGATAGCTCGGTCATTCCAGTCAATGCCACTGTAAAAGTTTATCCTTTAAATAATGACTTTGAACCCGACCAGGAGGCCTTGACCATTACACCGGTAGGCCAACCAACAAATGGCAATGCGATTTTTAATGCCATCGATAAATCTTTTACCTATACACCCAATAACAATTTTGTAGGGCCTGATTCTTTTGTGTATCAAATCAATGATCCCTTAGGAGCGAGTGCCACTGCGACGATCAATATTAATGTGAGTAATAATTCAAATGTCGTTAACCAAAATCCCATTGCGATGAATGATACGCCTGCGGCAATATTTGAAGATCAACAAGGTTATGTACCTCTCAACCTTTTAGGGAATGACGCCGATCCA
>JBIKWR010000116.1:0-9824 GCA_044356225.1 Bacteriovoracaceae bacterium | reverse complement strand
TGGTTTTTTTCTCTCGACTTCATCTTTACACATTCGCTGGACACAATCGCTGGCAATAATAACTATTTCCGATACAATAAAACAATAAACCGTTCGGCCTTGAAAATGGCCAGGTTTTCTAAAAATTAATAAATAGAAAGGAGCATGTTAACATGATTTCCTCCAAAACCACTTTTTTAACTATTGATGATTATTCATCCATTCGGATCATGATCAAAACTCAATTAAAAGAATTTGGATTTAAAGGTGAAATATTTGAAGCCGAAAATGTGGACCAAGCAATTGCTGTGATGAATGAAAAACAAAATTCTGAAACTCCTATTCAATTCATTATCAGTGACTGGAATATGCCAGGAAAAAGCGGATTAGATTTTCTTAAGTGGTGTCGAGAGCAAACGGCTTTTAAAACTATCCCATTTTTAATGTTAACGACTGAAAATGAACAAGATCATGTTCTCGACGCCATCAAAGAAGGTGCCAGCAACTATCTTATTAAACCTTGGTCAAAAAAGTCATTAAGTGAAAAAATTGCAAAATGTTGGGAAAAACATAATCCAGCTTAATCGAATTTTTTAGCCGGTTTTTTTTAAGTCATCAAAAAATAATTTACTTAATAAATCAAAATTATTGTTCCATTCACAGCTGAACATTTGAGCGAAAATATTCAAAGCGACCAGTGCATTTTTATCGGCATCTCCTTTAGTGATTGATTTTATCCTCTCTGAAAAGGCGAGATTAACTTTTTCAACTTCTTCATAATTTTTTAACAGTCCCATAATTTTAGTATCAAAATTTCGACCGTTTTTATGACCTAAATATTGCTTTAACAAATACATACTCACTGCTCTAAAAAGTGTTTCTTCCACTGTGGCAAAAGGTAAATGAAATTTTACTAAAGGCCTTAACCAATCCAGATGGGGACAGCCAGAAGAGGCCATAATCACTCCAAAAAGTGAAAACAATCCATCTTGCAAAGTTGTATTTTTACAATATGTACGCTCTTTAGTTTTGACTACCACCACCGCTTTCTGGTGCGAGATTTGGGTTTTTGTGGCATTGACGACTTCCGCCAGATTTCTGGCAATTGGACATTGGGGAGTATCTCCTTTGCTTAAAGGACAATTTTCACATTGATGATGATCTAAAGCGGTCCAATCAGGAGATGGCCCTTGTGATTTGGGAATATAGTGATTCGTTTTTTCATGAAATTCCAATTCATAAACTAAATGTTCACCACCTTCAAATTCAAAAATATAATCAATTTTTTTGTTGGCCATAGAATACGATCTTGTCGGTTAAATGACATCACCGCTTTAAGTTTTCTTTTTGCTAGGTCTAATAGACAGTAATTCTTGTCAACTATTTTTCAAATCATAAATTGACGGTGTCAGGTAAAGGATAAATTTCTGCATAAGATAAAGTATTATGATTACTGACTCTACGAATAATATGATCACGAGTTAATTCTGAGGGATGTTTTAATCCAGCAGCACCCAACATTTCCGCAAATGCAATCAATGTTTCTCGATGAAAATTTCGAATTCTGTCACCTTTGTTATTAATATTGAGTCCTTTGTACAATTGAGGATTTTGAGTGGCTATTCCCGCTGGACAATTATTACTATTACACTCTAAAGCTTGAATACAACCCAAGGCGAGCATCATGCCACGAGCAGCGTAACAAGCATCAGCTCCTAACGCCATTGTTCTGGCCATGTTAAATCCTGAAAGAATTTTACCACTGGCCAATAACTTGAGTTCATTTCTTATTCCTTTGGCCAAAAGGGTATTGTGAGCATAGGCGAGACCTTCACGCATCGGAGTTCCAACGGAATTGGTAAACTCCAGTGGTGCTGCTCCGGTTCCCCCTTCCCCGCCATCGATGGCGATATAGTCAGGAAAACTATTTCTTTCTTTCATTGTTTGGCAAAGTTCTTTAAACTCCCGGTGATGACCAATGCAAAGTTTTATCCCGATTGGTTTTCCGCCAGAGAGTTTTCTTAACAGTTCAATAAAATCGATCATGCCATGATAGTCATGAAACTCACGATGCCCGGAAGGAGATAAAACTCGAGTGTAAGGCGTCACCCCTCTAATAAGAGCAATTTCTGGCGTATTTTTTTTTGCCGGCAGAATTCCTCCATGGCCTGGTTTAGCACCTTGTGAAAGTTTAATCTCGATCATCTTCACCTGAGGTATTTTTGCTTTTTCGGTAAACTTTTCGGCATCAAATCGACCTTCCGCATTTCGACAACCAAAATATCCTGTCCCAATTTGCCAAATGATATCTCCCCCCTCTTGCAAATGATGAGGAGATAATCCACCCTCGCCGGTATTGTGGGCAAAGCCGCCTAATTTTGCCCCAAGGTTTAATGCCCTAATAGCATGTTTACTAAGACTGCCAAAGCTCATCGCCGAGATATTTAAGATGCTAGCATTATAAGGATGCAAACAATCTTTTCCCCCTATAACCACTCTCATGTTATGATCGATGGTCTCTAAACTAAGTGGATACAAACTATGATTCATCCATTCATAACCCACTTCATAAACATCTAACTGAGTTCCAAAAGGTGCGGAATCTAACTCCCCTTTTGAACGTTGGTAAACCACAGAGCGTTCAATCCGGCTGATAGGTGTTCCGTCCGTGTTTGACTCAATAAAATATTGATAAATTTTTGGCCTTAAAATTTCCATCCAATAACGAAATCTTCCCACCAGTGGATAAGTCGCCTTGATGGTATGTTTGGTCTGGTACATATCATAAATGCCCAAGAGAATGATTGGTGCGGTAAAAATATAAGTCCACCAAAAACTATTTAAAGTCCACAAAATAGTCGTTTGCAAAATCAAAGTTAACAGCGATGACCAAATAAAAAAACTTCTCATAATGAATTCCTTTAAACCATTGCCTATTCTTGACTATTTTCTAGTAAGTATTTTTTCTTTAATTCTTCTAATTCTTGTTTTTCCAATTCTCGTTGTTGATCTTTAACTGCACTAAATACTGAGTTAACAAAACGTCTAAGTTTTTGTTTGTCCTTTTCTCCTACTGCATGAATCAGACCTCGATAACTATTTTTAATTTGCAAACCAGGTGAAGTTGATTTTTTAGGAACTAATGTCACTCTCATAGGGATGGGAATCTTAAAACGATAAGGTCGAAACATTTGCAATTCGGGACCTTCATAAACAAAAACCACTTCACTTTCAGTCATGGAAATCAACTGTAATTTTTGTTCCAGTGTTAAGTAGGCTTCATCTTCTTCCGAGCTTAAAAAAAGTTTTTTTTCTAAAAAATCCTCAGCTTTTAATTCACTCTTACTGATAAAACGTTCACGCAAAAATTCCTGCATTTTTTTAGTTCCCAACGCTAAAAGTTTTTTTGTGATATTGTCTTCAAAGATTTTTGCTAAATTAAAAACTAGAGGAAGATCAATTTCTCCTGGATTGACCATGATCTGGGCATACTCAAAAGCATCCCTCGAAACTTGACTGGTGTAAGTGGGATTATTAAAAATCACCACATAAGGAAAATAACCACTAATCAAATGAATACACTTAAAGATCTCTTTTAATGACTCCGCCGAATTATAATTGAGTGGATCAATCTTCGAATCTAAATTGGTGGGAACACTTTCATATTCAAAAACGATAATATGGGCCCGGTATTTTCGAATCTCATTGATGATATCCACTAAATTGTTTTGAAATATAAACTTATATGAACTTTGATCTGCAGGTTCGTTTAATTTCTTTAAACATTTCATCGACGATTGAATCACTAGTATTTTTACATTTTTTGATTTTCCTTTGCTGGGATAATGCTTTATCCAAGAGGTATAACGTTTTTTTATAACATTGATCAATGTTTCACTGGGTGGCAAGTAAGGTCCTGAATCTTCAGCTGATAATTCTGCTTTATTATTTTCAAGTGTTCCTGAGTCATCATCTTCCGCAAACTTTAAAACAGATGTATCTTCATCGGTGTCAACTAAAACTAAAGCGCTGCTGACTTCTTCTTCATCTTCTACTGAAGCTTGCTCTAATAAGTCGATATCAACATCATTTTTTCCTCTAAAAGGGTCATTGAGTTTTTTTATCAACTCGTTTTGTTTTCGTTGGGTCATTTTATCTGCGTATTCATAAGATAGTTCATAAGCGAACTCCTCTGAATAATACAAATTTTCTGCCGTCATTTTTTCAACTTTAAAATTCCGCGAAGGTAAAATATTTTCTTCTATCGACCATTTTAACTCCACCTTATCACCCACCGCCATCGCTTTTGGACCTTCTAAATATAAACGATCTCTGCTGACATAATTAATTCTAAAATCAACATAAAATTTTATTGATTCTAGCAACGAGGCGCGAGCATACTCTGGATCAATCGTTTCGTTAGGAAAGGCCAAGGTGCATGCGTCCCAAACAACATCATGAATTTCAGCACCTTTCATATGAGTGATTGGCATACCGGCATTGATCGTGGCCTGAACGAAAAGATTATTGGTTAACTGGTCAATCAGACCTATCGCTTTAACATTTTTGGTTTTATTCGTTCGACAAATGAGTTTTGCCAAATTGGCACAAATTTTATATCGGCTGGTAAAATCGATATAAACAATATCTGGAATTTCTTCTATAATCGTTAAAAAAGTTTGATGAAAAAATGGATCCTCATTTTTTGGCGCGATACTTTTAAACACAAATTGGTCTTGAGACTGATTTTCGGAAATTTTATAAATCAGTGAAAATTCATTTTTAAGATTGTTCCAGTACGATTCGTCGGAACCGACATAATAGATTTTTTTAACTTTTTTCTTTTCCATGGATATCTTGATTGTATCATTGCCGTGATAATCAAGACTTATAGGTAAATCCTACCCGCATTATAAAGCTTCTTAAAGATCATTTCATTTTTAGACTTTGATCTACGTTTATTGATATTTTCAATTAAAGACGCCAGGTAGTCTTGATTGATCCTAGGATCTAATAAATCTTGACCGTTTTGATATGGAAGGACTCCATCTGGAGTAAAAAAAAAGACCTCACGAAATTTTTTATCTAAACAGACAAACGATTGTTTTAAATTCATTTTATGGACATATAAAAATTCGCGAAGTTCCCATTGATCTCGCTCAGGAGAAAGAATATAAAAAAAGTTTCGATAATGTGAATTGGCAGCAAATATCTCGGATAATATTTTAATAATTAAATGGCCACCAACTCCTGCCAAGATGATCACATCTGATGGACCAATGAATCTTGACCTAAAATAAATCTCGGCTTTTTCATGAATAAAAATAGCTTGATGTTGGTTTTTTAAAGAAACACGATTTTTTGCTTTTTCCAATGAGGGCAATGAGCAGTCAATAAAATGAACTTTAGCAAAAGAATTTATTTTAATAATTTCATCGCCGATCTGGCCATGATCACAACAAACATCAAAAAAGAGGCCACTTTTTTTGTCCGAAAAATTATCTTTAATAATTGAAAAAATTGTTGGGAGTCGAGGAAATGTATGATCGTGGATATTAAATTTAATATTAAAATACTATCATCAAGAAAATCTAATGAATACCAGATTAGTAACTAGACTTCGTAACTGACGTGATACAAATCATCCATTTCTTTAGTGAAAAACTTCCTCACAAAATATTGGCCTGATCTGATGGTTTCAATAAATTTCAACTCTTCTAACCTCTTTATAGATTGATAGATATCTTCCAACGTCACATGACACCCTTTGGCCATATCTGTATAGCTGAGTATTTGCGTGATACCATAATCCCGATAAAGATTTGGTCGACACCAAACCTTTCGATAAAGATACATCAATAACAAAATATCAATTCGACCAAGCTTATACTGGACTAAAATTTGATCAAAAAATAAATCGGGAATTTCTGAATAAAAAGGGCCTTGATTTTTTGCATCCAGAGTTTCAGTCGAAGTTGATTCGGACTTTTTTTTCCCTTGATGTTTTGCCAAAATGCTATGAAGTTCTGACATATTACGCCTCTTCTTCATTATCACACAAAAGTAACGGCCAACCAAATTTTATCGAAATCGGCATAAACTGCCCTACTCCACGAGGTTTTGACAATCAAGAAACTTCAGGACCTATCGAAGTAAAGCAGTTTTTATTCGATACTTTAGATGAAAATAAAAAGATAGACCCTCGCGAATATCTAATGATGGTTGATGCATAAACAAATAGCTTTCAAACTCTTCGCGACCCGCCCAAGGAAGTGAAAGTTGATACTGATCAATAAAAGTCTTAATCGTAGAAAAATCCATGCTAAAAAGGTAATCGAGGGATTTCATACTTGAGTTTTTCTCATTTAATCTCGACTCTGATTCCTCCGTCGAACTCAGAGTCGAATAAAGTTTTAAAAAATCAATATAACGAAACATTTTTTTAAAACTGGAGTTACTCTCCACTATATTGGTGGGAGAGTCAGACCAATCAATCACATGATTTTGAAAATCTTTTGGTTCAAAAAAGCGAAATCCCAACATTAGATTTTTTATAATCCGAATGTTTTTTTTACTTAATCTTACATAATTAGCAAAAAGTTTAATCTGTTCTGGATCTTTATCCAAATAGACTAACTCATAAAATATATCAATATAATTTTTATAAGATTTTTTTCTTAACTCACTTAAAAAATCTAAATCTTTAAGTGCGGGGGAAATAATTAAATTAAAACTTTGAACATAGGAAAAAAAAGTTTTGAAATAGCTATCGATGTCTCCACTTTTAAATCCTTCATAAAAAAAATAATGTTTTGTTAAGTATGTAATATCCATTTTTGCTAAAAGAGAAAGACTGCTTTCATCAATCATAAATCCATATTTCACATGAAAACGAACTAAACGAGCAAAGCGAACGGGATCATGAATAAAATGCTCATTAAATTTTAACACTCTATTTTTCAAGTCATTACGACCATTTCTAGGGTCAACAAATTGTCCATTGTAGTCTTCATTAATCGCCAAACCAATGGAGTTAAATCCAAAATCTCGCCTGGCAGCGGCCACTTCGGGGGATAACTGATTATCTAGAATAACCTCAACTTCACGATGCCCTTTCGCTTCTGTTTTTTGATCATAAATTTCTTTTCTCGGTAAAGAGAGCTCCATCGTCCAATCGCCAGTGGTCATTTTTAAAATGCTAAAAGGGAGATAGGCCAATTCAATAGTATAGTGTTCTTCTATTAATAACCCCAAAGAGAGCATTGATTTGGCCCAAGTTTGACCAAGTTCTTTTTGCGAAAATCGAATTTCCATATCCAGATCAGAGGGTAATGACAGGCCCATGCATAAATCTCTAACCGCTCCTCCCACCAACATCAGCTTAAGACCTTTCTTTTGGAGAAAGCGGATAAAGTCTTTTTGGGATTCAGAGAATGGGATGGCAAACTGTTCATCCTCTTGTGATGACCCAGAGGAAGCGCCAGAAGAATTTTCCATAATCTTATTGTAATAGGGTTAGCGGATTGTCGCCACTTTGAAGAAACTTTTTAAACTCTGAAATTCTCATATTATTGAGATTTTCAGCATGATTCACAAAATAAACTTTGGAAGTTGTCACTGCCGAATTGAGACCAATAATTCTCACTTTATTTCGGTGAGAAGATCGCTCAATCACATGAGTTGGAAGAATTGCAATTCCTAAACCTCTGGCCACCGCCTTGAGCATATTCCCGTGGCTATTAATCACCAATTTTCGATTTATTTTTTTGGGAATTTGGCCATAAGTAAGCCTACACCATTGTAAATAAAGAGCATCATTATGATCATAGAGAATCGTCGGAGACTGACCAAATTCTTCAAGATTAGTGGCCTTGAAGTCAAATTCACTACCATCAGTGTTTTTTAAAGGAACAATCAGGACCGATTTTTCTTCACCTAACAATTCAATATGGGCATGGCCAGGAATGGCAAATTCCGGCACGATCAAACAGTCCAACTTAAACTGATCAAAGTCACTCAGCAAATCTTGAGGAAACCCTAGCGTTACTCGCACTGAAACTTCTGGGTAGCGAAGTCCAAAATTAATCACTTGATGACCTAGCCAAGATTTTCCCAGACCATAGAGAGTTCCAATTCTTAAGGTGCCTTTCATGGACTTATTATTGGTAGAAATGTCTTCTAAAACTTCTTCAAATTTTCCTAAATAATCTTGGGCCCATTCACAAAGCCTTCGACCATCTGAGGTTAAAACAACATTCTTCCCACTACGTTTAAACAATTTGGCATCGACTTTGTTTTCAAGATTTTTGATACTCTGACTAATCGCCGATTGAGTCACTCCCAATTCATCACCGGCCTTGCTAAAGCTGTTAAACTTAGCTACCGAAATCAATGTTTGAAGTTGCGAGCTTTCAATCACAAAATATTTTCCTCATTAATGAGATTTAACAAAAAAATTTAATCTTCTGCTGCTAATTTCTCCGCCCTAACTTTCATCACTTTCGCCTGAACATCGGCAGGGCAAGGAGCATATTTTTCAAACTCCATAGTATAAGTCGCTTTTCCAGCAGACATCGACCGCAAGACGGTGGAGTAACCAAACATATTCTCGAGTGGAACAAAGGCGTTAATAATACTCTCACCCATATTTCCAGTTTCAGATCCTAAGATAACTCCTCGGCGAGAAGAAATATCGCCAATCACTGAACCTTGATACTCATCCGGAGTTTCCACTTCTACCTTCATCACCGGCTCTAACAAAATGGGATTAGCATTGCGAATCGCTTGTCTCATCGCCTGTCTGCCGGCAATTCGGAAGGCCATATCAGATGAATCCACATCGTGATAACGACCGTCTTGTAAAAAAGCATCCACATTAATAACTGGGAACGCGGCCAAGGGACCTTTGTTCATCACATCTTGAAAACCTTTATCAACGGCAGGAATAAATTCACCGGGAATAACCCCACCTTTAATTTGGTTATTAAATCGATAAACTTGATCTTCGGCAGCTTTATCTTCCTTGGCCAAAGGTTTCACCATGCCCACCACGTGAGCAAATTGTCCTGAACCGCCGGTTTGTTTTTTATGAAGGTAATCAAACTTAGTTTCGGTTTGAATGGTTTCTCGATAATTCACTTGAGGAGCACCCACGATAACTTCAGCTTTATACTCTCGTTTTAATCTTTCAACATAAATTTCTAAGTGCAACTCGCCCATTCCCGCAATTCTGGTTTCGCCAGATTCTTCATCGGTAAAAACATGAAAAGTTGGATCTTCTTTCATAAATCTTTGCAGACCTTTTGACATCCGCGCTTGATCTTCTTTGTCTTTAGTTTTTACTGAAAGTTCAATGACGGGAATAGCAATATGCATCCCTTCACATGAAATATTGAGGAGATTGTCATCGTTGACAAAAGTATCACCCGAGGCGCAATCCACCCCGATCATCGCGATAATATCTCCTGCTTCTGCTGATTCAATATTTTCTTTTTCGTCGGCGTGCATTCTCACTAATCGACCAACTCGCACTCGTTTTTTGGTTCTCGTATTATAAATCGTATCGCCTTTATTTAAAGTTCCTTGATAAATACGGGTGTAAGTTAACTGGCCAAACTGTTCGTCAGTAATTTTAAACGCCATACACACTAAAGGCTTTCCTGCTTCTGGTTGGAGTTGCTGTTTTTCACCGTTATCATTGTTAATCGCCGTCGCTTTCTCACACGATAGAGGAGAAGGTAAATAGCGAGCGACTCCATCGAGTAACGCTTGAACTCCTTTATTTTTAAACGCCGAGCCCATAAAAACGGGAGTCATTTGCAAAGAATTTACCCCTTTTCTAACGG
>JBIKWR010000260.1:0-2793 GCA_044356225.1 Bacteriovoracaceae bacterium | reverse complement strand
GCAGTTCAATTCAATGGAGAGCAGGAACAGAGTTTGAATTTCTATTTTCCAGCACCGAAAATAAATTAACCGTGAGCTCCGGTGATACCGCTTATGATGTTAGCTCTCGCTGGCAATTGACCCTCGACGGAGAACTGCAATCAAAAGTCACAGATCGCCATTATATTGGTGGTTTAGTATTTTTAACGAAAGCTGATGGTGCTGAAAAAGAAGCTCCTGGCAGTAACTCCATTGATGAAGATGGTTGGATTGAGTTTGGGCTCACTCCATTTTTTAAATTTGATATGACTGCAAATTCAGCGCTTAAAATGAGTGCGGGATATGCCAAAAGAACTAATTATGAAACTCAAACAGTAAGCAATGGTGGAGCATCAACGCCCACTCGGAATGAATCGAATAATATTCTAAGTTTTAACACTCAGTTTTTAGCTGAATTTTAGGGGGACTTCATGGAAAAAATTCTAACCACTTTAGTATTAACATTTTTCTCTTTGCAGCTGACCAATTCTTGGGCCTTAGATCCTTTTTCTAAAGCACCCGACTTTGAATTAAAAAATCAAAAAAATGAAAGTGTTAAATTATCGCAGTTTGCCGGAAAAACGGTGGTTCTCGAGTGGTTCAATCACGGTTGTCCCTATGTCCGTAAGTTTTATGACGCTCAGAAAATGCAAGAATTGCAAGAGCAATATACTAAAAAAGGAATCGTTTGGCTGACGATCGTTTCTTCCGCTGTTGGAAAACAAGGTCACTTAGATTCTCCTGCTATTGCAACTGCTCAAATGGAAAAAGAAAAATCAAAAGCAAACCACATGCTACTCGATACCGATGGAAAAGTTGGTCAAGTTTATGAAGCGAAAACAACTCCTCATCTGTTTATCATCGATCCTCAGGGTGCATTAGTCTACCAAGGGGCGATTGATAGTATCCCAAGTGCAGATAAAGCTGATATCCCAAAAGCGCAAAACTATGTGGAGCTGGCACTCAAAGAACTATCAGATAAAAAAAATGTCAGTATCGCAAAAACCAAACCATATGGATGTAGTATTAAATTTTAATTTTATCATTTAAATACAAGGATTTTTTATGAAAAAAAGTCAGCTCGCAGTTCTTGAGAATGATCTAAATTTCTTAATTTCTCATCCAACCAGAAGACGAACTTTTTTGGCGGCATTACCTTTTTTGTTAGCATCTTGTGCCAGTAAAACTCAGCATCGACACCGAGAGGGCGATAATGCTGGCCAAGAAGTTGCTTTAACGCCAGCGGAAGAACGAAAAATGACTGCCGAGTATATGACTCAAATGACGAAAGAGTACCCTCCTCACCAAAATCAAGAGGCGCAAAATTACATTAATAACATCGGTCAAAAAATTGTCCAAGCGAATAAGCTTCATAATAATCCTTATAGCTATAACTTTACTTTAGTCGATGTGAAAAACGTCAATGCTTTTGCTTTGCCAGCTGGCACGGTGTTTGTCACCGCCCCACTTTTTAAAATGGCTGAAACTGAAGCGGAACTTGCTGGTGTGATAGGACATGAAATTGGACATATCACTGCTCGCCACACCGCCGAGAGAATGCATCAAGCGAAAAAAGATCAAAGCAAATCCTTAATTTATGGCATTGGCGGCGCTCTACTGGGTGGAGCGGCAGGAGTAGGACTGGGAAAACTTGTCTGTAAAAAAGAAGATCGAGATTGTTTACGTCGAGTGGCGCTTTATTCGGCTGCTGCGGGAGCAGGTGGTGGACTACTCATTCAAAAGTTTGCTTTCATGGCCAATAGCCGAGAGGATGAAATGGAAGCTGATCGGATTGGATTTAAAACCGCTCTCAATGCTGGTTATCACAAAGATCATGTCGGAACTTTTTATGCAAAACTTTTAACCATGGAACAAGAATATAAAAAAAATCAAAATCAAATGTTGGCCACTTTTACCGATGCCATGAGTACTCATCCTCCAAGTCATGAACGAGTTAATCAAATGAATCAAATGGCAGCAACGACACCTGTCAAATCAGGAATAATCAGTGGAAAAGATTTTGAAAGAATCAAAAAAAATATCTAATTACATTTCGCAAATTGGATATCAAAAATTAGTCGATGAGTATAATACTTTAAGACAAGTTGAGCGGCCTGAAGTCACTAAGTTAGTTACCTGGGCCGCGAGTAATGGCGATCGTTCTGAAAATGCAGATTATCTTTATGGAAAAAAAAGGCTTAAAGAAATTGATTCTCGACTGCGATTTCTTGGCAAAAGAATTGAACATGCCATCGTTGTTGATTTTATCACGATCAATAAAAACAACTATGAAAAGGTCATTCGTTTTGGTGCTACCGTTTTGATCGAAAATTCAAAAGCAGAACAAAAAAAAATTATTATCGTGGGTGAAGACGAATCGGATCCCTCGCGAAGTAAAGTCAGTTGGAAATCCCCTTTTGGTAAAGAGTTGATTGGAAAAGTTGAAGGAGATGAAATCAAAGTAAGCTCCCCAAGTGGAGCTGAAATCTTTGCCATCCTTGAAGTGAGTTACCTCCTATGGGATTAGTGTATGGAGCATTGTGTATTAGCTTAGCTCCTATTTTTGCAAAAATATCAGCTTTATCTGCTTCGCAAATTGGTTTTTATCGCTGTTTTATTGCCACCATCATATTGTATATTTTTTTGAAAATTAAAAAAACTTCCATTCCTTGGAAATTTTTAATGGAAAAAAAATCTTTCTGGATTTGGATCGCAAGTATCAGCTTTGCTCTTAATCTTTATGTTTGGCATACTTCGATCAATATGATTGGAGCT
>JBIKWR010000259.1:0-2807 GCA_044356225.1 Bacteriovoracaceae bacterium | reverse complement strand
TCTTCTTGTTCTTCTTGTTCTTCTTGCTCTTGTTGCTCTTGTTGCTCTTGTGGTTTTTGTTTTTGAACTTTTTGTGATTTTCTCATCGCCAAAAATTTTTCTTTCGTCACGGCAATCTGACCGATAGAAACCGTTCCTTTTACTAGTTGGCCAATTCCTCCTTGACCTTTAATCTTTACAACTTTTAAAACACCTTTGGCCTTTCCGTTGCTGTCGGTAACAACCAGCAACTTTCCATTATCAGGTGGGGTCCCGGTAAATTTTATTAAGGCCTTATTTCCACTGACTTTAACGATCGAGTTGGCCCAAGATGATTGAGTATGTAGAGCGATAAAAAGAAAAAGAAAAAATAGTTTTTTGGGAAATGTTACCATGTCATTTAAGTCTAATCGGCCGTCAGAAAAAAAACAATCAAATAATAAGTTGACCAATTTAAGCCAATGATTATTTTAAATATTTGATCCGACTACGCGAAGACATTTTTCAGGATTATTAGTTGTTATCCAAGTGATTCCCGCCTTTTTGATTTTTTTCATTTGAAAAGCAAAATCCACTGTCCAAACAGCGGTTTCTTCTCCAATCGGCCTTGATTTAAGAAAATTTAAACTTTCGTCTGAATATTTCAAATCATATTGATGATTAAGAATAGGAAAAGGTCCATTTTTGGCGAGATAAAAAGTTTTGATTTTAGAAAAGAATGGATCCGAATAACCAAGCGAACGAATGGTCTCTAGCGGCTGTAAATGAAAAGAAATAACTCTTAACTTTTCAGGTTGGTCTTCAAACAAAGATTTTAACATTTGAAACGTAAATGGACTGACATAACTATCTTTAAGCTCAACAAAAAGTATCGCCGGCGAATTTTTAAAAAAATGGAGAACATCAATGAGCAGAGGAATGTCTTCATTATTCTTTAATTGGCAATCTGAGTGTATTTCATTCCAAGTCATTTGGTTAATTTTTGTTTTTACATTACACTTTTTTTTTCCAGGTCGATCTTTGGCAGTACTTTTTAAAGTATCATCATGCATCAGAAAAGGAACTCCATCGAGAGAATGAATCACATCAAATTCTAAGGCATGAATTCCTAGTCGTTCCGCCGATATTAATGCCGACCATGAATTTTCTAACTCATCCTCATTATTTCCTCTATGGGCCACGCAAAATGAATTGGCGAATAATTCTTTAGATAAGAAAAAGAACAAAAAAATTAACGGATAACTTTTAATTTTTTTGAGATTATGATTCACCTAAAAATTCTCTCATACTATCTTTCCTTAATTGTAATTCCTCTTGTAAAACGCTTGGTTTTAATTAAATTCTAACAATTTTTGCCTACTGATCTCTGAGTGATTTGCTCAGAAAATTAAAGAGGTTAGATCTGAAAATTTTTCACATAAGTGCTTTTTATTCTTTTAAAGATTAAAAAAACTTTATTCTCTAGATTGGGGACAGGGGGTTTGTTTATGTTAATGCCAAAGCTTAGAGATATAGAAGATCGACCTGAAATACTGAAAATTGTTTCTCATTTAAAACAAAGTGGAATCAGCTTAGTTTTTTGGCAAAATTTAAATGATCATCGTCAGTCGTGTCGGGCAGTTGTTAGTAAAATCGATTTAGGTGATCAAAAAATTGAGTTCTCCCCCATTTCCCAAAACTTCAATTTTAAACCCTTGGATTCACTTTACATTTTCTGTCGAAAAAAATTTATATTGATCAAAGCCCAAATCATTTTTAATTCAAAATTTAAAATAGTTATCGACTTTCCTGCTTTTTTAAAAAGCGAGGAATGTCGAGAACTCAAACGACAAAATTTATTATTAGAAAAAAAATTGCAATATATTCAATTTAATAAAATGACCAAAAATGAAATAGGACTTCGCTATTTCAAAAGTAAGCTCCTTGATATTTCAGAACATGGATTGGCCTTTCAAATAAGTGCCTACGATGCCTTAAAACTGGTTAAAGGAGATAAGCTCGCCTTACAAGTGGTTTCGGGCCAGCACCAACATCATTTTGTTCCAGGAGTAATCCATTATATCAAAAGATATGTCGTTCCAGAAAAAGCGGGTGACTTCTATCGCGTGGGAGTTCTTTTTAATCAAAAAACCAAGCCATCTGCCTTTTATGCACTTTAAATTTTTAGTATAAATTTTTTAAATAAAATTATTTTAAACTCTTTAATCGATTATGGGTAAAACATAAGAATGCAAGATTTTCAAACGTAGTGATGTCCCCTTTCCTTTAGAAAAGGGAACTCGATAAACATTAACACGACAATTTATCTAGCTATTTCTGAAATTCGGCAACATAATTTTCATTATTTTCATTATTTTCATTAGCACGATTGGTCTCACTATTGTTGCGTCTTCCACCATCATTCTCTTGATTAGCATCATTCGCATTTGCTGGGGCTATGCTCCCAACTTCTATACTACTCCCCACGGTTCCATCAACACTACAAGCTAGAACTTTTGGACAAAGATTTTCATTATTGAGAGACTGGGCAATTTGATGATTAATATATCCACCGAGCAATGTATTGGTGATTTGCTGATTGAGCGCTTTTGATTGGGCCAACTGGATTTTGAATGTACTTATATCACTTTTAATCCTCGCTTCATTTTCTGCCGATAAATCCATTTCATTGATCAAATGATCGTAACTGCTTAGGAGTAAGTCCCATTCTAATTTCTGAGTTTTACCTTCTTGGAATTTTTGATCAATGGCATCACTCATCATTCTTGATAAATTTTCCGTGGAAATTCCTTCAGTTTTTAATTTTTCTGCTGATGCCTTTATTTTAT
>JBIKWR010000258.1:0-2808 GCA_044356225.1 Bacteriovoracaceae bacterium | reverse complement strand
AAAAATTGTCGCAAGGGAAAATGGATTCCGCCAAATTAGAACTCATACCCTAAACTAGCACTAAGAGTAGAATATGGAATAAGCGCACGGTCCTTCGATGTAGGTTCATCGTTGGCAATATAAAAGCCAGAAGTATAGAACTCATCGATAAAAACATAACTGGCCCCGGCGTTGACGGTTGCAGATATTAAAACGTTTTTGATTTTTAATGAAGGTCCCCAAAACAATTCAAGATTTCCACTTTTAATTTTGAAATAATCTATATAGCTTTGGCCATCAGATCGATTAATTAACTTTCCCTGTAAATAACTTAACTCTGCACCAAAATTCCAAGCTAACTTTTTGGATTTAAATAATAAATTTCCAAATTTTAAGTAACCACCCTTCATCGTCCCTTGTTCTTCAGTCTCTATTTCAGAAAAGTAAGGGCCATCATAATAAACTCCTGCTCCAATAGTCTTGTAACCTAATCCAAAATAATTTCCTGTTTGGGAGTTTCTTTTACTATAGCCTCCTTTGTACCCTTGACCATATTTTATTTTTCTACCTGAAGTATAATCTGCCCAATGATTTAAACTAAAAATGGTATCACGAACCCTGAACTTACTTTATAGATTCAAAAGGCAGATATTGCATTCCCATCGGATGATCTGGCACAAACTGAATTCTTTTACTCCAAAGTCCACTTCCCGTTTTACCTTGGGCCAATGGAATGAAATGAAACTCAGCTAAAATTCTTTTTTGAATTTCTAGATAAAGACTGGCGCGTTTGGTGGCATCACTTTCTCGAACACTAGAATTTAACAAATCATCTATCTTTTGGTTAAAGTTATAAAAGTAAGTCCAAGAAGAATTGGTGAAAAAATAACTTAAAATGCCATGGCCCTCTGGATAATCCATCCCTTTTTTGCCAAAAACTATCTGACTTTCTTTAGCAAACATTCGACTTAAATACTCTTTGTGGGACAAAGGATTGAGTTCGATCTTCAGAAGGGGGTCATTCCAAAGCTTCATGGCCTCTTGCACGGCCTGAACTGTAAACTTATCGTCTATGGAGTAATCGATAACTAGAGTAAAGGGATGTTTAAGATTTATCTCATTTTCTGGTGGAATGAGAAGATAGTTTTTTGCTGCCCCTTCTAAATTCAAAGAAATCAAACCAAAAGCACGTTTGAGACCAAAATCTTCCACCGCTTTTAAGGAATGAAAATACAACTTGGAAAATAAGTATTCACGCACTGACTGCGGGATTATAGGTGATAAAATAACAAACCACTGATTATTAACATTGGTAAGAGATGGCCAAAAGCCTTTTGTTTTTAATTGCTCAGTTTGTTCATGGTTAAACTCAAAAACATCGAGGGAATCAATTTTATCATTGATCGCCAACTTAAAAGCTTCGGCAGCATCATTAACTTTAATAAACTGGATGATTTTAGGAGAACTGGCCAATACGTAAGGACAAGTTTCTACTAACTCTATTTCAATCATTTTATCTAATGTTTTACTTATCTTGTAGCATCCTGAAGTCACTAGTTCTTGATTGAATGTTTTTTTTAACTCAGGGTTATTAATGGGCAAGATGCTTAAATCAGGACAGGCCAAATGGATATTAAGAAGAGCGATAGATCGATCTAACTTTATTTTTACATGTTGTTGGTTCACTACTGAGACGCCAAACTCTTTAGGAATTTCCCCTCGTATTAGCTCTGATGCACCTTTAATGTAAGTAAGATCATTTGCCATTCCGCCTTGGTGACGAAAGAGATGATAAAAAGTATTAACGACATGCTGAGCAGTTATTCTTTCACCGTTGCTAAAGTATCTCTCTGATAACTTAAAATCATAGATCGTTTGATCAGCACTGACACTCCAACTTTCTACTAAATCTTTTTGTAAAATTCCTTCGGGAGAGAAACGAAACAGTTTTGCATAGATCTGGTTGAGAATAATCATAGAATATAAATCTTGATAATTTTGTGGATCAAATTGAATATGACCATCTGGTATGGCAATTCTCATGATTTGGAGTCTTTGATGAGTCATAAAATATTCCCTTACAATAAAAAAAACTCCCATGAATAATAAAATAACTATTAAACTAATCTTAAGCTTACGCAAACTTCACATCCTATATTAAGGTCATTATTAATGGTCATTTGCCCTTCCCATTCCTTCAAACGTTGGTTGGCGGTGAATAATCCTATCCCTTGGCCGGTCATTTTTTCTGAGTGAAGTGGCCGCTGACCCAACTCAGAAAAAACACTTGCAGGTATGCCTCCGGCTTTATCAGTAATTGAAATATGAACTTGTCTATTAAGTGTTTGGACTTTTATTTTTATTGGCCCTAGCTTTTTATTTGCAATATAAGCGTCTAAAGAGTTGTTAATAATATTAGATAAAACTCTAATTAATCCATTTTCATCACAAGAAATTCTCCCTTCTACTACATTTGTCATTTCTAAAGAAACTGGTAATTGTGGATGAGTTAACTTTTTTTCGGCGATCAGACCTTCAAGTATCTGCTTTAGCTTTATACTATCTAAATAATTAAGAGTTGATTTATTAAGTAAGTCTTTAACCATTGAATCAAGACGTTCAATGACCATTGGGATAAGATTAAGTTGTCCCTGGGCTTCGGTGGAACTTGTTACATTCTTCAAAGCCGCCAGGGGTGATTGTAAATCATGAGCGACTGAACGAGCTAGCTGGAAACGATCTTCCTTCAACTTTGCCATTATTTTTTGATCTTCAATTTCTTTTAATTTCTCTTGAAATTTATTGATTGCAATTCCAAGCTGATTGATC
>JBIKWR010000115.1:0-10030 GCA_044356225.1 Bacteriovoracaceae bacterium | reverse complement strand
CCTACTTAAAATTCTTTTAATAAGAGTTTCTTCCCCAAAGTTTATTTTTATATTTTTGGGGATTAAGCTAATGACTTGTTCATTGTAGTAGATAGGTAACTTATCAGTAGCAATTTTTGTCTTGATGTCAGATAAAAGTTGTTGTTCGATGTTAAGTTCAGCCGAAAATGAGATATTGTCTTCTTTAACAACCCACTTTTCCCCTCTGTTTAACCATTTCCAAGAGTTTTTACTTTTGCGAATTCTTTTTCCCGAAACATTGAGAAAGAAAGTCTTTTCATTTTTTAATTTAAAATTGATAGAAGAAACAAAGTAATGTTCTTGTTCTTTTTCTTCTTTTATTTTTGTCTCATAATCCCCATTCGAATAATTAAGTATTTTAGTAATGATCGAATTGATGGATTGCTCCAAATAAGACAATGATAATGTCGATAATAAATCAACATTTGATTGATCATGATCGTGATAAAGACCAGAAAAGACATTTTGCCCAGTATGATTTCTAAATGAGTTTATTTGATTGAGATAGGTTTTATTGCGATTTCCTTCACCCACGGAAATTTCCAAGAAGGTATTGTTAAAAACATTGTAAGCTACAGGAGCAAGATCCCAAACTTTAAAATTATCAAAAGTATCGTTTTCAATGACGATTCTAGGATCAATTTTAATTTTAAAGGAGTTATCACTTTCATCATAATAAACGACATCAGAGAATAATATTTCACTTTTCTTCTTTAAATACTCTTCGCCGACTGAGATCAGCGGATTGCTGGCCAGATCTTGTTGAATGGTTTGAACAACTCCTGTCACATTACTGTATTGATTTATTTTTTTTAAAAATTGTTTGAGATCTTGAACTTTTTTTAAATTTAAAGATTCAACAGAGATATTTTGATCTAATCCCTTTATATCAAAGCTCAGGGAGGATAAAGTTTGTGATAAATAAATTTTAATAAAATCTAGGAAAAATTGTTGATGTCTTGAATGACGATCTAGCCGAACCGTTTGCTCCCCCGAAAGGAAACTAATGGATTGTACATCGAGGGCCAATTCGCCTTGATTACCCATTCGTGTTTCCATAACAACTTGAAATGGGATTCCAGAACGAAAATCAATTAGGCGAGGTTTAAAGTTTGTAGAAAGTAAATTTGAATCAATTTTTCCCAGAATATAATTTAAGTCAGCATTAATTTTCCCTTTAAGAATCATTCCAGGAATGTGAGGGGCCAAAACAACAACAGCGTCTTTGATAAAAAGCTGGCCATCCACTTCGATGTCGCGAAGATAATTCATTGTGCCATTGATTAAGTTTTGACTAATTTTTTGAGTCAGAAAAGGCATTTTTTCATTTAGTAAATCAGCCTCAGCGAGAATTTTATTTTTGATTGCTATTCTTCTTTTTATATCTAATACAATCAGAACAATTTTTTCTTTTGTTTCGCGCTGTAAACTTTCATGTTCTTTTTGGGGATCAGCTTTGAAATGGTGATTTTCAGTCGACAGTCGCTCAATCGACTCACTTTTTAGGAGACGTTGAAAGTTCTCAAGTTCTTTTTTATATCCTTCTTCTAGACTTAAGGGATAGAGTTCGTTAGCTAATAATTGCTCCTCGAGAAAAAGTTCCATTTCATTGAGAAAGTTTTCACTTTTTCCAAAATGCTCGTAGAGCTTTTTTCGCGAACTTGAGAGGTATAATTGATCTGAAGCATCGCCCTCTTTATACTGATCCCGCCATTTTTTTGTTGGCTTATGCAATCCAATAATAATTCTAAATGTTGAGTAATCTTCTCTTCCGCCGATTAAATCAGGTCCAAAATGCCATAGCTTAACTTGCTCTAGATCTTTAGGGTTTATATAACTAAATGATTTAAAAAATGAAAAACGCGACAAATTTAATTTCACTGATACCGATCGACTAGTTTCATTAAAAACAATCCCATTATTTTGAATGAGCTCTTGCACTAAATTTTTATTTTGTACCGGCAATAATACTTGAGAATTACTTAAATAGCTGACGAGATCTGTGTTCCCTAAAATGGCTTGTACAAAACTAGTGACTACGGAAAATAGATTGAGATAACTAACTCCATCAATTTGCAATTGATCAATGGTTAAGCGTAAATAATTTGTTTGCAAGAGTTGATCTGTGGTAGGAAATCCGATCGCTAATTTAAAAGTATGCCTTACCAAATCTTTGGTAGAACGAGGAGTATTTTCGATCTGGAAAAAATTAAATAATTCATCGAGCGAATAATTAATCTGTCCTTCAATCATTAATTTTCTGGTAAGTGGATCCATGAAAAAATAATCAATCGAATGAATGATTGAGCTATTTTTAACTACATTGATGATTTCATTTTGAATAACAGAAACTGGAATTCCAATGTCAATCAATGGCTGATCGGAAGTCTGGGACAGATCATAAGTGGGATTTTGGTTGGGGGCGCTCAGACCAAGTAATGGAGAACAAATTAAAATGATCGCAAGGAATAATGTTTTCAAAAGACCCCCCTAAAGACTAGACTAAAAATTTTCCGGACTATAGCAGGATTAAAAAAAACTCAAACTAGATTGACCCAAATTGTATTTTATTCAGGATAGCTGGCCTAAGCTGTTGTCAGCAAGGGAAATGATCACGTTTGATAAATCAAATTTAAATTAAAGTAGATGAAAAGATGGTAACAAAATTTGTTAACGACTAAAAATGTTTTCTATATCTAATCGGTTAGTCTCAAACCATAAATTCCCTGTATGGCCACCAAATGGATAAAGAAAAATATTTTCACTTCTAACTAAATCTTGGAGGAAGTCCCAATCACTATGTTCACGTAACAGAAAATCATTCTGATTATGCATCAAGAAAACTTGATCATTGTTGGCGATATAATCTCTTAAAGCAGAGAGGCTAGATTCTTCGTTAAGGGTTTCAGCAGAATAATCAACTTTGGTAGTAAAATTTCTAAAGTATGGAACAAGAATACCTTCTACATAACTAACAAAAGAATCTGATTTAACGATTTCATTGCGAGGTAAATTTTTAAACTTTTGTTTTAGCTCTTCGGAAGCGGATTCAATGTATATATTTTTTCGTTTTAGTGAAGCTTTTTTAACATCTTCTAAGGAACTGGACAGGGATTTTCCTACGATTAACTCAATTTCATGTTGATGATATTTTTCCAGTTGTTTAGACAAATTTTGATAAGTGGAAAGGGAAGGAGGGTAAGATTTTTTTGACCAAGAAAATGTCTTCGACAATTTATACCATAGTTTAATTTTTTTCCAGGAATTATAGGAAAGTTCCTTAAGTAACATATTATCAAGAGTGCCAAGACCAAAAAGTAAATCGACCGGTGGGTTGATCATGACAATCTTTTTAAAGTCAAAAGCACCTTCTTCTTCTATGGAAACTTTTCCTATGTGGGCGGCAGTCAGTGCACCCAGGGAATATCCAATCATAGAAAAATCAGTAACATTTAAAAAGTGATCACGTTTTAACAAATTAAGGGCAATATTTTTGGCATTGATGAGATCTTTGGCATCGGCTGGCATGTCTCCTGGAAAACCAGTTAAGCTACAAGATTCAACAAACTGTTTGGTAAAAATTGAAGGGACTATTAAAACATGATGCCCATGATTGTTTAAATATTCGGTGAGCAGTAAGGCCAATGGCCCTTCACCATCTCCTCCAATTCCTGAATGAATAAAAACAAGTGAATGAGATTTCGTTTCTGGCGCGCGATAATAGAATGTAAACTTCTTGCGATTTCTTTTCGTAATATTTTTGAGATAATTTTCATTAACTAATAAGGGGGAAACAGGGATGGGAATAAAATCATCCTTAGTGAGGTGATGCTCAAACAAATTCCCAGCTAATGAACTGAGTAAACCGTCGTCAGCGGGGAAACTATAATTTTTATCTGTGTAAATTGTTCCCCAGGCAATTTGAGATGAAAGAAAAAAAAACAATAGTAATTTCATAGTTTTGCCAGTTTTTGAATAGTTTAAAGGAGTCTTGTTGTTGTTGATGTTTTATAAAGTTTTAAGCAAATAGTGTCAATTTTAAATAAATTACAATTCTTAGGAAAAATACTCGATCGTCCTTAGCTCTATGTTAAAATACCATCACGATGAAAATATTAAAAAATGTAATGGTATTGACAGTTTGGCACTTTGTTTTGTTCATAAGTGTTGTTCATTCTGAAGTGGATAGTGAATTAGCGAATGCTATCAGTGACATTGAAGAACATTTTGGCTTCGAAATTGAGCCAGTCAATAGGGATTCAAGTGAGTTTTATGATTTATCAAAAATCAAAGCATCGATCCTCTATTTTCATCAACGAATGAGAAATGGTTCAGTAGGGGATGTCTATGTTCCTAGTCATGTTATTTTTTATTTTACAACTTCAAACAGATATAGGATCGCACCAAATAGTGCCTCCGGGCTGATAAGAGTTGATGTCAAAAATGAGAGGAGCTTTTTTAACTTTTTTAAATCGCTAAATTTCCCATTTAAAAATACAAAAGCACACAAAGATTTTCTTAAAAGAGAACAAGCTATTAAGGAATTAATTTTAGAATATTTAAAAAAGTTAAAAGATCAATCATCCCTGGTAGTCAAGGAAAAGCAGTTTTCCTGCAGAGATAGTCAATCTCGCTTTAGCGAGAATCTTGTTGAGTACGATGAAATTAATGAAACTAACTATGATCAAACGACATCATTTCATTTTAGACCAAAGTTTTTTCAGGGTCTGTTAAAGCTGGAAAGAATTTTGAAAAATAATAGAGGCGACTTTTCTCATTGTGTCGTGATTGGATCTGAAAAATCAAAATTCTATTCTCATGTTGAAAGAAGAAATCTCATCGAAACCTTCGATTATCAAGATTCATGGTTTAGCAATGAATCCCAATTGGCCTCTGAACTAATCGAACAAAAGCTTTTGGAAGATAATCAGACATTGAAGTAGAAAATGTGAAAAGTTCTTCAATGCCAATTAACGGACTTCAAATTCTACTTGATCAATTGTTGAATCCGACGAGTTTTTTAATTCCAGTAAAAAAGATCCTTTTTCTAATGACCAAAGAACAGTGGATTTGGCCAAACTGAGTTTCGTTTGATTCAAATAAAGTGAGTGACCAGGTAGCGGATTTTCAATTTCGATGGGAAGTTTTTGGATCGCCTTGGGGATATCGGGGTCGATCCCCACTAACATTTCGGGAGCCGGGTAGCGAATTCGAGTTAACATTTGCACAGGTAGTTTAGGTGCCGGGGAAAAATAATGAGTTAATTGGTTAAGGTGATGGGGATTTTTTATTAGCTGTTGAGAAAGAGATAACATCAAATGCCGCCAAATGGGCGCCGCTCCACTCATTCCACTAACATTCCACATGGGTTCTCCATTAAAATTACCCACCCAAACTCCGATGGTGTAATCGGTAGTCCAACCAATGCACCAGTTATCGCGCATGTCTTTACTAGTGCCAGTTTTAACCGCGGCAGGAAAGGGTAATGACAGCAGACTATTCATACCAAAAGTAAAACGGCGATACTCTGGTGCTGCCAGCATGTTAAACAGGTCGTCGCGCGTTTGATCAGAAAGTACCAATTTATTAGTCGCCAATTGTCGATATCCTTGGGTCATCTCCCATAAAGAAACATCCACCGCCCCTAAGGCCAAACTTGGTCCATAATAATCATCGGCAAACAAATCATTCAAGCCGAATTCGCGTAAAAACTGCAGCACGTGAGACTCACCCATTAGTTGTAGCGCTTTGACCGCCGGAACATTCAAGCTAGACCCCAAGGCCTCGCTGGCACTCACTAATCCGCGAAAAGTATGGTCATAATTACGAGGATGATAAACTTTCCCCGGGGCGACAGTAATGTCTGCGGGGGAATCATTGAGTAAAGCCGATGGAGTTAGTAGTCGTTTTTCTAAAGCTGTAGCATAGACAAATGGTTTGATAGTCGAACCGGCTTGTCTTTTTGATTGCACTCCATCAACTTGCGCCGCAGAGGTAAATCCTTCCGCGCCATTTCCTACATATGCGAGAACTTTGCCCGTCGCCGTTTCCAAGACTAAGACTGCTCCGTCATTGACGTTATGAGGTTTTAGAATTCTTAGTTGTTCTCGCAATAAACTCATCGCCATCGTCTGGGTGCGAATATCAAGAGTGGTTTGAATTAAACTAGGAGTTGAAGTTGATTGTTTCACATGATCAGAGAGAATCGGGATGAGATCTCTGTGCCTCGGCAAATGATAAGATTTGCCAATGGTCGTTTCCGCCAAAGTATGAAGGGGTTCACAATCAACACTTTTTAAAATTTCACAGGCCCTTTTAATCACTAGCGCGATCTCGGCATTGGGAGATCGAATCAAAGCGATCAGCAAAGCGCTTTCTGTTGTTAAGAGACCTTCAGGATGCTTATCAAAAAAACCCATACTCGCCGCTCGCAGTCCTACGAGCTCTCCTCGTAAAGGGAGCAAGTTGATATAGGCCTCCAAAATTTCATCTTTAGACCAAGTTAACTCTAATTTTATCGCGCCTAGTATTTGAAAAATTTTTCGCAGGTAATTTGTTTTTGCCGACTCTGATGTCCTTTGTAACAAACGATAGAGTTGCATGGTTAGCGTGCTACCACCTCGTTTAAATTTTTGATTGATCAGCCCGGTCCAAGTAGCATGAGTCAAGGCCAAGAAATCAACTCCAAAATGGTGATAAAAACGTTGGTCTTCAACTTGAATGATTAATTGTTTAAAGGTTTCAGAGACCTGACTCCATTCAACCCAATCAAGACTTCTGTGCTGGGGATTTTGGCGCAAAGAGGCCATCGGCCGTAATTGATGATCCACAATCCAAACATCAGAAGGACGATAGTGATTTTTGACGGAAGTAAAATCAGGAATCGTCATTCTTGATCCCCCAAAAATCATAGACAGAAAAATAATTCCCGAAATGGAAAAAAATAAAAAAGAGAAAATAAGAATTTTATTTCTCAACTTTCCAATTCGCATAGGGAAGTTCTCCAAACGTTTCTGGGGAATACATGGCCTCAACTCGAGTCGGTGGTAGTTTAAATTCTCCTACGGAGTTGAGACGAATACGATAATCAATTTTGTAACGACCGCGAGGTAAGTATCCGGCATAGGAAATAAAATGCGCCTGCGTTTTTTCTAAGTATTCGCTCGGCCACCCTCGAACCTCGTTAATGGTTTTTGTTTGCGGTGCTAAATCTAAAATAGCGGATGAACCATCGAGACCAGTTCCTAAATGAGAAGCACCAGCGGGAATCGGATCGCGGATCACCACCCAAGATTGATCGGCTTTGGCAGTGACTTCGAGTTCTATATTGGCCACATCTCCCATGCTCCATTTTTGGGGAGTTTGCTGAAAAATAGCAGTGATTTTGCGAGTGATGGCATAACCCATATCCCAAGGGGCCAAAAGTGGAATGGCGGACAATGTTTCAAAATGCATCCAAGGTTTGCCTTCACTAGTTTGAGAAAAATTGACTTTCATAACATTTTTTACTGAGTCCTTCGGCCAAGACAAAGTTTGCAACTCACCACTTGGATTTTTTTTCCAGTTAAATGTCGTTTGCACTTCGCCCGCTTCCATTTTTGTTTCACCTTGAATTTTTATGGATTCGAATTTTTGACTAAAACGTCGTAGTTTGGTGACACTCCAGGCATTCGCCATGGTGGTATCAAAAACCCCTCGTTTAAGCCTTGCAACTATTCCTCTGGCCATTCTTCCCACATCACTGGCCCAGCTGGGCTCTTCTAACGCCACTCCAAAAACCATCAACGCTTCTTGATCGCGCGAGGAAAATAATCGCCACTGAGCTTCCCAATCGAGGTCTCCTTGAAGATTCATCAATGAACCTTGAAAGTTGAGTCTTGATCTTAAAATATTTTCGGCTTGTTTGAGATGAGTTTCTCGATCGGTAATGTCAGCTTGGCGTTTAAGTAATTGGTACCAGGCCACCACGGTTTCTGTTTTCCATATCATGGGGTTCAGGGGAACTGTCGCTAAAGTGGATGTTGAAAATGATTGAAATCTAGAGAGTGATTCCATAATCAGAATTTTTGATTCATTTGAGTATTGATCTTTTAAGTGTACATCCCACCAAGATTGACAAATTTCTTGGCCATTAAGAGCGGAGGATAAACCACCGATGACATTTTTCAGAGTTGATGGTGGCAGGACAAATTTGTTTTCCTCTAGAATATTGAGGATGTATCGACTTAACAAAGTTGAGCCACAGCGAGAAGCTGGGAAAAATTTTAACAACCCATTTCCGTCCATATAACTAGGTAAGGATTCAATCAGATTTTTTATTTCTTTTTGATCTTCTAAAACAATCGCCTTAGAAATTTTTTGTTCCAAGCAACTATATGAATAATCTTCCATATAAGATTTGACTCCAGCGAGCCCAGCCACCAGCGTGGCACTGGCCTTAATTCTTAATCCACCACGATTGAGAATTGCATCTGGAGGTTGTTGAATGGGAATCGTCTGCTTTTTATCCAGTTGAAACAAAGTCGCTTGTAAAACTTGTTCAGGAACTGCAGGCAAAACTTTAATTTTTGTTTTTAATCGGTCTTCGCTTTTAGTGACACTATCTTTGGCGACCATGAGATAATTAACTTCTTTTATGCCTGGAGGAATTTTAACTGGTATATCGATGGTTTTGGCCTGATGGGGATTGAGTTCAAATTTTAAAGGTGTCGTAAGATTGGCAATTTCTCTTGCCGACAAATCAAGCGAAATGTTCATCACTTTAGCGGTGGTGTTTCGTAAGGTTAAAGTATTTTTGATGTCATCACCTTCGCGCACCAAGGGGGCAAAACCAGAATAAATAACAAGATCTTTGTTACTTTGAACATTGGTTTGGCCATGGCCAAAAAATTGAACTCCACCAGTGGCAATTGCAACAATCCTAAAACTAGTCAGTGAATCATTCAGGGGGATGACCGCTTTCGCCTTTCCTGCGCCATCCAATTTAATTCTTGCTTGCCAAAATAAGGCCGGTTGAAACTCCTCTCGAGTATTATCACTACCCATTTTGGCAGACATTCCCTCAGCTCCATCACCTCCAGGAGGTTTGGCCTTGGAACCAAAATGCCTTCGACCTATGACTTGATTTTGACCAGAACTGGTGACCACGGAAAGGGGTCGCTGGCCCATCATCGCTTCGAGTATTTTCCAGCTCGTATTCTCTTTTAAACTCAATAGTGATTCATCAATCGCCACTAAAGCAATTTCTGCATCTTTAGGTAGATTTTTTCCTAAGGCGGTTTTCACGTCCACCGACACTTGCACTTTTTCTTGTGGTAAATAAACCGTTTTATCAGCTTTGACTGTGACCATCAGTTCATGCGCTTGATGGCCTACTTTTAATTCCGCAATTCCCATTTTCATTGAAGGTTTAGATAAATCGATAATGGCGGTGGGTTGGGGATCTCCCACTCGCCCACGGATGACGAG
The DNA here is from genome assembly GCA_044356225.1 of Bacteriovoracaceae bacterium. Lineage (GTDB taxonomy): Bacteria > Bdellovibrionota > Bacteriovoracia > Bacteriovoracales > Bacteriovoracaceae > JBIKWR01. Next base: position 541 of record JBIKWR010000115.1, on the reverse strand, counting down.
TGCAGAAACAAAAACATTGGGAGCATAATTCCCTTTGATTGGGACTTTTATCGCCGGATGATCTCTTTTGATGGTGGTGACAAAAGAATCAAGGACTCCTTCGCGTTCGACTGTCACTAAAACCGTGGACTCAGGAAAAGGAGATTGAACCAGGAGAGTGGCCTCGGCTTTTCCCTGAGGATCAGGTTCATACTGTTTTTTTTCCGGTAACAAATCAATGCGATCACTATCACTAGGTGTCCACCAGCGATCCACATTTTCTTCATAGATATTGACGTTGCTAGCAGCATACGCAGCACGTTTTTTTTCATCAAGAACTGAAGCTTGGAGAGTGATGCTACCGGCGGGAAGTTTGTTCGGTTCGCAGACAAATCGGCCTTGTGAATTACTTTTTCCTTCGCAAACTTTACCTAAGGAGATGATTTCAATTTTTGAATCGTAGGAGTAAAAACCGCCGACCAATCTCTTGCGGTGGGTGAGGTAGTTAGTCTTAAAGGCTTCAATCACGTAGGGGTAATTTTGAATTAATTTTCCTGCGGGA
>JBIKWR010000257.1:0-2818 GCA_044356225.1 Bacteriovoracaceae bacterium | reverse complement strand
GGAAATTTAGTGATCAGTATGGCGACTCACTTAAAGGAAGCACCATTTATGCAAAAACTTATAAATGCACTTATCCCTATTTAACGTTCAAGGAAATTACTAATTCAAAGTTTGCTGACTTGCTTTTTGGAGTTGTCCAAGTAGGACATGACTATTACGATCGTTTTGTTGATCAAAATCCCCAATATTCAAATCCTGATCGTGACTCTTTACGATTTCTAAGTAAAACTCGAGGAGTTTATTCATTTTCTCCTTCAACACATACGGGCAGAAATGCTTTTTTGTATACCATCTTGACCCATTGTAATCCTGTTTATAAACAGAAAAAACCCGCCACTAGCATTGAAGAGCTTGAGCTAAGTTGCCAGGATTCAGAAATTATTGCCGAAACGAGAAAGTATACTGAAGGACCAGAACTCGTACTTTTTTTGGGTCTTGATCCAGATGAAAATAAATGAATGGTATAACTATTTCTCAAAGGCCCTCGATTAAATTGGGGGCCTTTTAACCTTCATACCCAACCAAGTTTAAGTCGTAGGGTCTTCCTTCGATGAGAAATTGCATTAAAAGTAGTGACTTGTATAGTTCTGAACTGGGGTCTGTTCCAAACTCTATTGAAGCGGAATTATCATCATCTTCTAGCGAGATAAAAATATAAGCGAGATGTTTTTCAGAGTCATCGGGAATTAAATGTAATAAAAATCCGATGCCATATTTTTTAAAAAGACTAAATTTATTTTCAAGTTTCATAAGTTTAAAAGAAATTTTTTGAGCTTCTTCTTTAGTGGATGATTGGTTGTCGTTAAAAGTGGTAAACATTTTAAAAAGCTCATTAATTAAATTTTTGACGTCATTTTTATTGGGTGAATAAACTTGTTTAGTATCTAAGTAATCGATGAAACGTTGACGTAATTGCTCTTCAGTATAAAGTGAAAAAAAAGCCAGAACTTGACTATGAAACAAAACGCGAAAAACCGCTCGCGCATTGAGTTTTCGTTGATCACTTCTAAATTGATCAAGTCCTGAAATATTTTGTAAAATGCTATGAGGAATGTTGTTATAAAGCAGAGTGATAAAATCAATTTGTTCACTAACTCTCATAAATTTATCTCGTAAATCATAACGAAATCCATAATCATTAAAGCCTCGATCCACTGGATTTCCTTTGCCATCTGCTGTAACGAGCACATAGTGATTTCGAAAAACTTCTTCTTTGTAACGTTCAAAAAGTTTAGAATTTTCTTTGCGTGAGATGTAAGTGTAATAAAGTGATTGCTTGACTTGATCCTCTTGATCCATAAAAGTCACTACGTTGACAGCGCTTGAACCAGAACTTTCTCTTTGATAAAAAAGTAAATTAAAACCCCCCATTTTTCTTTTTAACTCGTAATCATTCGCTCCTTTAAATGTTCGATTCACCGCCATCTGATTATATTGTGAACCCGTGCGTATTTTTTCTTGAAGGAACAAAGAATCTAGTTCCGATAAATCAGTGGCCCAAAAATCTTTACTATGTTTTTCCGTGAGTAGAAACTTTTTTAAGTTTAGGTTTCCTTTAATCATGATGTTGAATGCTTTTTTGCCAATGTCGCTGTTTAAATCTAAATCATAATCTAACACATAAAGACTTCCGTCTTCTGTCGTAAATCCCAATTCGACTAATTTTACTCGTGTGAGTTTTTCAAGCGACTTATTAGTTATATTCAAGGAAAAAACATCAATTTCAGGACCAAGGTTCAAATCGATGCCGATATTCAATCTTTTGTACTGTTGAGATACAAACCGCATTTTTACTGACGAAGCAGACTTTTTAATGATTTGTAAATCGAATCGACCTCCAATCACATATGAAATTTCTGGCCTTAAATGCAATACGCCGCTACTTAAATTGGGTCTAACTCCTAAACCAATAGCGGTTCCGGTTGGGATAGAGACAAAATCACCTACGTTCATATCATTTATGACATCTTCCGGTTTAAGCGGAATTTTATAAAAAGGAACTGGCATGGCCAATGCCGCTTTTGATTTTGAAGTAAATTGACGAACATAAACAATAGAAGAACCACGATCTAAATTAAAAAAAATCGGACTATCAACACCTAAAACTTTCAGGGCAGAAATATCAAAATTGATATCCCACTTATCAACCCTTTGATAAAGCTGACCTGTGAACGCTGGATAAATCTGGTAGTGGTACTTTGTTCCAAGCGAAATGCCTTCAAGTAAATCAAAATCAAATAAATTAACTTTAAATTCGGGGTCATATTCTGCCCATGCATCTTTAATAAACTGAGTCGCTGCCCCCACTTTTTTATCCCAAACGCCTTCGACTTGTGCGGTGAGAGGTGATGAATAAAAACTCACGAATAATAAAAATAGGAGAGGTGATAAAAAGGCCATCTTACAAGTTTACCTCACGGCGCATTATTGCCAAAGGAGAAGTATGTATAAATAGTAAAAAAACGTTCGCAAACGAAGTTTGCATCTCAAATTCGGTAAAAATTACATTTTTTTTGCATCAAAATCCCGCCACTTGGGCCGGAATTTTGGCCATTTTGAGAGGAGTTTATCCATGATTTGGCCTGTACAAATTATGTGGCATATGACACCATCAATCACACACAACACACAGATACGAATAAGCAGCTTTGTATCTTAAAGTAGAGGGATTTACGTGAAGCTAAAAAGACTTGTTCTGCAAGGTTTTAAATCATTTAAAGACAAAACTACCATTCATTTTGAAAACGGCATCACCGGGATTGTGGGGCCTAATGGTTGTGGCAAGTCCAACATTGTGGACGCTCTTTTTTGGGTCATG
>JBIKWR010000256.1:0-2825 GCA_044356225.1 Bacteriovoracaceae bacterium | reverse complement strand
AGTTCAAAAACAAAAACCACAAGAGCAACAAGAGCAACAAGAGCAAGAAGAACAAGAAGAACAAGGGCAAGAAGGCAATGAAGAACAAAATGAAAATCTAAAAGACGAATCCCAAACAGAAGATTCCGAAAATCAAAATACTAAAAAAACTTTCAACATTAAAACTAATCCCTTAGGAGCCGCTGTCGGATTTATTAATGTGGATGCAGAGTTTTTTCTAGGAAATATGGGTCTTGGAATTTCCTATACTAAAATAGATGCAACAATAAATGATATCGATATAGCTGGAACTTCAATGGGTGGTCGACTCGATTATTTTTTTAATGGTCCACCTTTAAATGATGGATGGTACTTAAGTTTTATTTATGGAACTGTTACCGTCGACGTAACAACGGTGGTATCGACCGTGACCGTCGGTGGTGAAGTGGATGGTTCGTTTTTTACCGGAATGTTTGGATATTTATGGGCCTGGAAAAATTTTAATTTAAGTGCCGGTGCGGGATTTGCCAGTTATGGTTTAGATGAATCGATTCCAACGGCCGCTGGTAATTTAGATGTTCCTTTAGCAGGTGGAGCACCAGTGGTAGAACTCTCTATCGGTTTTGCTTTTTAAAAAAAAATTATTTTTCTTCAATAAGATGATCATCTTGGTCTGAAGGTACACCGATTTCAATTTGCATTAACTCAATAAAATCTTCATCGGATAAATTTTCTGAAACATCAAACAGATCAAGAAGCTCTTGATCCGGCATTTCACTCATATCAAGATCAAAAAGGTCGCGAAAAACAGTAACCGTAAAGTCTTTAAAACTTCCAGGATTATTAATTCGATAATCTAACAATCGAATACGAAAAGGTGATTTAAACTTCATCAGAAGATTAAATCCGGTAACTGCCGCAAACTGTGGCAGACTAAATTTTTTGCCATGAGGATTGAGCGACTTTATTTTATCGGAGTATAAAAAGAGTCGTTCGAGTTCTCCCACCGGTGCCCCAATCAATGCCCCGTATTCAAAATCCGCTTGCATTAAACCGGGTTCTATCCCTTTTTTTGTTAAAGAACTGACAGTTAAAGCACTACCTAAGTGAAACACCCTCCAGGCCATATAACGTAGTAAGGGATTTTTCACTAGGACTTCAATTGGACGGCCAAGATTACCTAAAAAAACACTCGTCGCCAAAGTGTAGGTCGCGCGAGAATTGAGAGAGATATTTCCTTCATTATCTTTGATAAAAAATCTTTCTTCAGGAATTTCACCCGCCAAATGAATAATGTATTCTCGAGTGACAATTTCCCAGACGATAGAAGTTGTTGCACCTGAAAGAACATTGAGAAAAAAAAGTTTATTTTTCCAGTAGACCGTACACCAAGTTTTGATCAAGGAGACGGTTCCTCCTGGCAGTGCTCTTAAGCTGCCAACAAAACCTAATTGTTTTAATCTCGCCAAAGTTAAAGGTAGTGATGTTAAAAGTAATTCTTTTCCACCAACCCAAGCAGCATTTCCTCCCCAAGCTATTGCTCCTGTAAGTGCAGGAAGGGCCACGGCCAATGGAAAACTTCCAATAACTGAAACAACAACATCGTCCAATAAGTGGTAAAAACGATAAACCCCAGGATTTTCATTCATTGCTTTTGTCCCTTGATAAAGGGCATATCCTCCAAACCCGACCACCGGCAAAGCGGCCAAAGAAATAACAACCGTCTTGGCAGTGGTAGTTGAAACACCGGCGGCAATTAAACCTGCAGGAGCTAAATAAATGGCCACGGGGATAAAAGGAGCAGCGTAAAGACCAATTTTAATAGTCTCCAAGCCTGAAATGTCTCGTTCATATTGCGCCCTAAATTTGGCAAACATGTAATCATTAATCTGTTTGATATATTTAAAATCAATATTTAGTCCTAAAGCTTCTTTAAAAAAGTAAGTGGATGAATTCATAAAATACTCTTCTTTCTCAGAGCGTTTTTTTGAATTCCAAATCCATGAATAGTCTAAATCAAAAATCAATCCAGGATTAAATCGACTGTACTCCTCCGCCAATTTTTGAAATTCTTCATGGACCCATTTGACCCTTAGCTCATAGGAGCCTTGAGTTGTTAAGGGGTCTCCGTTTTCACCAAACAAAATCTTTCCTTGAGAATCTGTTTGGTAATTATAAATGGTATAAGGAGTGATTCTTCCAGTGGTAAATACAAAACGACCAAAAGGAATGGCCTGGTAAACATCTAAAGCTTTTTCATGGAGAGTAGTGAACAGAGAATTTATAACATTTTCATATCCAACAGTTCCATGAGTAAATTTATCTAAGATAGCAGCTTCAATCAAAATTTCTTTCAGTCTTTTGCTAAAATAGTCTTTTAAACTTTTCGCCGAAGGGCCTCGATTATTAAAACGCCATTCTTGTTGCTCTAGAACAAACTCTGAAATTAAAACTTGTAAAACTAAGTGTTGAGCATCAAAGATCCCGGCAGAAAAAGCAAAATGGCATACGGGATTTTCAATTTCTGCTATACCCTCATCGAAGTATTGAGGTGAAATTTTTTTACTTAAAACACCTTTTTGAAAATGCTCTTTTCCTAAATCATAAACTTCAAAACAATTTTCTTCTAAAGGGATTTGGGAAAAAAAAGTTGATTTTGCAGTCGATGGTTCAGTCTGTGAATGAGCAAAGCTTAAAAAACAGCAAACAAACCAGCTGAGGAAATGAATATAAGTTCCCACTAATAACCCCTATTAAAGTAACTTATGCTTCATTCATTACTCCTGCGAACGCTGAAATTAATTTCTTGGCGCGTTATAAATGTTCATTTTTACATGTATTTTAAG
>JBIKWR010000255.1:0-2839 GCA_044356225.1 Bacteriovoracaceae bacterium | reverse complement strand
TAGAAAAGTCTGATCAGCTTTCGTGCCATGAAGTAGATAGCTTATCCATTGATGGATGGGAATTAATAAAAAGTTGTGCAGGTTCGGCCCTTGATTCTGCAAAAGATGTATTGTTTTTTATTGGAGAAATTTTAAAGTGGAGTTGGGAAACCATTTCTTCATCTGATTCACGAACACAAACCAAAGAATCTTTTGATAAGTACTCAAATATAGTTCAACACTATATGATGATAGAATATTTTAAGGCCTATCAAAACTCATCCGGACCATTTAAAAGTATCAAAGCTGCCAATCTTATGTCAAAGGCGATTGGCAGAATGCTGGTAACAACTATTTCAGATCTGATTGGGCAAACTTATGCGGAATTTGGTTGTCTAAATACTACAGCGAAGTCAAAAATGATTTGTGAAATTACTGCTGATCTTTTCATTCCTCCCACTGGCGCGATTGGTCTTATCAAATATGGTCCAAAGGCCCTTAAGAAAATTCCTCAAGTAAATGCAGCCTTTGTAAAACTTAAAGAAAAATCAAAAGTTCTAAAAACTAAACTAAGGTATCAATTAGAGTGGCGAAGATTAAATAAAGTTTTAAAAGATTTTCCGATCGTAAAAATAAATGAAAAACTTGATTTCAATTTATTCATATTCGATATAAAAAATGACGCAGGATTAAATCTATTAGTTAAAGAAAATGAAAAAACTAAAAATTGGCTCTTCGGTATTTTCCAAACTCTAAATCAAGCTGATAAATTTAATAAACATTTACGTGGGCTATTGAAGGATGTGGTCAAGTTAACCAAAAAAGAAAAAATATCTGCTCAAGAAGCGTTAAAGAAAATTTTAGATAATTGGGAAGCAGATCATGGATTTCTTCCTGCATTTGATTTGACCATTGCTATGGATAGCAGTTCAAAATGGAATGAAATGCTCAAGAAGAAAGCTTTATTTAATGATGTCATTTTTGGAAAAGGTCTATCCAGTCATGGAAATTTAAGTCACCGTTTACAGTGGCATTTAGTCATGCGAGAAATGAAAAATAATCCAAAAATATTTCTAGATCAAAATGGAAATAAGTTATTGGCGAGTGATATGTATAAAATGATTGGTGAATTTAAAAGTTTTAATCGTTTCCAGAATCCTGTTTGGGAATTTTTGTTTGACCAGACAGAGCTCACAACTGGTTTTAGTAAACCAGAAAACTTTGAAAGGCTTCTGGGATACTCGCTTCGTGAATTTGGATACTTTTAGTAGCTTTTCATTCCAGTTGATTAACAACAAGTTATCAATAGATTATAACAAAGCCGATGACGTAAGTCGGGCACTTCATCGAGATATTTTAATAACATGAAGATGAAAATTGTTGGAGTAAAACACTCTAACGATTATCTTTAGAAAAAAGTCTTTAATTTCCAGAGTTGCCGCCGATGAGAGGGCGAATCTAACATGATAAAAATATTTTGTTACAAGGTGAGGTCCTTCATGAAAAGTTTTTTGATTTTAATAGTTCTTCTTGGATTGTCGGTTTCATGTGCAAACAAAAAAGAGAATGATGCAGGCACTTGGCAAGATGATACGGCCGAAGCTGGAACGGTGTCAGAAGTTAATGACAACGAATTAGTTTCTGAATCAGAGGCGATCGAAGACGAAGAAATTGCGGAAGATAATGCGGCAGAAGAAATTGAATCTGGCTCCGCTGAATCTAGTGAGATTGCCGTTTCTGATGGCCAAAATGATGAAAGTGATCCAGTCGATTCAGTTACAAATAGCTTGAACGAATCATCAACTGTTTCGGCGAATGTTGCACCAATTAATGAATCAACTAATGATTCAAATCAAATTCAAACCATCGGCTCAGGTCAGTATGGTGAGTATGTTGTTCAGAAAAATGATACGTTGATGATCATTGCATTTAAAATTTATGGCGATTACCGTATGTGGCGAAATCTTTTTCAAGAGAATCGATCTATTATCACCAACGCTAGTTCGATTGAACCAGGTTTGCGAATTCGTTATGAGTATCCGGCTTCTAAATTTGAATGGAACCCAGATGGCCTTCCTTATCTGATCTCTCGGGGAGATACTTTGATGGGAATAAGTCACAAAGTTTATAATTCATATAGTTTTTGGAGATCAATTTTTGAAAATAATCGTCCTTTGATCCGCGATCCAAATTTAATTTTTGCGGGATTAACTATTTATTACTTGGAGAAACCAAGTCGAGCTACGGCATCACAACCGTAATCATATTTTTAACTTTAAGCTGATAGAACTTAATAAAGACAATAAAGCAAATATCGAAAGTAGAGACGATATATGAAAATATTAATTTGTGATGATGAAGTTGAAATAGTTACAATGTTAGAGGATATTATTCTGGATCATTTCCCCAGTATGGAAGTTACCAAAGCATATAATGGCTTAGAAGCGTTGGAGCTTTGTAAAAAAGAGAAGTTTGACGCCATCACTTCTGATCAGAAAATGCCCAAGATGACAGGTTTAGAATTTTTTCATGCTCTAAATAATATTCCTAACCTTAATAAAGAAACACCTATTGCTTTTATTACAGCATTTGCCCAAGATTTAAAAAAAGAATTAGGAAGCGATGAGTTTTTTATCATTCCAAAACCGTTTAGTAATGACGAGTTAATTAAAGTTGTTAAGTTAATGTCGGTGGTTTCAAAATTTAAAAAAACTTCTTAGTGATTATAGCGGCACTGGAAATCTCAAACAGCACCGGTATATACCAGCACTGGTTGAGCTTTCCAGTGGATCTTCGCCTCATGCCCACTATCTTGATTCCCAAAAATCTTCGATTTGCCTCTAGGCAAACCTCATATTTT
>JBIKWR010000113.1:0-10120 GCA_044356225.1 Bacteriovoracaceae bacterium | reverse complement strand
TATTCTGATTCTAGCGATGATTCTGGTTTTTATATTGAAGAAGTCATTCGTGGAAATTCATCTAAAGAAATTTTACAAACCATGCAATACAGCCCTGCTGCCATGGCACAAACAATAAAAAAATCCATCGATCAAAAAGTCCATCAAGGTGTGATCAAACCTCGCGATGGTGTTAAACTGACAGATTTTTATGAGCATTGTTTAGAAAGTTATACCTATCTTAAAAATTAACTACTGAAATTCAAAAAAAAGGGGACTCATTGCAAGTCCCCCATTGATCATTTCTATTGCCTGAGAACCACCAACAGGAATAGATCTTTATTTTACTATGACCGTAACTATCAACACTAAAATCCGACAGTTTTTTTAATAACTGCTCAATTTTACTAGAGTGAGTCTTAAAAATTGAGACTCACTCACTTGGGCCACCGCCATAAGAATTTGCTAATTAAATACCTAAACCGATGCTGGTATAGAAAAAAATGAGAAGTGAGTTGATTAACTCATCATATGATAAATTTCTTCCATTTCTGCCTGCAACGTTTTCATTTTACCGTTTACATTGGCATGATTTTTATCTTTTAAATGCAATAGATATCGTTCCGGTCCAAAATCTTTGATCATCAATTTAGTTTGCCAAGTATTAAGTTGCGCCATATTGCAATCTAGTTTGAGTTTAAACTGATCAAGAATTTCTGGTTTTATAAATTCTTGAATCGAATTAAATGCGTGGTGATCGTTAAAAATCTTGCGACCGTCGGACAATCGAGTATAGCCACGTACTACATAATCAATCAAAACCAAGTCACATTCAAAAGCTTCAAACAAAATATTGATGGCATTTAAAGGAATAATTTCACCACAGGTTGCAATATCAATATCCACTCTAAAACTACAAATTCCATTGGGGCCATCGGCATCGGGATAGGTATGGGCGGTGATATGAGATTTGTCTAAATGAATATTAACGGTAGTGGCATTATTACCAGACTTATTTTCAATTTTATGTTTTTGCCATTGATCGCCACCGCCTTGTATATCGCTCATCAACACTAAAGTTGAAGCTCCTACAGGGTCAAAATCTTTCATTGAAGTATGGAGAACGTCGGCCTTGATAACATCACAAATTTTTTTGGAAATCTCATAAATCTTTTCGGAGTTATATTTCTGATGAATCCAATTAATATACTCATTTCTTTGATCACTATTAATCGTCATACAAAAATCATAGAGATTAAAGCTGAGTACTTTGGTCAGGTTGTTAAATCCACTGCTCGAGGTCGGAGTTTGCAAATTACGCCTTTTTAATCGTTATTATTATTTTAAATAGGATATAACTCTTGGCCCAATTTTTGACAACTAGTGATAAATAAAAAGGAAACTATTTCCCAACTGAGTAAAAATCTCGGCATAAATATAAAATGTATTTAGTGAAAACAATTTTAATCAGTATACCAATTCTTGAGTATCGCAATGACGTGATAAACCATCTCGAACAATCCCCGTTTCAGATTATTTGCTCAGATAATTCTGGAACTTCCCTCGATATCATTCGCGCTAATGCGGTCAATTTAGTCGTCCTTGATATCGGCAATGATTTTCACCCAACATTAAGTTTTATCAAAGAAGTGCAAATGATTGATACTCAATGCTCTTTTGTTTGTTTGGGGAATTACATTGATGACGATATCAAGCATAAATTTGCCAAATTTCAGTGTGAATGGATTCAACGTCCATTCACCCGTAATGAGACAAATCAAAAAGTTCAAAAACTACTGGCGCCAAAGGTCGCCTAGATCAATTTTAAATCTTGAACCGCTTTTTTCTCTGATCGTAGTTCTTCATGAGTGGTTGCGAGTTTATCTTTCGCAAAGTCATTATGAGAAATACCGGTCACGACTTTAAGTTTGCCACCCTCGATTCTAGTGGGAAAAGAAAAAATCAAACCTTTATCAAAGCCATACTCACCTTCGGAGCATTTACAGACAGAGAAACTCTCTTTGCCTTTAGTATCGTGAGTGAGGTTATACACGTTGTCGACGATGGCGTTGGCGGCACTTGCCGCTGAACTGGCGCCACGTGCCTTAATAATAGCAGCTCCTCTTTTTTGAACCACTTCAATAAATTCGGTTTTTAACCAATTCTGATCTTTAATAACTTCATGGGCAGGTTTGCCATCAATTTTTGCATTAAAAAAATCGGGATATTGAGTCGCCGAGTGATTACCCCAAATAGTCATATTGGAAATTTTAGAAATATCGACTCCCGCTTTTTTCGCCAACTGAGTTCGAGCACGATTTTCATCGAGTTGGGTCATGGCAAAAAAACGATTCTGAGGAATGTCTTTGGCAGAGTGCATGGCAATCAAAGCATTGGTATTGCAAGGATTTCCTACCACTAAGACTCTCACATCAGAAGCGGCATGAGCATTGATCGCCTTTCCTTGTGGCCCAAAAATCCCACCATTCACTCTTAATAAATCGGCCCTTTCCATTCCATCTTTTCGCGGAACAGCTCCTACTAATAAGGCCCAATTAATATTTTTCATCGCCTGATTAACATCCGATGTGCAGACGATATTTTTGAGAAGTGGAAAGGCGCAATCATCTAGCTCCATGGCCACCCCATTTAATGCCGGAAGCGCTTGTTCTAACTCTAACAACTGTAACTCTACTTCTGTTTCTGGCCCAAACATTTGTCCAGAAGCAATTCTAAACAAGAGTGCGTATCCAATTTGTCCTGCAGCACCGGTAATAGCAACTTTTACTCTTTGAGGATTTGAGGGCATTTTTATTCCTTTGTTTGAAGCCCATAAGTAAATAATCTAAGATTTTTAATCATTTACTAAGGACATGATTGTGGATAAATTGTGCAATAGATAGATGACTTTAGTCCATACTAATTTGTGTGGAAAATTTTTACCACTCTAGAAAACAAAAACTTAAAAATAGATTTTAGTGAGTGGCAAAACTAATAGGTGCTTAAGTTCCATGAATGACCAAAATAACAACGATAATTCGTCTCGTAACAATAATCATCGCGTTGCTGGGCAGTCCAATGGTCAACCACAGAGACCCAGACCTAATAACTCTAATAACTCTAATAACCAACATCAACGCTCTCACTCCAACAATTCTTCTTCAAACCAAAACAATCGCCCAGATGGTCGTCAAGACAATCGCCCAAATAACCGTCAAGATAATCGCCCAAATAACCGTCAAGACAATCGCTCAAATAACCGTCAAGAAAATCGCCCAAATAACCGAATGAACCAGTCTGAAAATCGCGGCCGTGACTTTAACCAACAAGGTCCCAATCAAAAACTAGATCAAAAAAATACTCAAAGAAATGGGCCAAGATTCGACTCGCGAAATAATTCCAGAAATACCCCTCAAGACCATCAAAAAAGAGATTTCAAACGCGATCCTAGAAGAGATGCCAAAAGACGTAAAAGGCGCGTAGCTGTTCGCACCTTAAGTTCTGGGGCCTTGTTAAAACGATATGGTCAGTTGTGGGAACAACATGAATTGGCCCGACGTCAGTACTACGAACAATTTTTTCGAGTAGAAGAAAATAAAAAACGTTTGTTAGAAGATCAATTCGTTAACTCCATTTTAAGTCTGCGAAAATTTGAAAGTTCAATGGAAGACTGGCAAAGACGATTTATTGCCGACCATTTTGTTCATTATGAAGATGATAATGAATACACTTCAAAAAATTCCATTCCAGTGACGGGTACGATCGAAGTCGTTTTGGAACCTGGGCAAAGATTTGAAGACCCTCATCTTTTAAATACTCAAAAACAAAGAGAGTCTTATCGCACAGATCAAGAACAAACAGTTGGAGGACCAGAAGATTTAGAAAAATATCTGGCCCAAAAAAGTCGTTAATTAATCTTATTCTCCAATGACTGATTTAAAGCGGTAACTTTGGCCATTAGCATTGGCTTCACTTTGGTTGCTCGCTGACTTTATTTGATTGGCGGCTGAATTACTTTTGGCCATGCCAATCTTAAGATAGTTATTTAATGTAACTTCTTGATCTTTTAAAATGGCCACTTTTAACTCATCGGCAGGTATCTCTAAAATTTCCCCCACTTTTACCAACATTTTAAGAGGAATATTACAAAGAGCTCGCTCTACATTGCTGATAAATTGTCCATTTTTGTAACCGAGTAAATTTGATAACTCCGATTGAGAAAAAGCTTGAGGATGATTCATTCGTCGAGTACGGATCAGTTTGGCAATGTTTTCAAAGCAGCGCATAGGTTCTCCTGACTGTTCTAGGCATATTATTCTTCACTTTAATGTGACCAATTTATTTTCGTTCAGTATAATCTCTAAACCAAGTGGCATCTTATCGGATGTCTTCTTTTTGGCATGAGATAATCTTAATACAATTTAAAAAAAAAGAATGAGTAGGAAAATTTTGATGAAGCTTGCAACGTGGAACGTCAACGGTATTAGGGCATGTGTTAAAAAAGGTTTTATTTCTTGGGTGGAAAAAAATAATTTCGATATTGTTTGCTTACAAGAAACTAAGGCCAACATCGAACAAATTAATTTGACCTTGTCTCCTCTGCAAGATCGTTATCAAATTTATTCTCACGATAGTGTCATCAAAAAAGGTTATTCGGGGGTGGCGACGTTAGTCCATCGTCGCCTTCCTGCTCACCATGTATCTTATGGCATCGGTAAAAATATATTTGATCAAGAAGGACGGACCGTCATTTTAAGTTTTGATCATTTTCATTTGATCAATGCCTATTTTCCCAATGGTCAACGCGACCATCAACGAGTTCCCTTTAAGCTGGAATTTTCTGAAGCCCTCCACTGTCTTAGCAAAAAAATGCAAAAAAAAGATCAACGTGCCATTTTTATTTGTGGTGACTACAACACCGCTCACCAAGAGATCGATCTTAAAAATCCAAAGACTAATCAAAATACCACTGGTTTTTTAAAAATTGAGCGGGCGTGGATCGACCACCACATTCAAGAAGGGCATACCGATTTGTTTCGCTATTTTCACCCAGATAAAAAAGATCAATACACTTGGTGGAGTCAAAGGCCAGGTTGTCGTGAAAAAAATATTGGCTGGAGATTGGATTACTTTTTTTCGTGCCCCCGTGGCTTAACCATGGTGCATGACTGTCAACTGCAACCACGAGTATTAGGTTCTGATCACTGCCCCGTTGTTTTAACCATCAGTTAAAAATATTGGTGCCCACGATAGAAAGTCCCTTTGATTAAATGGGGATAATGAGCTCGATCTCCACAGTCGCTTTGCGCATGATTATCTTTTTCACGACGACAGAGAAATTTAAGAATGGATTCAACTGAATCTTTTTTAAATTTTCCAGATTTTTTAATCAGCAAAAAATTGGCCCATTTTCCAGCATCAAGATTTCCTGCCGTTTTATGAATACCTAAAATTTTGGCACTGGCCAACGTACTTTTTGCGAGGGCCTTTAAATAAGTTGCCTCCGTAATATCGACTTCATGGTTTTGTTCCACAAAACTTCTCATGACATCTAACATGGAAAACGAGGGCCCTCCGCCAATATCAGAAGCCAAGGCCCAGGGAACGCGATAATGATCGGCCTTTTTAAAATCAAAAAGACCTGATTCTAAACCCCAATTATCCACTGTATCGTTACTGGTAGGACAATGGGCAATGGCAGTTTTTGTTTTGGCGAGTAGTCGCCACTCTTTATGACTTAAATGAATTCCATGAGCGACAATCGTTTTTTTTCCTAGGATTTTACACTGGTGATAAATATCAGTGTAGGTTTTAACTTTTTCAAATCCAGGGATTTGACGATAAAGAGAAAGGACATAATTTATTTCGTTAATAGTTTCGCTTAAATGAGTTTGAATAAATGATCCATTTCGACGAGCCAGTGCTGCCCCTTTTTTCATAACATGAGGATGGGTGGTGGGAGCAAATCGTGGAGTCAGGGCGTATTTTTTTTTATATTTCAAAGACCACTTCTGAACCATCGCCAAGGCGCGGGCAGGATCTTGTTGGAG
Source organism: Bacteriovoracaceae bacterium (assembly GCA_044356225.1). Classification (GTDB taxonomy): domain Bacteria; phylum Bdellovibrionota; class Bacteriovoracia; order Bacteriovoracales; family Bacteriovoracaceae; genus JBIKWR01. Next base: position 4,091 of record JBIKWR010000113.1, on the reverse strand, counting down.
ATAATCAGGTGAATTCATCGTCATGAGCACATTGCCAGCGATATAATCACCCACTGCCAACTCCAAGGCAATATCTAAAGCATGGCCATGAGTACTAGAAAAAATTCCTCCGCCAATAGTTCCTGCTCGGTAGAGTCTTTTAAAAAAACTTTTTGCCTCGCGCAGACAATAAGTTCGATTTTCAAACTTCTTCTCCGCCGGCCAAGTGTAGTGAGAAAGCCATTGCAATAAACTCTCTTTGGGCATCAAGCGCACTTTGTCTTGAACCCAATGAAAATGGAGATCGTAAAAACCTGGTAAAATAAAATGCTCAGGGTAATAAAAATCTTGTAAGGAATGATGACCGATGATTTGATTGAGTTTTTGGACATTTTCATTTCCGGTATAGACAATTTTATACCCACCTTTTTCAAACCGAGGGGTTTTCAGTTCATGTTTAAGAACTAACATGCCGGTGGGAAAAAAATCGCACTTTGTTTCGCTTTTAGGATTGAGGATCTGCCCAAAAAAAACCTTGAATGTGGGAAGTTCATTTTTTTTCATCGCCAACTTTAGTCTTATTTTAAAAAATAAATGCCTATTTTTGAGGTGATGAACAAATATGTCAAAATAAAAATCCGCTTTTACTTGCTGGCCCCTTGGCTTTTGATTACTATCCAAACCAACATTATGCCAAAAATACCTGCTTTTTTTTTCCTTTTTATAAGCCTTGTTTTTGGACAAACTTCAGCTTTGTTCGCCAATGAGACTGATCGTGTAGCTAATCGTGTAGCAAATCATGTAAATGACCAGCAGACCCTTCCGACTTTAGAACTGAATAAAATCTTGGAACTCAATATCAACGCTAGCATCAATCCAGCGACCTTTACCTACATTAAGGCGGGTTTTGAAAAAACGAAAAAAGAAAGCTTCAACGCCCTGTTAATCACGATGAATACGCCCGGTGGATTAGTTTCAACCACCAAAGATATCCTGACTCTCTTTGGTGAAAGCGATATCCCCATTATCGTTTGGATTAGACCCGAAGGGGCATCCGCCACCAGTGCCGGTGCCATTATCAGCTCTGGGGCACATTTTCTGTACATGGCCGACGGCACGAACATCGGAGCTGCCGCTCCGGTGATGATGGGCAAGGATATCGACCCGGAGAAGAAATCTCCACCCGCTAACCCACTTTTGCCCATAAAAGACAAAACTCCAGAAACTCCCGCCTCACCCGCTTTAGAAAGTAGCGATATGAAAAAAAAGGCGGTTAACGATCTGGTGGCCTTAGTCGAAAGTTTAAGTGAGGCCAGAAAACGAAACGGAAAACTTTTTGGAGAAATGGTCTCTGAGGCCAAAAGTTTTAAAACTGGTGAGGCACTTGAAAACAACGTCATCAACGGTTCCGCCAATAATCTGGAAGATATTTTTTCTCAAATGGACCAAAAAATGGTCGTGATAAAAGGCAGCGAACAGCAAATATCCATGCCAAAAAATCCTCAAGTCGTTGTTTACCCCATGGACTTAGGATTAAGCTTGCTGAATATCTTGGCCCATCCTTCTTTGGCCTATATTTTGTTTTTGGCCGGGGCGGCACTGTTATATTTTGAATTGCAAGCTCCAGGAGGCTTTATCGCTGGAGGCATCGGTGGCATTCTCCTCGTTTTGGCAGGTATTGGCTTTCAAGTTCTGCCTCTCAATTTAGGGGCGCTCAGTCTGATCATTCTCGCTTTTATTTTATTTGTGCTAGAAATGTATATCACCAGCTTTGGTATCTTAAGTATTGCTGGTCTGACCTCTTTAGTGTTTGGTTCTCTGTTTCTTTTTCGCAGTGAAAGTGGATCGGCGGAAATACCCTATTCACTGATTGCCAGCACTGTCGCGAGCTTAGCATTATTTTTATTGTTGATGGGTCTAACCATTGTGCGAGAGATGAAAAAAAATAAAAATCGGCCCCAAATTTATAGCATGGTAGGCAAAGAAGGAAAAATTTTATCTCTTAAACCAAACTTAGCAGATGGAATTTTTCATTATAATGTGCGCACTCACGGAGAAATTTGGCATGCGATTAGTGAGATTGAGTTGGCAGTAGGTGATAAGATTGTGGTGCATGAACATTTACCCGATGAAATGATTTTAAAAATTCAAAAAACCTAATTTTTTTAAAGGAGTTTGATATGTTTTTTATTCCCGGCGTAGTGATTATTGTCCTGTTGCTCTTTATGACTTTAAAGGTGCTCAACGAATTTGAACGTGGAGTGATTTTTAGACTTGGTCGTTGTGTCGGAGTCAAAGGTCCAGGTCTGATTATTCTTATTCCCGGAATCGATAAAATGGCGAAAGTGGATTTACGGACCATGACGATGGATGTGCCATCGCAAGATATCATCAGCAAAGACAACGTCACTCTGAAAGTCAATGGTGTGGTCTACTACCGGGTTTATGATCCCAACTTAGCGATCAATGCGGTAGAGAACTATCACCTTGCCACTAGCCAAATTTCCCAAACGACTTTACGTTCAGTGGTAGGTCAATTTGAATTGGATGAGTTACTTTCTGGTCGCGATAAAATTAATCAGAAACTCCAAGAAATTCTCGATGAACAAACTGAGCCTTGGGGTATTAAAGTTTCTACCGTAGAGCTTAAAGCGATTGATTTACCGATAGAAATGCAACGAGCTATGGCCAAACAAGCAGAAGCTGAACGAAATAAACGTGCTAAAGTTATTTCTGCAGAAGGTGAATATGAAGCGGCAAAAAAATTAGCGATGGCAGCGGCTGAACTTTCAAAAGAAAAAAATGCTATCGTGCTGCGTTACCTCGACACTATGAAAGAAATCAGCTCTGGCGAAGGCCGTTCAACTACTTTTTTTCCGCTTCCAGTGGATTTTTTAGGGAAGTTACTCAACTCAGAAAAGTAATTTTTTCTTAGACGAAACGCATCAGTTTCGTTCAATTAAGTAAATCGCGCCGCACTATACGCAGTGTGTTTCGAATCTTTACTTGTTCGCAAAACTTGACAACAGTTTCTCTCAAGAAAGGTACGCAGTATCTTGTCGCTCGATGCGCAATGAAATTATAAGTAGCGCAAGTCGACAAAAGACAAACCCAAACCAGAAAGGAGACACAGAAATGAAAAGTATTATGAATTTAGTACTCGTATGGGTACTCATGTTAGGAAGTTTTTCAGCTTTCGCTCAAGACAAAAAAGGGGCGGACAAATTTGATGTGAACTTAGGGAAAAACCAATGGTCCTTAGGTGTACATTTAGAAGTTAAAGATTGGGCAGCAGAATTAGAAGCTCAAGTTCTTTTTCTTCATTTTAGAGTTGGAGTTGATACAGAAGATTTAAAAAATTCAGTAGTAGCTTTGGCCGGACTTACTGCTCAAGCAGCAAAAGTTGTTTTTAAAACTGGTACTGAAGTAGTCGTGGCGATTGGTGAAGGCGCTGTTTACTTAGCTGAAAAAGCGTTACAATTAGCCGAAGCTGGTGCTCGTTACACTCTTAAAGGTATTGGGGCAATACTCGGAGCTGCAACTGGAGTGGCGATTTTTACTGGTAAACTAGCTTGGGAAATTGGTAAAGCAGTTGCCAATGCTTTAGGTGACGCTGGAAAATTTGTTTTGAAATACGGTAAAAAAGGTTTGAAAATAGTTGGTGGAGTTTTAGTTGCTGTTGGTGAAATGGCGGTGAAACTTCTTGAAACTGCAGTTAATTGTTTAGATTATATTTTAGAAAAAGTAGGCCAAGGCTTAATCATGGCGATGGAATTTACTGGAGTGGTACTTGTTAATACTGCAGAATTAGTTCGTGATGTTGTTGTTGCTGTTTTAAAAGGAACTGGAACATTAGTGGTTGAGTTAGCAAAAGGTGCATACACTATACTGACTTATGCTGCTGGAACTCTTGCTACATTGTTAATTAAAACTGGTGAAAAACTTTTTGAAATTTCAGTTGCTGCTGCTAAAGCTGCTAAAGAAGTTGTTCTTTATGTGGTAGATGCGGTTTGGTCTGCTGGTAAATGGATTTGTAAACAAGTGAAAAAATTTGTGAAGAAAACTGCGACAGTGGTTGCTAAAACACTCAATGCAATTCTTCCTGATGCTTT
>JBIKWR010000112.1:0-10138 GCA_044356225.1 Bacteriovoracaceae bacterium | reverse complement strand
CAACTCGAGTGTCCTGGTTTAAATTCATGTCCAGTGGAAGAAGTGGTGAGTGTTCGAGAAAAAATAAAAAAAATTCTCGATCAAGATCAAGCGTTAAGCGAACTTGATCCAAAAAAATACGAACGAAATCGTAATGATGACGATCTGATCGATTCCGAAAAATTTTTAAAATCAAAGTCGAATGAAAGTAATGAAAGTCATATCTTGTCTCGATCCTATAAAAGAAAATTAAAAAAAGGCTATCTTCCCTATTGGCATCGTCCCATCGATCTTTACATCTGGACTCAGTATTATGATCATTTATTAAAACTTTTTAGCATTAGCTATGATTCCTACGGGAATATTTCTCAAATGCTACTCTTTCGTTTTAATTATTTGAAAAATCATTTTCCGCGTAGTTTGAAATTATACGAGAGTAACTATTATTTATGTTTAATAGAGTTATTAAGGGCCAAACATATCGCCAAAAGATCGGTGATGAATTTATCCGATATTGATCTTGCGGTGAATGCTCGTCTTGAGATCTTACGTGATGTTGAAAGATTTTTAAAAATTTTTATTTATGATCATGATTTAGAAATTATTATCAAAGATCAGCGGGCGTTTTCTAGCTTTATTTTGGCAGTCGTAGGGCAGGCGATGTATAATCAAAAGATTAAAAAAATACCATCATGGCCAAGTATTGAACGGGCAAATTTTGTCTTACCAACTTTTTAAATTTAAACTGAAAAATTAAAAATTACTTATTGCAAATGATCATGGGGAAACTCCCAAACATAGGGAGTCCCTGTTTGACTGGGAATTTTCACTTTCCATAAAGCCACGGGAATAAATCCTAGACGATTCACTTTATCACTCCAGCGGCGAATTATCTCATTGATCTCGTCTTGTAGTTCAAGAACTTTTTGTTGATTAGACTGATTACATTGAATGCGAGAATTAAGGACATTGATGGTATTTTTTGCGGTTTTGGTCATTGATAATAAAAGACTGACTAAACTGTTGGCTTCTTTCTCAGTAAATGTTTGTTTGGTGTTTAATGGAAAAATATTTTGAATATTTTGAAAATCTTTAGATTGATCCAAAGTGCCCCCAAATGACTGACTTCCATCCAGCTGATAACTAATCAAACTGGCCCCGTTTTAACTTCATATCAACATCTTTTTTAGCTTGGTCTGCTCTTTTGTCATATAATTTCTTACCTTTGGCCAGGGCAAACTCTATTTTTACTCGGGCATCTTTAAAGTAAATTTGGGTGGGAACGATCCCCAATCCCTCCGCTTTGGTACGATGGAGAATTTCATTTATTTCTGCTTTGTGTAATAAGAGTTTTCGCTTCCTTGTTTCCTCGTGATTTTGACGATTTCCGAACTCATAGTGAGGGATTGTCATATTGAGAATAAAGGCTTCACAAGTTCGCTCATCGATAATGATATAAGCATCGGAAATTTTTACCTTACCCTGTCTAAGCGTTTTGACTTCTGTTCCCTGGAGCTGGAGTCCTGCTTCATATTTATCATGTAAATGATAATCATAACTGGCACGTTTATTTCGCTCTATAATTTTAATACCCATAATATCTTCTTTTAATATTGAAAATTCGCACCGAGAGCAAAGACTTTAATATCTCCTCCAACGTTATATCCAGGAGAACCTACTTTTGACTCGCTCTGATTACCATCCTCTCGACCAGCTGATTTAGATATAAAACGTTTTTCTAATTTATGATATTGAAAAGATGAATTGAGTGCAAAACGAGTTTTCTTTAAGTGAATATTCCAGTCAGCTCCCAATGCCATAATAGATGAGTCTGTATCCACCGAATTTCCAGCACCTGAAAAATTTCCTTCTAATGGAGATGGTCGGTAACTATAACCAGCATTAACAATGAAACGATCAGACAATTGGAAACGTGATCCTAAACGATAAATAAAAATATTTTTGGTTTCAACTCTTTCTAAGCTATTGCTCGCCTGAACACTACCAGAGTTAGATTTTATCACCATGACGGGTGATTTATATCCAGACCAATCTTGGTATTCTAAGGTAACAATTAAGTTGAGATGGTCCCATAATTTATTAGTGAGGCCCAAGCGAAAAATATGAGGATCGTAATACATCATGGACTCTAAGCTAATGTCGTAGGGAACGTTTGAGCCAAGCTCGGCAGTGCCGGAGACATCGGTTAAAAGATTAGATTTCATTTCTTGAGAGTAAGTAAAAAATCCTGAAAAATCTGGGGTGTGATAAGCCAAAGAAGCAATCGCTCCAAATGAAGGCTTAACGTTTGCTTTGGCACTGGCCGAACTTCCACCTGTCGCGCCATTGAGTGTTTGTCTGGTGGTTAAATTGGCACTGGTTTGTAATCCAGTGAGGGTTCCTAATGAAAAACTCCAATGACTGGTTGGTGCGTAAATAAAATTAAAAAACCCTTGCGTGCGTTGAAAACGAGCACGATAAAAAACATATTCGGTTAAAAAAGGGCTACCGGAATTAGGTTCAGCTAAATGTCCTATTGGCGTAAAGATGGTCATCCCAAATTTCAAAGAATTTAAGGCGATAATGGGTAACACGGCATTAATGCTCGCCAGGTACTGAGTCTCATAGTTGGTACCGATGTCACCCGTTGAGACACTTCCATTTGTAAGGGTGTTTTGAATCGTGACATTCGTAATAGGGTCAAAATTTGTTGCTAATAGAGTGCTAGTGAAATTGATGGCAAATTTATCACCAAATCCAAGAAGTGCGGGAGCATAAAAGTTGTTGGCAGGGTCATTCACATTTTGATTAAACTGATTGGCCAAGGCGATTGAAGTACTTGAAGCCCCAACGGTATCTCCTAAATTGGCCTTGGCCACTGGAATCATCAAAATAGTGAAAAAACAAAAAAATAGATAAATTGATTGTAAAAAAATGTGAAACATAGAAAACCTCATGTTTTTATTCCCTAAGTGAACACTATTTGTATTCGTTAACTAGGGCGTTATCCATCTAAAAATGGCCATCACTTCTGATTGGCTTAAGGTTTCAGATCGCCGGGTCTTTAAACTGATCCAATCAGGATAGGTTTCCATTCTTTCTTGAGAATAATAACTCATAAGTATCTTACCAATTTGTTTTCGTTTTTGGCCAAAGAGATTTCGTAAGAATGATTCGTATCGCCCGATCGAGTCTAAAGAGATGAATGGTTTTGTTCTTCTGGTTAAGTGCAAAACTTGAGATTCAACTTGTGGGGGGGGGGAAAAGCATCCTGGTGGCACGTCGGTGATATGGAAAAGTTCAAAATAGTTTAAACATAAAAGATGAAGAGAATTTTGGGTATTTTTTTGAGTTTTAGGGAGAATTTTTTCTGCCACTTCTTTTTGAAACATTAATGTTAATGATTTTATTTTTTCAAGAGGAATAAAAGAGCGCAACAATGGTGTTCCCACATTGTAAGGTAAGTTAGAGACTAAATGCCAATGGTTAACACGAGGGTAATATTGGTGCAAAAATTGTGCGAGATCAATTTTTAAAGCGTCACCAAAATGAATATATTTTAAATCAACAATTTCTGCGAGTATCTCCTTAAAACGTAGATCAATTTCTACTGCTAAATAAGGTATTCCTTTTGTCACTAACTCTTTAGTCAGAGCTCCGATACCAGGACCAATTTCAATGATCCCTTGATCCTCTTGGCCGATGGTATTGCAAATGGCCTGAATTTTATTGGGGTCTTTAAGAAAGTGTTGACCAAAAGATTTAAGATTAGGAATTGATGGGCACATGAATAAAATCCGATTTGAGAAAATATCGACTTTGAACATCAAGATCTAAACACTTTGGAAAATGAATAGCGTGTTCTTGGTTAAGAAAAGCAGAAAAGGCGATCATGGCGCCGTTATCTGTACAAAATTCGGGTTTTACAAAATGGCCATTGGGAAATTTTTCTTGCAAAATTTTTCTTAAATAAGAATTGCTGGCAACTCCGCCTCCTACGACGATGGGCAATTTTCCACCGACTTTTTTATCAGCAAACCCAAGTTTTAAAATCAGGGCATCCACAATTCCTTTTTGATAAGAGGCGCAGAGATCTTTAAATTCTTGAGAAGGATTTGGATGGTTTTGGTCGAAATGATATATAGGATCAGAATGTTTTTCTAAAAAGAGTCTTAAACTTGTTTTAATTCCGGAAAAAGAAAGCCGGCAATCTTTAGAATCTTTCAAACCGATGGTAAACGCGAATTTATGAGGGTCGCCACTTTTGGCATAAAAATCGATTAAGTGTCCGGCGGGATATCCAAGTCCTAAAAGTTTTCCACCTTTATCAAAGGCCTCGCCAGCAGCATCATCAATAGTTGAACCTAGAGTCGTGAATTGATTTGGGCCTTCAACTAAAAAATAAGCGCTGTGACCTCCAGAAACTAAAAGGCCTAAAAAAGGATAGGGGATATTTTCATGCAGATTAATAGCGTTTAAATGGGCAAAGAGATGATTGACTGGAACGATGGGGATTTGTAAAAAAAGGGCCAAATTTTTGGCGGTATTGAGACCGATCATCAAAGGACCTAAAAGACCTGGCAAAGTTGAAACACCAATCATTTTGATGTCGGTTATCTGAGCTTGTGTGTCTGCTAACAAAGATAAAAGTAAGGGTTGAATTTTTAGCAAATGGTTACGGGCGGCCACTTCCGGAATGACTCCTCCAAATTTTTTTAACAAGTCTTCTTGTGAAAAACTACGAGTGGCCAATAACTTAAACTGATTGTTTGGTAGCTTTTCGAGCAACGCCAATGAAGTATCATCACAACTTGTTTCAATTCCAAGGATCAGGTTTTTCATTTCTTTTTCAGACCTTGCCGTTAACTTTTTTCAATTTTTGGACAACTAACCTTCTTGATTAGATCCTTAATGACCTGCTCGTCAAGTTTTGGATGTTCTCCAGGAGGTAAACGATACCACTCTGGGCTTTGCTCATAGTTGTGACAAGCTAAACAGGCTTTTTGGGTCCATTCTCGGTTTTTTTCAGGAGACATTTGTTGGTCTTGATTTTCATAAGGGTGCTCTAAATGCTGATTATGACAATTGAGGCATTGAACATTGGCAAAATTACGATCAATTTTTTTTTGTTCATCAAGCTTCAGCCAAGATTGGGCGATCATTTTTCTTTGTTCAGGAGGCATTTGTCTGACGCTTAGATCAGTGGTGGCCACTTTTTTACGAAAGGCGGTCCAATAGCTTTTCCAATCTGAATCATTCAGACTTTTTTTATGACTGGTGATTATATTTTTTTGCGCCAAAAATCCTTTGGCATCCCCATATCCTAAGCTGTGACAACCGATACAAGAACTATCATTTTGTTTATTTTTTTGAATTAATGTCAGCATCGCCAGCGCATGGGAGGTTGTTTGCCAAAACTCTGTTTGTTCTTGATGGCAATTTTGACAACGATGTACACTTGAATAAGAGTTGGCAAAATCCATGGGGAAATGAGTGGCCATCGCCATCTGTTCTTTTTCTTGAATTTTTTTTAAGTCAGTTTCATGGGCCTGCAAAAAAATGCTTTGAGGATTGGGGCTTAAAGTTGCTTCAAGTTCTTGCCTTATCTCTATACGGGAAAATAAATTTTCAAATTCATCTGTCCCCTTGGGGTAGGGGGAAAAGGGAATTTCAATTTTACCTAAATAATGATTTCTTGATAAAACTTGCACTATTCGAGTCTCATTTACATCGATGGAATTGGAGGTAAAGTTTTGGGTATGTGATCCAATGATCCAATCTATTTGAGGAAATTTTTTAGCAATTTTTTGATCAAACTCCATGCCCCCATGAGAGAGGACAACTAAGGAGTGATGACTGGCCTCTGGTCGAAATCCTTCCGACTTTAATTGTTGAAAAACTTTTTCCAGTGCGGACTCAGGTTCAGTGATATAGGCCTGCCAAGTGGAAGTATAGAGTTCAGGGTTGAGTATCCCAACAAAATAAATCACCTGATTATTTAAAACTAATCGATCAAACAAATGACTATTAATACCACTTTCTTTTTTTAAATTACTCGCCAGAAGTTTAAATCGTGCTCCCGCCATCAGTTGATTAAAAAAATCTTTGCCGGCAGCAAAGTCTTGATCTCCGGGTACAAAGTAATTGAGATTTAACTGATTAAAGGAATCACGAATGCCGGTGGCAATATGTTTAAGAGATTCTAGATGATAAGCCGCTAGAGTCGAAGAGGGAAAAAATGTATCTCCCGTATCCACGTAAACCACCGCCGCCTTTTGTCGCTCTAAGTGAAGCGCGCCGGCAATTGAGGGAAATCCACCTAAAGGAAAATGGCGACAACCACATGGTTTCATTTCTCCATTAATATTATGTGAAAAGAGAATTTGCACTTTTGATGATGTTTGACCATTGGGAGGTAACTGCATGGTGGCAAAATCGGCGTCTAATTTGGGCACCATTTTATCGCAACTAGAAAATAATAAACTAACAAAAATTAAGAGGAAAATTTTTTTGCTTAACTTCATAAAGATTTAATAAGTTCTCTCGCCGCCTTTGCTGAACTGGTGTTGGGAAATTTATTGATCAACTCCATGTAACTTTCTTTAGCATCTTCTGGACTTTTCTTGGCTTGAAAACTTTTTCCTAAATAGAGCAATCCATTGGAGGCAAACTCCGATTGAGGAAACTGAGTATAAAGTTTACTTAAGTATGTTAAAGCAGAGTCAAATTTTTTCTCTTGAAAAGAAATAAGTCCAAGATGGTGATAAGCATTGGCCAACTTTTTTCCTTTGATCTGATTTTTATTAATCAAATCCATGAATTGCTCACGTGCCTCGGGGTACTTCTTTGCGGCATAAAGATCAAGTGCTTGTTGAAAAAGGTTGGAAGTTGGTTTGATCGTGGCAGAAACTTTAGGCGAAGAGTTTTTGGGTTTTGAATCGTGAGAAGCAGATAATTTTTTTAAGGTTTTGTTTACTTCCTCAATATATTTTTTTTGCTGTTCAAATTCCTTCATCAATTGTTGCAGCACTTTATTGTTAGAATTAATTAGTTCTTCCATGGTTTGAATTTTATTTTCTAGCACTTTGATCGTTTGATCTTTATCCGATTTATTTTCTTGCGCACTTTCTTCCATCATCCCGTTAAAAGTGCTGAATTTTTCTTCCATCTCTTGGATTTTAATAAGTGTTTCGGCATTTAGTTTTTGAGCTTGCAGTAACTGAGCATTAATTCCATCAATTTTTTGATCTCTTTGAATGTCTTCAGTTGTTTGGCAACCGACAAAAAGTAATAAGGTCGTTAGTAATAAACACCAAACGACGGTTTTTTTATAAAAAATATTCATTAAAATTCTCCAGTTGCACCTTCGAGGGTTGATTTTCGATAGGCCTCAAATTCCGCTTTTTCTGCAAACTCTTTGCATTTTAGTGCATATTCCTTAGCTTTGTTAAAATATTTTCGTTTGTATGCAGATTTTGCACGTAAATAGTAATTTTCGGCTTTTCTAAAGTAATTTGGTGAAAGGGTTGGAGCTTTAGCTTCTTTGGCAGCGATATAAGCATTCGCGGCAAGTGACATTTCGAGCTTGGGTCTGGTGGTGGCAATTCCACAACTTAACAAGTTAAATGAAAGAACCACCATCAATATGAAGCCAAAAGGACGAAAAAATGAAATTAGGTACTTATTCATTTCGTCCTTCAGTATAAAACAAGTTAAATCAAGAAATACAATTATTTAGCAGTTACCACAAAGTTCGCTCGGCGGTTTTTTGACCAAGCTTTTTCATCATGGCCAAACTCGAGAGGGCGTTCTTTGCCGTAACTAACGATGCTGATCCGACTTCCGGCCACGCCCATGGATTCTAGAAATTGTTTAACTGTTTTGGCCCTTCTCTGTCCCAAAGCGATATTGTACTGGACTCCGCCTCGTTCATCGGCGTGACCTTCGATTTGGACTTCCACCGTGGTACTTTCTTTGAGAAAGGCGGCATTATTTTCGAGCGTTGAGCGCGCTTGAGAACTTAACTGCGAGCTGTCGTATTCGAAATAAACGGTACGTAATGAACCAGCTTTTCCAGCATCTGAATCTCCATTAAGCAATAGCCCTTCTTCTTGAACGTTGCCATCAGGATATTGGTCTCCTTCGCCTTCGCTAAGCTGATTTTTTTTATCCTTAGATCCACATCCCGTGGCCAAAAGACTTAAAGTCATTAAAAACATTAAAAGTGAACTGAAACGTCCGAAATTCGTCATGAGAAACTCCTAAGATTGGATTTATTCATAAATTAGAGAACTAATTTTTCACTATCTTATTGCATCTGCCATCATTTTGAAACTAAAAGCGCGAGCAATTTCTAGTAAATGAGAGTTTTTTAATAGTTAAGTTTGTTCAGTACTATTATGATGATGGGTCAAATAATGGTAGGGATTTTTTTATGCAGAATATATATCGGCTTCAACATGATTGTAGCAACTTGAAATCGAGGAATATTAATACAATTCAAAGTACAAAACTAAAACAATCAGCTATCACCGCAGCTAAAAAAAGAATATTCACTAACCCATTCCTAAGTATGCCATTTGTACGTGTTTCTTTAAAAATTTTTATCATTTCTTTTTTTATTTTCTCTCCTTTGGCGATCGGTGAAAACCGAGTGGATACCACTTGGGAAAAACGGCATTTTTCCCCCAAGCTATTTTTGGCGCAAAATACTAACAAAGAGGACAATAAATTTTGGACAGAGTTGAAAAAAAAGAAAAGTTATAAAACCATCGATGGAAAAGTGGTTACCAATTGGGGGCAGTTAAGTTACGAGATTCATTTCCCACAATCTCACCATGTTTTTGCTCAAAAGGTAAAAAACATTTTAGATCTCAAGGCCAAAAATGTTCTCGATTACTTTCAATCAGCACCTAAAAAAATTCATTTTATTATTGAGCCCGCCAGCGATGCCAATGGTGCGGCGACAGTCTTTCCAGTCAATACGATTTGGTTAAATGATTTTCCCCCGCTAGCGGATGGACAACTTTACCGCAATCGCGAATGGATCACTCCTCTGGTTCTCCATGAACTAACCCATGTGGTGCACATGGATATGACTAACGGATTGCTCGGCGGACTGAGATGGGTTTTTGGAGCGACTGCCAAGTTAGGCGGTATTATTCCTAGATGGTTTGCCGAAGGTTTAGCGGTTTGGATTGAATCCTCTATGACGGAGCACGGTCGTCTCAAAGACGCGGGAATTAAAGCGGATCTTTTGCAGTTTTTAAGTGATCCACGAAAATGTCAAACCATCGATTGTTTAGATGAACCAGGATCTTATCCTTTTGGAAATTTTCCTTATTGGGTTGGTGCTTTTTTTATGGATTATTTAGAATCATTAAAAGAGGGTACCTTAAAGTGCTTAGTTTTTCGCAATAGTCGTTCTATTCCTTTTTTTCTTAATTCGGTTTTTAAAAAATGTACGGGTTTAGATGCCGAGACGCACTTTTTTAATTTTAGAAAAAATTTTATTGCTGAATACCAGCAAAAAATGGCCACTGCGATTGATTCAAAATTATTTAATGCTTCTACTGAAATAAAGATGCCCCTCAAAGAAAGTTTGAATTGGTACCTGGGAAATGGGGCCAAAGGTCAATATTTTTTATTTCCCGTGGTCAATGAGAAAACGGAGTATTTAGTTTCGTATGATTGGCAAAACAAAAAAATGAAAAAATTTCGTTTTGATCAACCCATCAGCAGTATTGCTACCGACAATAGATTTAAATCGGTAGCGACCATCAAAACTAAACGATATTTTGGACAGAAGAACTCGAACATCTATTTTTTTAATCCTGATAAAAATAAAATATCCAAAGAATATAAATTAGAAAAAAATCAAGCCGATTATGTTCATTTTTTTCCCTTCGATGCTCAAAAAAATATTTTTATTGCTACCAAATATGAGTTAAGTCGATGGAGTTTTTATCGCGTACAGTTGAAAGAAAATCATAAGAAGTTTAATGACAAAGTAATGAAAGATGAACTTTTTTTTCAGCTACCTCCGTTGATGAATTTTCATGACCCCGTTTGGCTGACGATTAAACAAAAACATTATTTAGGATTTTTAAGTGAAGTCGGTGGTTCTGGTCATCAAGCAGACGCCATTCAGTATCATTAC
>JBIKWR010000254.1:0-2847 GCA_044356225.1 Bacteriovoracaceae bacterium | reverse complement strand
TTATTGAGTTAATAAAAACCTATTTGCAAGATGATGTTTTGGGAGTGGAAATTATCAACCGAGGAGTCGCCTGGTTAGATACCGGAACTCCTCAAGCACTTTTAGAAGCTTCAAACTATATCGCTGCGATAGAAACAAGACAGGCAAGAAAAGTAGCGTGTTTAGAAGAAATCTCTTACCGCATGTTTTTTACTAATGAGTCGCAGTTTATTGAAAATATAAATCGGCTGCCCAAATGTCCATATCGAACTTATTTAGAGTTAATTTCAGCTGAAATTAAGGGAGAAATTTATTAACTCAAAACCAACGATTCTGCTCACCGGCTGTGCTGGATTTATCGGTGCAAATTTTTTAAAAACCATTGCGGTAAAAAATCCAGCAATTCAGTTTGTGGTAGTTGATGCCCTCACTTATGCTGGACACTATCCCACCATTGCCGCTGATATCAAAAATCACTCTCATCTCACTTTTTATCAAATGGATATTCGAGACAAGACTAAGGTAGATGCCCTTTTTGATCAATTCAATTTTAGTGGAGTTATCCATTTCGCGGCCGAAAGCCATGTGGATCGATCGATTCATAATCCTAATATTTTTGTGGAAACCAATGTTTTAGGAACACTCAATTTATTAAATGCCGCCAAAAAAATTTATCAAAAAAAATTACCCATGCGTTTTATGCAAATTAGCACGGATGAGGTTTATGGCCATCTCCATGCCCATGATCCCGCATTCACTGAAAATCATCCCTTGGCACCAAGAAGTCCATATTCCGCCTCCAAGGCAAGTGCAGATTTTTTAGTGCTCAGTTACTTTCACACCTTTGGTCTTCCAGTGGTTATATCCCGTTGCTCCAATAACTATGGCCCTTACCAGTTTCCAGAAAAACTCATTCCATTAATGATTCAAAGGGCACAAAACAATCAACCCTTACCCGTTTATGGCAAAGGAGAAAACATTCGAGATTGGATTCATGTGAATGACCACAATGATGGAGTCTGGATTATTTATCAACAAGGCCAAGCGGGAGAGGTTTATAATTTAGGTGGCGATAGCGAAATGAGTAATATTCAAGTGGTAAAAAAAATCTTGCATCAATTAAATCGCTCAGAGGATTTAATTAGTTATGTGACAGATCGCTTGGGACACGATTTTCGTTATGCCATGGATTTTTCCAAGATGACTAAGGAGTTTTCTTGGAGACCTAAAATGAGTTTCGAGCAAGGTTTGGCAGAAACTGTCATTTGGTATCAACACCATCAAGACTGGGTAAAATCTTTAAATGTTTTAGGTAAAGAGGGATGATTTTTTAATTCCCCAAACATGTAAGCGATAAGCAAGACTCACCGACAAAACCCCTAGTCCATATTTTACCGATCGACTAAAGTTGATGGAACTGGCCTCAGCAAAATATTTAGTGGGAACTGAAATCTCGCCAAAACGAATTTTATGAAACTGCATTTGTGCTAAAATCTCATTATCAAAAACAAAATCGTCATTATTATTTTGAAAAGAAAACTTGGTGAGAGCAAATTTCGAAAAAGCGCGATAACCCGTATGATACTCGCTGAGTTTTTGGCCGATCATGACATTTTGAAAAAACGTTAAAAATCGATTAGCGATATATTTATAGAGAGGCATTCCGCCGGCCAAAGCGCCTTTGCCTAAAATCCGTGAGCCTAGAACCACATCATAAACTCCCGAGGCGACCATTTGTGCCATCGCTCCTAGTAACTTAGGTTCATACTGATAATCGGGATGAAGCATCACTACCACGTCTGCACCATGGGCCAAAGCGTTTTGGTAACAGGTTTTTTGATTGCCGCCATAACCTTTATTGCGATCATGCTGAATGACCGTGAGTCCTAGTTTTTTTGCCACCTCCACCGTGCGATCTTTACTACAGTCATCCACTAAAATAAATTCATCCACCACTCCAGCTGGAACATCTTTAATGGTTTTCTCTAACGTCAGCTCGGCTCCGTAGGCAGGCAAAACCACAATAATTTTTTTTCCGTTCAACATAAGTGGTAAGAATTATATACCGGTACTGGTTGAGATTTCCAGTGAAAGCTTGGTCTCAGGTACGCGAGATTGATTTTTAAAAAGATGAGGTTTGCCCAGTGACAACGAGAAGCAAATCGAAGATTTTTGAAAATCAAGATTGTGTGGATGAGGCGAAGATCCACTGGAAAACTCATCCAGTGCCGATATATATTAGGAGTTCGAACTGTCTAAAAAAGAAATTTTTTAGTTTTTTATGTATCGAGGGACTGTGACCTATGACTCTTTTTAAAAAATATTCCTCGGCATTTCGCGCTCAACTTTTTTTTCCATGGATTTTAACCTTTCTGATTCTTAACATGTTAGTCAGAGGAGTTGGCGGCCAGAACGCAGATTCAAGATTTGCCACAATGCAAGCAATGATGGAAACCCAAACATTTGCCATCGATCCTTATATTCATTGGACCGACGATTGGTCCAAGGCGAAAGATGGCCAACACTACAGTAACAAGGCCCCAGGTCCCATGCTGTTGGGTTGGCCCATTTATGCCATCACTTATTGGCTCAATGGTCTTGATCCTAAACTGCAAAAAAATGAAACGGGACTACGAACTGAAAAGATTTCCCCTACCCCTAAAATATTTTTTATTCTCTTTTTTCAACTGCTACCTTTTATTTTGCTAGTGAGTCTTCTGCTACAGTACCTAAAAAAAATTAAGACTCCTCTCTATGGCCAAATTTTTGTGGCGCTGGCGTTGCTTTTTGGCAACACCGCTACGCTTTTTATGAACACCCATTTTGGCCATGGCATTACCGCCCTCTTTGTCTTACTGGCACTTTATG
>JBIKWR010000011.1:0-34527 GCA_044356225.1 Bacteriovoracaceae bacterium | reverse complement strand
CCACCATGTTCACAATACCCACTAAGATAAAATTTATTTTGAAAGATAAGATTTTTTTCATAGGAGATTCTTTCATATTGGACTCCAGTTTGTTTGTGACCTTCACAGTTTCGTTCAAAAAGCTTCAAAGATGAATGGGCCAACTAACCTACAAATATTGAATTTATTGAGATAAAATCATCTTTAAGATGTTTGACCTACGGTAAAAATGGACAAAAATGAGACTTTTAAAAAATAAAGAAACTTTATTGATCGCACTCTTTATCGCTTCAGTGGGGGTCCTCACGTCCATCGATATCCTTCAGGATCTTTCTGATGGGGCGAGATTTGATCATCTCATCCTCGATATGGCGATTACCATTTCTGCTTTCCTTATACTCTGGCCAGTGTCTAGAAAAATCTATTTTGAACGAAAAATGAATCAGATGCTGATGCAGGAAAAAGTCCATTTTGAAGAATTGGCGAAAAAATATCAAACCAATTCAAAAATTTTTCTCCATGGTCTGCATTCTTATATTGATGAGCAATTTCTCAAGTGGGACTTAAGTTTTGCAGAGAGAGAAATTGCCTTATTTTTGCTGAAGGGAATGAGTCCCAAGGAAATAGCAGAATTGAGAAACAGCAGTGAGAAAACAGTCAGGCATCAAGTCTCGGCCATTTATAAAAAAGGGAACTTTACCAGTTTACAAGAATTTTTATCCTTTTTTTTAGAGGATCTTTTGCCGGCGAAATCCCAAGCTTGGTCGCAAACCACAAGATGAAATTTCAAATTCTTAAAATTCTTTTTTTTATCTTGACCGCCACCGGACTATTTTATTACTCATTTGATTTAAACCAAATCAATTCGGAAAAAGTATTTTTAACCGAAAATAGTCAAAAAAAACTTTCAGATTTTCAAAATCATTTTAATGAACAATCAGTGGTAGTGATTAAAGTCGCAAAAAGAAATAAGGGCGAGAGCATTACGGAGGATGATCAAAAGGTTGTTGCCGAATCATTAAATCAACTAAAAGACACTTGTATCAACTTGGGGTTAACCGCAGGAACTTCATGCCAAGTTTTAAGTTTTGAAGATTTAAAAAATTTATCTCTCTTTAAATTTGTAGGGGAAGATTTTTTTGGGTCTTTGATTCTTTTCCCCATAGGGGAAGAATCAGAGCAATCCAAAAATCAAAAGATGATGAGATCTATTCTGGCCTTAATCCTCAACCATCAGGTTTTAAATGGTCCGACTTGGAAAACGACCCTTACGGGAACGCCTTACACCAACTATTTACTGGATGATTACTCTCGTCAAATTAAAGAAAAATTATTCCCGTTATTGTTTATGGCCATTTTTATTTGTCTGATTATGTTAACTGGTAGTTTTTGGATGGGATGTTTTTTATTTTTACCTTCACTTTTTGGTCCTTTTATTTCCCTGAGTGCAATTAAATTTTTTCATCATGATAGTAATCTCATCTTTGCCATTATCCCTTTAGTGGTATTTGTCATTAATTTTTCATTTATTCTCCATTTGTATTACACCGCTTTGGAATATAAAACCTTAGACTTTGTGTTGGCGACCAAAGAAAAAAAAGTGCCTTTATTTTTAATGATCCTCACCACTTTTATTGGATTTTTTTCCTTGCTTTATTCCCCGCTCAAGATCATCCAATCCTTTGGATTATTAACCAGTATCATGATCGTGATCAGTAGCTTGGTGACACTTTTATGGTTGAAGCTGATCGATGCACCAAAGGTCTCGGCCAAAGCAAAAGTGGAAAAGTTTGATCTCGATGGTTTGATAAAAAAGTTTATGTATTCCAGCTTAAGCTTGAAAAAAATTTTGGTTTTATGCCTATTGAGTTTGTTAGCAGGAGCTTGGGCCTATCCTCGAATAGCAGTTTTGACGGATGCCACTGCCTATTTTCCATCAGCACTTAAGATTCGTCAGCAAATGGTCGAAGTGGCGACGCAAGTTGGAGGAACTCCCATTCTTGATATCACTGTACCTTATCAATCTCTAGACTACCTTCAACTAAAAAAATTTTTAGATTTGGAAGAAAAAATCATGCAAGAGACTGGATTCAAAGTGCTTTCGAGTCATCAATTGGTGAAAGAGGCGAATTTACAATATACTGGTAACTTTGATTTACCCGAGCATCTCATATCCTACTTGACCTTAAGGTCTCAATTACCCTTTGGATTAGTGGCCAATTATCCTTTCGGCCTTGAAAGTGAAACTCCCTACCGCATAACTTTACTAGCTCCGCCACTCGCTAATCACGAATTTAGTTTATTACTCAAGCAAATTGAATCCATCTTTAAAAATGAAAATATCACTTATGAGTTTAATGGCGTCTATTATCACTTGATGCTGGCGCAAGAGAGTATGATTAAGACACTCTTTCAAAGCTTTTTTTTAAGTCTGTTGTTGATTTCCTTTGTCGCTTTTTTTGCTTTTAAAGACCCTAAACTTTTTTTTATTTTCTTAACCGTTAATTTGTTACCCATTTTATTATCTTTAGGATTTTCTTATCTTCTTCAATTCTCATTTAATATAGCAACTGTCATGACGTATAGTATTTCTTTGGGTTTAATCGTCGATAGCTCTTTTCATATTATTCATTCACTCAAGAAGGGTGAACATCTGGGCCCAAGGTACTATCGATCCGTTGTTCGTCCGGTGTTTTTAGGCAGTATTATTTTGAGTTGCTGCTTTTTGGCGTTTTTGGCCAATTCATTTTTACCCATCAGACAGTTTGGTGTGTCTTTGGGAGTAGTCATATTGATCGGAATGTTTTTTGATTTAAAAGTTTTACCGACTATCTACTTAGGCAAAAAATTAACGAAGTTGGATGACTAATTTTTTAGTTTGTATCGATCCATTAATCATCAGCTGGATTTGATACTTGCCAGGATGATAGGTCCTGGTGGTGACAGTTCGAAAGTTAAAAGATTTTTCAAAATCAAATTTTTCCAAAGGTGCTAAGGTTTTTTTTAAAAGCCGAAACTTAAGTTCGCCGGTTTTAGATTTTTTTAATGGTCGATTCACAATGATATTAACTAAAATATTTTGCTTTTTTTTATCTTGATTAAAAATCCTACCGGAAAAATGCCACTTGTCATTGGTCAGGACCACTTTTTGAGACGAGGTCAGTTTCTCCAATATAATTTTATCGTTAACTTTAAGGCCAATGAGTTGATAGGCCTTCGGATGCCCGGCCTTAATCAAAGAGCGGGCAGCATGTTTGATGATCCACTGGGTATGATCACGATTCTTTTCGGTGGAATTTTTTTTCAGTTGGGCACACGTGATAAAAAATAAATTCGGGTCCAGTTTTGAAATATCATTTAGATGATTGGCCACGGATTTGCGCACATAAAGTTCTGGATCATTGATGAGTGGTAAAATCAGTTCAAGATTTCTTGCTAAATTTTGATTAATGGAGGGTACCGATTTTCCCCAGGGAAGCTTGGGCCTGGTTCCTTCACTGATCCAGCGTCTGATATGATGGCAAGAATGGTCTTGTTGTTTTGTTAAATAATCAAAAACGCGTGTTGGATCTTTTTGTAAAAAGTGGCGAATGGCAAATTCCGCAGTAAACCGCCGGGTCATTTCACTCAGGGCCTCCAAAGAAAGATTAAAGTGATCGAGTCCATTGCTAGCGACATAATCGGTTAATGGCCAAACCATAAAACCAGAAATTCCCGATTCTTTATCGTCCATTTTTGCTAAGGATTTTAAAAACAATTCAATCGCCTGGGGATAATGGGGAAGGACTTCAGTGAGTGCTTGCGAAATTTGCATCACCCGTTCTTTGAGCTCAAGGGTTTCTAATTTTTTGGTCGCTAATTGGATAAAGACTTTTTGATCAAACTGAGCATCATGCTTGGCCAAGGTCGACCCCAACTTGGTGATGGATTGAATGTTAAAAATATTTTTAAAGGGTTCCATAAAAAAAAAGACCTCCTAAAAAGGAGGTCTCATGAAAAAACAAAATCGAAAAGTTTTAATTATAAAAATCGATGGCCAAACTTACGCACAAATTTTGAAAGTGAACCAACTTTGTCCAAGGTGCGAATGGCATGGGCCGAAAGTCTTAAACGAATTGTTCTTCCCGTTTCTGGATCAAACACCCGTTTTGTTTGCAAATTAATTTGCTGATATTTTTTAGTCTTAATATTAGAGTGAGAAACTTGATGTCCCACTAAGCGGCGTTTTCCGGTTAAATCACAAACTCTAGGCATAAATATTCCTTTGATCAATGTCTACAAAATGAAGGGTCACTATAACCAATATCATTCTAGGAATCAATACTTTGCATTATATTTTACGAATAAAATACGATAACTAAGCGCAGTGCGTTGGTTTTGTTAGTATGGTGTCCAAGAACCATCTTGTTTCTTTTTGTTCTGTTCCATTTGGAAATAGCCGTTTTGAAGTTTTGAACCTCTCATTGACTCTTTTTTACGAACTTTTAAAACAATTTTCTCTTCTTTGCCGTCGGCTTTATAGGAGATCACCAAGTCTTCCCAAAATGGAACTTTTAGCGGATTTTCAAGATTTAAAGTAATCCATTTTTTTGTATGAAGCCCTGGGGGAATAAAAAATGGTTGGTGAAGTAAATGACTACGAGGAGTAACTTTTGCCAACTCCAGGCCATCTAGTTCTCGTACTATCTGGCGATAGGTAAGTGTCGTAGCACTTGCCGCGAATACACCTAATCCAACATTTTGGGTCGTTTTACTTCTACTACTCGCCGCCACGCCACCGCCGATGGCAGCAATTGCACTAAGTGCTAATCCAGTATTGTAATCGCCAATCGCCTTATTTTGATCGGCAGCTTCACCCCAAATCGTTAACTGTTCACCTAGAGGAACTTTGAAATTGTCATCGAGTACTTTATCTCCATAGGACAGTTGAATATTAGTAATTTCGACCCATTTGTTATTTTTATTTTCAAAAGTAATGTCCACCATCGTAAAAAATTCGCTCGACATTGAAGTGATCTCAGACCCACTGACGACAATGTTAGATTTGGTGGCTTTGGCACTAGAAATGACTCCTGTTTCCGTAACTTCTTTAGCATAGTCTCCAGAATGGATTGAAGCACAAGCTGATAAAGTTAAAATTAAAATGACATTAATAAAAATTTGAAACTTTTTTTCCATAATAACTCTGATGAAAAAAATTTTTAACCCCTAATATAGCGGCACTGGAAATCTCAAACAACACAATATTACCAAGAACATCAATCAACTTAACTTATTGAATTGTAAATAGTTAAAAAAACTAAGTCCTTCAACACATTTTTTTGAAGTGTTGGTCATCAGAATATCGATCGACCTAATTTCCCACTTTAATAAAAATTTAAAGGTTGGCTTACTTTAATACTTTTCCCGTCTTTAGGTTGAGAAAATTTAATTCCCTTCAAAGCAGATAAAATACATTTTTCAATTTTTCCAACATCTTCAGATTCACTTTTTAGAGTTTCCTTTTTAAATTTTATTAAAGTTTAAGATACGCGCGCCAAACTCCTTCGGCACTTAACTGAAAATTATCATAAAGTTGGTCCGCTTGGTAGGCCGATCGACCAAACTCGCCCCCAATCCCTAAACTTTTTAAACGGAATTCATATCCAGCTTGTTTCAGAGAGTGAACCAATAAACTTCCCATGCCACCAATCACTTGATGGTCTTCTACCGTGATCAGTTTATTATCCGCACGATTTAAGGCCTCACCGATGGTGTGAATATCGGGGTGATTGACGAAAGGATGATTGATAATGATCGCCTTTTTCCCATTGGCAATAAAATAGTCTTTCGCCTCCCAAATTTTATGGGTCATAGGACCGCTGGCGACTAATACCACATCGGCCTCTTTTTCATCGTGTAGAATTTGCGCTTTTCCCCATTCATAAGTAACGGGCACTGGAAATTGTGGGACAAAATCTTCGCGGCCTATAAAAAATAAGGTGCTCACACCATCATTTCCCGCTGATCTTTCATGGGCGTATTTTTTAATGGTCTGTTTCAGATACTCGTAAGCTTCTGCCGAAGTAGCACACACTACACTCTCGAGATGCGGAATCGCTGCCACGGCGGCGAGGTAAGTGGTTGCCTGATGAGAAGCACCATCGGCAGCGTCTTGAAAACCAGTATGCGAAAAAATACCAATCACCGGTCCTTGAGATAAACTGGCCATGGTTAAAGGCAAGTTTCCTTTGGTCACTCCAAACTGGGCAAATGTATCGACCACTGGAATAAATCCCGCCTTGGCAAATCCCACGGCGACACTGACCATATTGGATTCGGCCACTCCCACTTCTAAATAATTTTCGGGAAACTTTTGTTGAAAGTCTTTAACCCCGGTAGAGCCTTGTAAATCTGCTGATATCGAAAAAACGGGAAGTCCGGCTTCGGCACATTCGATCAGTGCTTTGGCGATGCCTTTTTGCACTTTTTCTTTTTTGACAGTTGAAGTGGTTTTGGCGGTGGGTTTGGTCGCCAGTTCTTTTGCCCATACAACCAGTTCGGTGGGGGCCTGCTGGTGAAAAATTTCTTGAATAAAATTTTCTAATTTTTCATCATAAGGTGAAAGCGGATAACCATGGCCACCAGAAGCACTGGTCTCGGTGGATTTCACCCCTTTGCCTTTAATGGTTTTCGCCCAAAGGCAAATTGGTTTATGAGGATTTTGGCGTGCTAACTCTACCGCCTCTTCAATCGCCATATAGACGGTCGGAAGGTCATGGCCATCTTCGATTTTGATCAATTCAAAGCCTAAGGTTTTAAGCGACTCAAAACTAGGATTCATATCAAAACTATCTTGGTCGATGCGACCCGATAACTTCGTGTTGTTATCTGAGAGAATCATCACGAAGGGATTAAGTTTTCCTTTTTTCGCCAAACCAGGAATCGCACTAAAGGCCTCTTTGGCCTCCCCTTCCATCGCTGCTCCATCGGAGACATAAAGAAAAGTCACACGATCGTTTTTTAATACTTTATCCGCCATCGCCAATCCTTGCGCCTGAGGAACAGCTGATCCTAAGGGACCATTACTCAATAGGACGCCTTCTGGATTGAGATGGGATTCACCATGGCCTGTGAGTTTACTATCGACACTGCGAAAGGCCCGCAGTTTTTGAAAATCAAGGTCATCAAATCCTAAGTTGGCCCTTAAAGCATAGAGACCATTTTCCGCATGGCCTGCATCGTTGATTAAATGAAATTTTTCATACCAAGGATTTTTTTGGTCGCTGTGTTTAAAAATATAACCATGCAGGGCCGACATGATTTCGGCCGCTGCTGCCGGTCCACCCCAGTGGCAAGCAGCGCCCCCTATCACCGCATGCATATTCATTAAGGCCACGAGGCCACGAGTGATATTGGGATCGCCCAAGACCACCGAGTCACCTTTTTTATTTTTGATGGTGACAGGGTAAAGCGGTGCTCGTTTGGGATTGCCGGCCAGACGATTGGGAATATGAAGAGGGTTTTTCATAAAATGATTTCCTAGTGTAGCTAATGTGCTTAATAAAACAGCTTGAAAAAGTTAAATAGTTTTACCCGATTTTTACTTATTATTCCATGCAATAGTAAATTCGATCTGCTGGAATGCCTGCCTCAATGGCGAGGGATTTCACTTGCTCCAGTAATTTTTGACGAATGGTGCGTCGATATTTTATCTGGCCTTCTTCGGTGGTCACCCAATCGGTGGGATAGCGCTGATGCATTGTCGAATGTGGATAATTCTGCTGGACTTGGCGATAAAATTTTTCCGGAAATCGAATCACTCCTAAACTGAGATAGTGAATCGTCGTCAGATCAAAAGCGTCTTTCATCGAGGTCAATAACTCAGTGTACTCAACCAGGGTTTGCTCCAGGCCTTCAGGCGCTAAAATAATCGGATCAAAGTGTAAGCCCAAGGGAAAAGAATGTTGACTTAACTTTTGGAGCGCCTTTAAGCGCGCCATGGTTCCTGGTGTTTTAAGGTCATACTCCTTGGCGGCGCTCACTGGAGAGAGACTAAACGTCGTCATCACATTCGGCAGTGATTTTTGTTTGAGTAATTCACCAATGTTATTAGATTTAGTCCGGAGTTCCAAATAACAATGAGGAAGGCCAGCAAAACATGCAAAATAATCACCCAATTCCCCAGTGACATGTGAAAGGGCGAGTGAATCAGAAAATTCTCCTGCATGAAACCAGAAGGGATTTTGTTCAGTAGCGTTGATTGCTAAATTTTTTATTTCGGCAATGATCTCTTGATGATTGGCAAAAAAAACTAAATCGGGAGAGTCAAAATAACTTTGCAAATAACAATACTGACATTCGTAGGGACAATTATAAGCATGAATAAAGTAATAATGTTGACCTTTGGCAGTCCCATACGCAGGGGGAGCAAGCTTTACTAGCTGACCTTTTTTTTGCGCGACAAAAATATTGAGATTCGTGCGCTTATGAAGGTAGGGCTTTTTGACTTTTTCAAAAACGTCGCGATAGTTGTCGATGATTTCAATCGGCAAATGACTAAAATGCGCTCTGACGTTTTTTGCTACCGTGCTTTCTTGCACTGAGCTTTCGATAAATACTCGATCAAAGGCCATTGAGGATATCCTGATATTTATTCCAGTTAAACTTTTTTAACTTTTCGGTAGCGATAGGTAAGTCTTCGGGAGCATTCACGGTGATGGTAATTTTAAATTTATCGGATTCATATTTTTTACTTTCGCCCAAAAATTGAAATTGAAAATTTTCATCTTGATAGGGCAAGACCATCGCCATTAATTTTTCTTTTGGAGAATAGGGAGAAAGTATTTTTTCCAGGTTGGTCAAAAGCATTTGCGTTCTTTTTTTTGCCGGCCATGAAGTTGGGGATGCATCGTGTGATAACAGATCGTCAGCAGTTAAAAAGATTTTTTCAGATTTTTTAATTTGTTTAAGAAGCGATATTAAACGTTTTTTTTGCGCTTCGGTAAAATAAAAACGAGTAGTTATTTCAGGATGAGTAAAAATTTCAAGGTGCTGTTCCTGCTTCTTTACCGAGGGAAAAACAGTTGAATTTGGAGAATCCAAAAGTAAAGGAGTTTTTAAAAAATACTGCAATAGTTTTTGCGAGATCGCTCGCGCTTCATCTTTCACTCGCTGACAATCAACCGATTCATCGGCCTGATCAGAAACATATTTATAACTATAAAAAGGGATGGAAAAAAGTTGCGCGCTAGAGGCAATTCCCCAAAATTCTCGGTCGACCAAATCGCCAAAAAAACTGAGTTTGTTTTTTGTTTCAGAAGAATGAACGCGCGACGAAAAACTGATTAAATCAAATTTTGCTTGGGCATCGTGACTTGTGAAACTTTTATACTGTGGTTCATCGAATTGAGCAAAAACAGTGCGAATCGAAACAATATCACCCAAAGAAATTTTATCTCGCAGTTGACCGGCCACACCTAAATTAAAAGCACACTCTATATTTTTTCCAAACTGTGAAAAAAAGGCTGATGTTTTCTGCAGGGCATTTTGTAAACCTTCTCCAGTAATGAGAAGAAGCCATTGATCACTTTCATAAAGATCTGCGACGAAATTAGTTTTTAGTCGCAAGCCAAAATGCTCAATAAAAGATTGGGCCTCAAGGTGGTGAGCAAAGATCAGTGCTTTCATAGTGATTAAGTTTTAATTCAAATGAAGAGTTTTGGATACCTAGTAGTTTGAGAAGTTAATAGAGAAATTAAAGCAAGATGGGGTAGGGAAAATGAAGTATCGGCCATTTGGGTCATTGAAATTTAACGTCTCCGAAATCGGATTTGGCGGTGCTGCGCTTTCGGGAGAAGGTGGAGGCTACGGCTTTGGCAGTATCAGTGAAGATGACTCGATTGTTCTCGCTCGTGAAGCTTTTGATCGAGGAATTAACCTTTTTGATACCGCACCTATCTATGGTTATGGGCTTTCAGAAATTCGCCTGGGTAAAGCTTTTAAAAATCAGCGCGATAAAGTTTTTTTAGTATCTAAATCGGGTGTTACTTGGCACGCCGACACTAAAAGAGTCAATCTGACGAATGATCCATCGGTGGCGCAAAAAATGTTAGAGCAAAGTTTAAAAGATCTCGCCACTGATTATCTCGATCTCTATATGATTCATTGGCCAGATTCAGCGGTGGATATCAGACGACCAATGGAAGTCTTGGTGCGTGCACAGCGAGAAGGAAAAATTAAGTCCATTGGATTATGCAATACTCACTTAATAGATTTAAATCTCGCGCAAGAGATAGGTCATATCGATGTGGTTCAATCCGAGTTTAGTTATTTAAAACCGCAAGTGATGACAGAGCTATTTCCTGCTTTAGTAAAAGATAATATCGGGTTCATGAGTTGGGGAACTTTTGACAAAGGAATTCTCACGGGAAGAGTCACGAAAGAACGCGAATTTGAAAAAGTTGATGCGCGATCTTGGGCACCTTGGTGGAAACAATCTCCTCTGGAAAGTAAATTGGCCAAGGTCAAGGCGATTACCCCTTTAGTTAAAAATGCCGGATTGAGCTTGCGCCAGTTCGCTTTAGGATACAATTTACAAAATCCAGAAGTGAGCACTTGTTTAGTTGGGGCGAGATCACTTGATCAGTTAGAAACATTAATCACAGATTATGAAAAATTAGAAAATTACGATGCCATTAATAAAGTTATTTCACAAGACAAGGACAAATTATGAATTCGAATGTTGGTAAAATGTCAGTAGCGGTCATTATCCCTACGTTTAATCGTGAGCACACAATTTTAAAAGCTCTCGATTCGGTGTTTGCTCAAACAGTGGCCCCAGATGAAATTATTGTGATCGATGATGGATCATCGGATAAAACCATCGAACGATTATTACCTTTAATCGATGCTGGTAAAATTCAGTATCATCTCACACCTCATCGAGGTGTTTCGCACGCTCGAAATTTTGGCTTTAAACAAAGCCATAGTGATTGGATTTGTTTCCTCGATAGTGATGATGAATGGCTTAATATAAAATTGGCCGAACAAATAAAATACGCCAAAGAGCATCCCCATATTTTTCTCATCCATACCGACGAAATTTGGGTGCGAAATGGAGTGCGAGTCAATCCTATGCGAAAACATAAAAAATACGGTGGTCGAATTTTCAAACATTGTTTGCCCCTTTGTTTAATTAGTCCCTCATCGGTGATGGTGCATCGAGATCTCTTGCTCAAAAATAAAGGCTTTCGCGAAGATTTTCCGGTTTGTGAAGATTATGATTTATGGCTTAAAATTACCTCGGAATACGAAGTGGGATTTATTGAGCAACCTTTAATCAAAAAATATGGAGGCCATGAAGATCAATTAAGCCGCTCGTTAAAAGCAATGGACTATTACCGAGTTAAATCGATGGATTGGATTTTTGATCATCGCTGGCTTAACTTTGATGAAGAAGCGTCCATTAAAGAAGAAATTTTAAAAAAGACCACCATTTTATTGGAAGGATATGAAAAACATCAAAATGAAGATCATGTGGCGGAGATCAAAGACCTTCATCAAAAATACTGCCAATTGCTGAACGCTTCATTAGGAGCTAGTGCGCAGCCGACTTTGTGATATAGCGGCACTGGAATCCTGATCCAGTACCAGAGACAAAGCTTTCACTGGAAATCTCAACCAGCACCAGTATAGAATAGAGCGCATGATGAAAAAAATTTTAGTAGTTAAATCCCGAGCGATGGGTGATGCCATCATGGGGCTTGGTACCATTCAATTTCTCAAGTCATACTTTCCTCAGTCTGAGATCCACTATGCCATACCCAAGTGGATAGCACCTTTATTAGAGTCGGTGCAAACTGCCGCCGATAAAATCATTGCTTTTGATTTAAAGTCGCCACTTGATTTTTATGATCAATGGATATTTTTAGCGCAGCAAAAATACGATCATATCTTTGAATTACATCAAACAGGAAGGAACGCCAAATTTTTTTCTACCTATGCCTTGTTTCACAAAACCACTTATTCTTTTCATAATCATCAGCAGACGGCCCATGTGCGTGGTCCTTTGATACAGCGAGATTTAGACGGTGTGTTTGTTTATTTAACTAAAAAAATGAAGATCGAAAAACCTGATTTTCTCAATTTTTCTCCACTGATGAAGTGCCAAAATGTTGTGCCTATGAATGCGATTGTGTTTGGCGTGGTGGCCACCCGAAAAACAAAAATGTGGCCTTTATCTTATTATCAACAATTGGCAGAAAAAATATCTCAACAACAAAAAACCAAAATATTGATTCCCCTGTCATTATCGGATGAAGACCAGCATATAAAAGAGAAAATTTTGCAATGGCAAAATCCGTTGGTGGAAGTTATTCAAGTTTCGACAGGACAGTTGGCGCAAAGAATTGCCCCGGCCAGTTTTTATGTGGGTAATGATACTGGGTTAAAGCATCTCTGTGTCGCCTTAGGGATAAAAACACTGACTTTTTTTGGACCTGAAGAACCTCTAGAATGGCATCCTTATGCGAAAACCAAACATGACTTTTTATTTATCGATCCGCTGCCATGCCGAACCGAAATATCTCATTACTGTCCTCTTAAAACTTGTGATTCAATGATTTGCCTAAACCAATTTTTACCCAAGGATGTGTGGGAGAAAAACCTTAAAAAGGAACTTGAATCGCCAAGGCATAGATAGCAGGCACCCATAAATCATCCACTGGGTTAAGAAAGGGAAGTTTGGCGGTCATCTGAATTTTAATCCATGAGGTATCAAAGGCGGGAGCCAGTGTCAGAAATCCGTAATCCATCATCCCCATAAAACTCAGCGGAACAAATCCTCTTTCCACATTCACTCCAGCATAGAGACCTTGAACGAGGGCATAACTAAAACGGGTGTGATGGCCAATAAATGGAGAGAGTCTAAATTTATTTTCGCTAGCAGACTTTGCTTGATAACGAAGATTTAGATAAGGATGTCGTGTATAAGCAGATTTTTTATCCGAACTTGAAAAACGGTAGAGTTTTATTTCTTCCATTCGTAATGTAAGTTCTCGCTTGTCGTCGGACAATTGATACTGGTAATCAAGGGCGACAAATTTTTCAGATTTATTGAGTTCATCGGTGTCGACTAAATCACCAGAATTTTCAGCGATGGTGGCAGCACTTTTTGTAACATTTAAATCTTTGCGCTCCAGTTGATAGAGTGCCACCAAACCCGTATTTTTTCCGCGCCATTTGGTTTTAGTATTAACACCAAATTTATTATCCCATTTGGCATAAAGCTGAGAGGTGGCAACGCCGGATGTATTGCTGATTGAAAAAAGACCACTGATATTATTTTCATAAATAACAGAAGGTAAAAATTTTCCCTCAGCAATACTTAAAAAAGGCAGAGGCATTTGCAAATTAAGATCCAAATCAAAGAGTCTTTCAGTGTTAATATTTTCTGTTAAAATCGTCAGCGTTTTGGCGGTTTTATCGGTTTCTTTAGCGGCATTACTTAAATCAGAAAAAAAACTTTTAGTACCCGATGATAAGTGAAGCTCAAAATCAAAATAGCTATCTCGTGTTTTTTTCTTTAGGGATCGCTCATTAATAATTTTATCGCGCAAAACGGTATAGCGCCTAAACTCTGACCTGGGAGCGGGTGAGGCGGCATGTAAATGAGCGAAAAATAAAAAGGAAAATAATAGTAAGGTGAAACAACGGATCATCGTTTAATTATAAGACGATTATAAAAAGCCGCAAATGACTTTTAAATAAGAATCTGTCATGATCCTGAAAGTTTTCAAGTCCCCCTTGAGGTTCCCTGAGGTCAAAGATGATTCTGATATACCGACCAGAGCTTAATTTAAGTTTTCTCACCTTTGGCATTCAGATCCCTCTTAAAGATCATCGCTGTGATCAAACCATGAAAGGTTTAACGGAGCGTTTTGGTATCCAGACCATGGCAAAACTTTGTTTTGATGGTGTGCTTTTTTCCGTCGTGAAGAATGACTACCAATTGGCGCATGAAAAGGACTATGTCGACCACCTTTTTTCTTCTCATGTCAGTCAAAAAATCATCGAGGCTTATGAGTTAATTGATGAAAAAGGTCAACTCCATCGTTATCGCCCCGATTTAGCGCAAAAAGATTTATCTGAACTATGGAAAATTATTCAAGCTCAAGTC
The DNA here is from genome assembly GCA_044356225.1 of Bacteriovoracaceae bacterium. Taxonomy (GTDB): domain Bacteria; phylum Bdellovibrionota; class Bacteriovoracia; order Bacteriovoracales; family Bacteriovoracaceae; genus JBIKWR01. The sequence continues at coordinate 20,390 of JBIKWR010000011.1, read as the reverse complement.
AACGCCACTTACACCGCCTGTGTTTTGGCCCTCGAGCATCAGGTGAGTTATTTTTTTGGTGGAGGTATGCATCACGCTTATCCCGATCGAGGAACAGGTTTTTGTTTGGTGAATGATATCGCGATCTCACTGCATAAGTTAAAAAATGAAAAAAAAATAAACCACGCCTGGGTGATCGATGTGGATGCTCATAAAGGGGATGGAACCGCAGCCCATTTTGAGCAATCCGATTGGGTGAAAACATTCAGCCTGCATATGGCCCATTACTGGCCATTAGAGAGTGAAGAGGCGCGGGCCAATTCGCCTAAAAGTTTTTTAGACGTAGAGCTAGAAACCAAAGATGGTGCAACTTATTTAAAAACTTTAATCAATTCTTTGAAGAAGTTTTCACTCTTAAATAAAAATTGCCAACCAGATTTGATCATTATTGTTTTAGGAGCTGATCCCTTTTACCTCGACGTTTTACCTTCTTCCGCCGGGTTTCAATTGAGCTTGTCGGAAATGTTACAAAGGGATTTGATCATCGAAGATTTTTTAAAAAAGCAGCATTGTCCACACACCTATTTAATGGCGGGTGGGTATGGGGAGCAAACATATCTCGTTTATCAGCAATATTTAGAACACTTGATAGAAAAGCAGGAAGCAAAATGAAAAGAAATCTCATTTTATTGAGTTTGATGGTCACGACTCTCGCCCTGCAAGCGGAAACAAACTGGCAAGGCCAAGGTGAAATTTCCTTTGAAAGTTTTGTCTATAATGATGATCATAATCCCAATACCGTCGATCGAGGTGCCAGCTTACTAAGCTTTTTAAAAGTAGAGGCGGAACAATCGATTTTTAAAATAGTCGCTTCAACCAAAGGGCGGGCAGCTCAGTTTGATCAAGATCGTTCATTTGTTCATATTCAAGATTTATATCTTCAATTGGCGCACAACAATTTTATAGCGCGCGCTGGATACCAAATTTTTAACTGGTCAGCTTTAGAATTTTTTCATCCTAGTGACGTTATCAATTCTAGAAATTACGACAGCGCGATTGAGCAGGCACCGAAAAGAGGTGAGCTTGCTTTAGAGACCCAATGGGATTTTGGATCAGGTGCGGTCAATCTTTATGCATTTCCTTTAGTTGAAAAACCGCTGTTTCCCGGAAACAACTCTAGACTTGGTGGCGTCCAATTAGAATCACCTACTTTTGTCAAACCCGATGGCGAGTATTTAGGTGGCAAAGAACACTGGCAGTATGGTGCTCGATTTCGGCAAACCCTAGGATCGGCTGATTATTCCTTTCATTTTTTGCAGCACTTTGATCGTCAACATCCAATCTTAGGATTAGACATTAGCGTGATTAGTCTATTTCCTCTGCAAGTGAAAACACGCCTCACACCCTATTATCATGTGGTGAACCAGTGGGGAGGTACTTTACAGTATGCTTTCAGTGATGATGTTTTAGCGGGATGGATGGCCGGTCAGTTGTTAAAAGTTGAATTAGTCCATCGCGATTTTGAAAAATCTAAATCGATTTCCACTCCTCTAGGAGATCGCGCGCCTCAGTCGCATTCAGTCGTGGCGATCGGCGATGAAAAAACCTGGGCAGTCTTTTTTGGCCATGAATGGACTGGTTTTATCGAATACCAAAGAGTTTTTGGTGATGGAGTGGACAAAAATGTACGCACCGAACTCAATCTTTTTCAAAATGATGTGGTGGTAGGTGGACGATATGCCTTTAACGACGCCGATACGAAAGAAATTTATTTAGCTGCTATCTTTGATTTAGAAAGAGATCACGAAAAAATTTATCACACCTATTATTCCCAACGTCTAACCAGTGAATGGACTACCAAAGTTGGCGGCCGCTGGATTAAAGCACCTCCTGAAAATGATGTGAATCGAGGCCTAGAAAGTTACGATTCCGATGATCAATATTTTCTCCATTTGACGCGATTTTTTTAGGGCCTCAAAGTCAATGATTCACAACGCTGAGGAATGTTAAGAATTGTAAGATTTGATCACTAGAAAAATCCAAATGTTACAGTCTCCAAGGGCATTCCCAGCTAGCAAAATTTATTTGTTCTTTAGTCGTAACTACCGCTATACCTATGCCACGAACAGAAGTTTACTACTTCTCCATTTTCTTTCCGGGGGGACGGGGTTATGGATGAAAATTTTAGTAGTTTGCTTCAAACGAATTCTAAGCCGATGGTGGGAAGGCCAAGCATTTGGACTCACACCGGCTTAGATTCTTCGTTTGCGGCAGATGCAAATCATGATGGGTCAAAACAATTACCCAATGAATTTCACCGAATCGAAGATAAATATATTGTTCCAAAAAAGTGTCAAGACGAACTTTTTCGCTATTTAAAAAATCATTTACCATTTGCTTACCCCGATCAAAAAACAACTTATACTTTGATTGAGTCAATCTATTTTGATGGCCCAGAGTTTTCTTTTTTCCAAGAGCATTTTGAAAAATTACCAAGACGCTGCAAATTGCGAGCGCGTATTTATGGGCCAGAGGGAGTTTGGAATCATGAAAATATTTTGATGGAACTCAAAGAAAAAATTGCCGGAGTAGGCCATAAATTTCGTTTTTCTATTTCCCAAGATAAATTTGAAAACTTTCTTTTAGGAGGAAAAATTGTGGTCGATCAAAATTTGATTGATCTCAATCCTGACTTGCTCAAAGAAAGTTTAGAGGAACGAGTGTTCCGAGTGAATCAGCTAGTTAAAACTAAAAAACTAAAACCCAAACTTCGAGTTCGTTATCAACGTTTGGCCTTTGGAGATCATCAATTTCGAGCAACACTTGATACCGATTTACAATACACCATGTTTGACACTTCGGATGACCAGATCGATGAAAAAATGGTGATCCAAATTTTAAAAGATGAAAGGGTGCGAGTAGGGGTTGAGCTCATCGAGAGTAAATTTAACGAAGATAACAGCGATGCCATTTTGGAATTGAAACATGCCGGTGAAATTCCTCGCTGGATGCAGGACTTATTAACTCAGTTACAAATCGAAAAAACCAGTTTTTCAAAATACTGCTGGAGCGTTGGCCATTTAATCAAGGATCAAAAAATATGTTAAACACCAGTCTTTTTGTTGAACCTTTAAAAAACCAAGCCCAAACACTTTCTCAATTTCCATTTTTCCATGTCTTGACCTTGGTTTCTCATTCTATATTCTTAGGATTATTTTTAGCGATCATGACTTATTTTTCCGCCCTCTATCTTTTGCAATTCAGAATTTCCGATAAATTAAAATCTCCCGATCAAAATCCCAAAGGCAAACCTGAAAATTTTAAAAATCAAATGATCATGGGTTGTGCCAATATTTTATTTTTATGTGTAGGTATGACGGGAGTGATGATTTTAGTGAATAATAATTTGGCCCGCGCTTTCGCGATCGGTGCCGCCCTCGCTTTGGTGCGCTTTCGTGTTTCTTTAGAAGATAAATCCATGGGTGCCAATTTACTTTTTGGCATTATCGCCGGGATCTCTTGTGGTCTCAATGAAATGCCCGTCGCCTACATTCTCACAGGGGCCTACACTTTTTTACAATTCGTCGTATTAGTTTTTATAAAGTACTCCGTGCCGCAATTTGATCGCCGCCAAGATTATTATTTGGCCCGCGAGCAAGAGAAAAATGGAGTCGCCAATTCTTTAAGCTGCACTTCTTCTTTGCCTCTACCTTTGCCTTTATCTCAGGATGAAACGGCTAATGGCTCGATGCAGTAACTTCATTTTCTTGTCAGATTAAACTCACAACGTTAAATTGTTCAATCTTTTATGATCTCAGTTTAATTGTGGGGGTGTAGCTCAGTTGGGAGAGCGTTACGCTGGCAGTGTAAAGGTCATCGGTTCGATCCCGTTCACCTCCACCATTTTGACTCATTGTGTTATTTTGAATAATGTTCAACATCTAAATTCTCTGAAATTTGATATGATTTTTTGGTTCGCCTACAATATTAAATGTCATAAATGCGACATTTTTTTCGATCAGTGTGCAATATTTTAATATGAAAGACTGGCACATATTGAATAGAAACATATCTCTCCAACTTAGGAATTATTTAAATTATGAGTATGGTTGAAATAAAAAAATTTGAAACAGCTTCTGATTTTTTAAAAAATTGCGAAGCATTTTTATGTAAAAACGAGTCTGAGAATAATCTAATTTTTGGTCTGGCAAATGCAATGGCAAATAATCTTAGAGAATTCTCAGCTCCATTACATGTTGGAGTTCTTGATGGAGGTCAAGTAATAGGAGCTGCTTTAAGAACAGATAATGATAAACCTCTTTCCATTACCAGAATGTCAAAGTCTTCAATTGACCTCATCGTTAACCATCTAATAGAAATAAAAGAAAAACTTGTGGGAGTACTGGGAGAATCTATTTCTGCAGAATACTTTTGTGAAGAATATAGTTCAAAATTTAATATGAAACATAAGCTAGCAATGCACCAAGGGATTTATCAGGCAGATTCAATTATAATGCCTGATTATGAAGAGCTTAAAGACATTCAAGTTAATAATGATTATATGGAAGATGCAATTAGTATGATCAGCGGTTTCATACAAGATTGTTTTCCTGAAGAGAAAAATATTAAAAAACAAGCTATAGAAATGGCCAAAAGACATATCAAAAATAAGGCTTTATATTTCCTAATCAATAAAGATAACGAAGTTTTATCAATGGCCTCTAATAATAGAAACACATTAAATACGGCTTGCATCTCTCATGTTTACACACCACCAAAGCTTCGTGGCAGAGGCCATGGTTCATTAATAACAGCAATGGTTAGTAAAAGAATGCTTCATTCAGGAAAGAAATATTGTAACTTGTTTACGAATTTGGAAAATCCTACTTCGAACTCAATTTATCAAAAAATTGGATATAAACTAATCGGTAAAAGTAAGCATTTTAATTTTTTAGGACGAACGTAATTTGTAAAAATTCAGACCTGGTCTGAATTTTTACAAATTAACAAATGATTGAGAGTTATAAAATACCGTCTTTAAATTTAATTTTTTTCGACCAAATTTTTAATCGCTAAGAAATTGTGACCGAATCAGAAAATTCAATCATTAATAAAACGTACGCGACTTTTCTCAGCCAAAGGGCTAAATTTGGCTTATGTTTATAGGTCATATTGCTGTTGGACTTGCTGCTAAAAGAGTTTATCCAAAAATTTCTCTGACTAATTTGTTTGTAGCTGTATTATGGCTTGATTTAATATGGCCGATATTTCTTTTATTAGAAATCGAGATCGCTTACGTTGCTCCAGGAATTTCAAAGCTAATGCCATTGGATCTAGCTCATTATCCTTTCAGCCACAGCTTCATTGCTGCAATATTCTGGTCTATTATTGTTGCTGGCATTAATTATATCTTTACTCGGGATCGAGTTGCTTTTCTGATTTTAAGTTTATCTGTCCTAAGCCATTGGATTTTAGATTACTTTGTTCACATTCCTGATTTACCTCTATCGATAAATTCAGAAAGTAAATTTGGACTAGGGCTATGGAACTCAGTTCTAGGAACTCTTGCAATCGAGGGATCTATTTTCATATTTGGAGTTCTCACATTTTATTTTTCTAAGACTTTTTTTATTAGTAAAAAGAGGTCATATTGGACTTTTATCATTTTTCTTTTATTTCTTTATTCTTTTCAATTTACAGGATTTGTTCCCCCCAATATGGATGTTGTAGCTTGGGGTGCTCTTGGCCAATGGCTTTTTGTGATTTGGGCATATTGGTTTGAGAAAAACTCTTTGGTTGTAAATCACTAATTAAATAATCACCTCCCAGTTTCTATAGCTGGGAAAATTCGCTCAAAGTATGAAAGTCATAAATCCTTATCTTTAAACTCATTTGTTTATGAGCGAAATTTGAAACACCGAAAATTTGTGAGCATGGGAAAAATTCAAACATTGAGTTTGTTGCCAGTAAACATCTGGACTGCGGTCGTCTATTCGAATCGAATCCATGTCTAAAATACTGTTGTAAATGCAGTCTATTTGGATAGTCACTTAACTACCAAGCCACTCTCACAATCGCATCTAAATTGTAGGGACAAAAGATGCCTTGTAAGAATGCTGCTAACTTAAGATAAAATTCGAGACAGAACTTCTTCTGGAATAGGATCCGGTCGATACTTTCGTATGGACCGGTGAGAATTGATGATGTCGTAAAATTGTTTCATTGAATAATTTTTTTACCTGTAAATGTTCCTACAAATTCTCGATCAGGAAAAAAGAGAACTTTACCCTTAAGATTATTATCTTGATCAATAATCCCTTCAAAAAGGTATTCTTCTGTATGACCTTCTATCACACTCACTATAAATGAAAAATGACCATGATAATAATTGATCCTTTTCATTTTTGAGGTGAATGAATTTGTTCTGAAATAAATTCCTTCAACCATGGGACTATTCATAAAAGTAGTTTTCACTCTTCCCACTTTAAACTTCTCGGAAAAAATACTTGTTCCTATATTGATATCAATTTGGAATTCACCAAGTATTCTAAAATCTCTTAATGTGTGAAGACAAGTGTGATCAATTAAAGACATAAGTTTATGGGCTTCATCACTTTGATTGTCTATATTTGAAAATCCATGTGCAAAGAACTTTATAAGTGATCCGTTGAAATCTCTAATACTGTAATCTTTTTGTATATCTGACCAATGAAATTTCTCTGATCCTGCTCCTGCAATTGCCGGTATGACAAGGTTTTCTATTTCGCTAACTGGAAAATTGATTTCTGTTGTCTCAATAATTTTACCGCCATAATAATCGCCAATTTCCAAACTCCCATTTTTATGGGTGATACTACAGAGTTGGTATTTTACAGAGCTCCCCATTTGGCTTGCAATGATTTCACCAGCTGTAACTGAGAACATAAAACTCATACCCATTCCGAAATGTGCTATTTTTGATTTCATCAACGCCTCCATTTTTTTTGTTTGATGTCGGAAGCGAAACTATCACTTAATGAATTTGACTAAAAGTGAATTAAAGTCAATAATTGGTTCCATATGGAAACCAATCGATTTCATCAATTTTACACTCTCTATCAAACTGGCAACCTAAGAAAGGCCGCAGACTTACTTGGTATTTCCCATTCAGGCCTTTCTAAATCTATGGCCACTTTGGAAAATGAACTTGATAAAAATCTTTTTGTTCAATCTGGCAGAGGAATAGCTTTTACAGACCACGGACATGATCTAGCAAAGAAAATACCACACTTTTTTGAAAGTTTAGACCGACTCGTTATAGAAAATGCTAAGAATGAAAAACAAATATTAAAAATCGGATCTTTTGAGGTCTTCACCACCTATTTTGCAAAAATGATGGAACCACTTTTTAAGGATTATGATTTAGATTTTCATGAATTAGTTCCAGGAGATATGGAAAAAGCGCTTTTAAAACGAGAGATCGATTTGGCAATTACTTATGAACCGATTCCACTGCCGGGAATCGAGCATTTAAAAGTAACAGAAATTGAAATGGCAGCATTTGTGAGACAAGGATTTTTTAATGGTATCGATTTATTAAACATCCCTTTTGCTGCTCCTCTTATTCCTCTTAGAGGTACGCCTACAGGAATTAAGGGACTAGATAGTTGGCCTGATCACAAAATTAAAAGAGAAATTAGATTTCGCGTCGACTTGATGGAAACTGCCATTTCTCTTGCTCGCTATGGCCATTGTGCCGTCTTTATTCCAACTTTTGTGGCAAAACTCCATAATGAATTAGTGAAAGAGGAATTCCATTTAATAAAAAAAGCTACCCCTCCACAGATGAAAGTCATTAAGCGTAAAGTTTATATAATTAAAAGAGAGTCTACTTTAGAAGATTCAAGAATTAAGAAATTAGCAAAATATTTACGTAGTTTATAACGTTCTTTGTTTCTCACAATCAGATGCAAAAAAAAAGGGGTTGGAATGACGGGCAGACTCCGGCTCCTGCCTTCGTCTGGACTTCCACCATCCTGGTGGTCGGGCAACCGAAAATCTAAGCGAACCGCTACCCAATGTAAGTTATATAGCGGCACTGGATGAGTTTTCCAGTGGATCTTCGCCACATGCACGCAATCTTGATTTACAAAAATCTTCGATTTGCCTTTAGGCAAACCTCATCTTTTTGTAAATCAATCTCGCGGACCTGAGGCAAAGCTTTCACTGGAAATCTCATCCAGTGCCGCTATATTCGCGTAAGGGGGAGTAAAATTAAATATGATCGAAATTACACTTTGGCCTTGCCTGAAGGAATTGTGAGAGGAAGTTTAGGCATTTCAAAATTAATCACTTTAATCATTAAGAAAAATCAAAAAAGTTCCATCACCATTTGGGATGCACTAGAAATGAAACTGACAAAAGTGGGAAATATAACAAACGACTACTTAGAAAATTACAATCGACAAAAAAGAACTAAAAAAGATGATAAAGTGTTAAGAAAAGTTATCTTTCGACATAAAGATTTAGATTAGAAAAAAAAATTACTGAAAGTTGACAGAAGGCCGACAAAAAAAATTATTTGATTAGTTAAATTGCTCTCATGAAAAAGGCGATCGCACTCATAATTTTCATGTATCTTGCTTCTCATCATGTATGGTCATTTTCATTTTAAGGGATAACAGACAAAATTCGAAGGTTAATAAAAATTATTCAGGGAATTCTTTTATTTGTTTTCTACCAGGACTATAATTTTCATAATTTATTAACCTACTTCTAAGGATAAAAAAATGACTCTTTTCATGCGAATTATTTTAGTTGGTTTACTGACAATATCATCTGCTCTTTTTGCTAGTGAATCGGCCAATCCAAAAATGACCGATAAAAAACTCGAAGGAAAAATAGATCGAGAGATTACTCTTGTGAGTTACGAAATCGGAGATGTCAAACAATGGCTGCCAGGTTTCTTTAAAGTAAAAAAAGGAGAGTTAGTGTCGCTCAAACTGATTAACAAAGCGAAGGGCCCACATGGCTTTGCCATCGATGGCATAGGAATTCAAGAAACCATCAATGAAAATGAAACCAAATTTGTAAAATTTAGGGCGGATAAAAAAGGACTTTTTCAAATTAATTGTCAGCTCCATATTGCTCATGTGGGTGGACAGCTAGAGATTGAATAACTTCAGCTTACAATCGCCAAAAGTTAATTTTATCTATTCATCCTTTGCTTGGGAGTGCGTGGCCAAAATCCAGCTCTCTAAAGCCGCAGTGTCTTCGATGTCATACTTCCAAATATTTTCGGTAGTTGGTATGTAAGCGACATTGTTGCCTCTGGCCCTTGCGCGGTAGACTTTCAAGGGAAGGATGATTTTCAATTTTTGTCCTGGAATAGACACCGTACGAGTATCCATATAAACACTATCCGCTCTGGTGGGTAGTCCAAGATGGATTGCCTGACCGATTTCAAAGAACGTATCCATAAAGTCTAAACATGCGCTAAAACAACTTCCATCGGTTAAGAGATAAATCTTTTTTGTATCTTTCAATTCATTCATTTTCAAAGACTCTTGTTTTGTTATTAGCTCATCATAATTTTTTGAGACTCTAAGAAGATCTTGTTTTGCACTTAAGGCCAAGGCCATTTTTTCACTCACTTCAGCAAAGTGTTCAGATGATCCAAAGTTTTTTATTTGATACTCAGCAACTCCACTCCAATGTTGCAGGTTTTCATCGCTCACGCGGTACTCAGGATAACCATAAAAAGTTGCATGGGCAGCTAATACTCTTTCTTTGGAATAGATCGCCTCTAAAAAAGTGTCAGTCCATTTTGAGCTGCCTCCTGTATTTCCCCGCAGATCGACGACGATAAAATCACTGTTTTCACTGAGAGATTTAAATTCTTGGGCAACTTTTTTTACCGACTCAATTTGCTTTTCCTCCACATAAAAAGCAGGCACCGAAACCCACACACCATTATGGGGGAGACTTCTCACCGCAAATGGACGTTCTGTAAAATATCCTGCTTGATGAACATATGGTAAAAATTCATCTAAAGACAAAACTTGCCAGTCGAGATTGAGAGTTTTCTTTTGACCTTTATTTTCAAATACACAATTTCTTGGTTGTTGAATGAAGGGATTATTCATCCAACGAAACAATCTCCAGGCCTCACGATACCAACTGCCGGGAATTTTTTCATTGCCCACAAAAGGAAAAACATTTGTGAGCATCAATTCGCTAAGATCTTTTCCATCACATGAAACGACATAAGAGTTTTCTAGCTCTTTGAAGTTTTTATGTGTGGTAGCGACACGAAATTTATTATCTTCGAATTTCACCACAAATCCTGGCCATGAAGAAGGCATATATTGTTTAGTGATCAATTGGTTTTCAAAATGCAGATATAAATGCTCATCTTCAAAGCCATTGAGATATCTGGAAACGAGAAAATATTCACCTGCTAGACTATCCACTTTTGACAAGTCTTTTAGAGCAAGTGCATGGCCTTTTTCTAACCATTGATTGAAGTGGGGATTTTGTAGATCAACTGGTCCTGGATGATGCAGAGAGATTGTAGTTTTAACAAAATCGAGTGTCTTTTGCGCTGAAGCTTTCCAGTCGGTAGATGGCGAATGAGAATCATTCGCCGTTTCAGATTGAAGCGAACTACATGATAAAGCAAAAAATAATGTTAAAAGGATTAATGTTTTCATCTATATTTTATTTTAGTTTCATCAATTCCTCTAAAGTATTTGGTAATTCTCGATCACTAAGCTTTAAATTCACAAATTCGGGACTCCGCGGATAAGTTTTAAATTCCATTACATTAACCGGAAATCTATCGAAGGTAAGTAGGAATTCTCTCTCGCTAATACCATTCAAATACTCACGAACCGCTTCTCGGCCAAAACGGTTCTGCAAAAAATGGATTTGAGCTGCGTGGGAATAGGCCCCGTGCAAATCATTAAGGAGAACATAATCGATGGGAATCTTGTTATCCCGTATGAGACCCAAGAATCGCGCATCTGAAACTTCTCCCATGATATATGCCGGTCCTTCTTTCTCTGCAAAACGACTAATGGCAAGTTCACGCTGGGCCCGATTACTACCTAAGCTCTTGATGTACTTATCAAAGGCCGGCCCGTCACTAAGGGCCTCAGCAACTTTAGTTCCATTTAAGCGGTTCTGTGTGACTTGTTTGGGAAAAAATCGTTTGGCGGCTGCCCTGGCCCCAGCACTTAATCCGTTTCCAGCAACAAAAAAGACAGCATCATCGGGTTGGCCAGCAAGCGCTCCGGTTAAACTGTCAAGAGGCGAGAGTAAAAAATCAACAACACTTCTCCAACCCTCAGGCTTTGCACCACCGGGTCCAAAGGGCGAAAAATCCGCGGGCAAAGTGGCGGTCATCGCTAGCTCAACTCCGCGACTGTTTAAGTTTGCATACTGTGATCCATTATCTAAATCTCGCTGCAAAAGCGACAACATGAGTTTTTGCGCTGGGGATTGTCCCTTTCCTAGCGCCCAGTCTGGAACTTCATCATAACCTAGCTCACGCATTTTTTTATTAAACGGTTCCACTCTTTCGTTGAGGTAGTTACCACTGGCCTCTGGGTTTTTCATGGCAGCGAAGGCATTATTTAAAAGTCTTAAGAGCTCACGTTCTTGCTCGAGTAATCTTCTGGCCATTTCTTTGGCTTCAGTTCCTAGCGGATCGACATAACGAAGAGGATTATTCGCGCCATAGGTATAAGCGTTGCCAAGAGATTTGCTATCGCCAAAGGCACCAAGAGGATCTTTGGAAATAAATCGCCCTAAAGCTGGATCAAAGTAGCGTAAAGAATTGTAGTAAAGCCCGCTCTCCACATCAAAGGGTCTGCCAGCAAATAAAAAGGGCGTGGCCATATTTGAAGTAGAACCAGAAACTGGTTGGAGGGTTTGAGCATCATAGGGAGTACCAAAAACACTGTACTCATAGCTCTCCATTAACTGGGAATTGGAATCAGTCAGCGCTTCAGTGGACCCCAGTGGGTCTTTAAACACAAAATAATCATTAAACGAATTGCCAGATCTTTTCTGAATTGAAATGGGGCTTCCGGAGTCGGTATAAACATAAGTGGAGATTTGTTGAGTGTTGTTCAAATCCGTTTGTTCACCACAGATACTCATGCCACAGTAAAAATATTTTGTCTCAAGTAGAGTACCACCTGCAGTGAGTACATTTTTTTGGATGCGCCTGCCAAGCGGATCATAAATAAACTGCACCGAAGTTCCTAAATGAACGTTTTGGATGAGTTCATTTTCCACACTGAAGCTGCGATTGGCCGCTCCCGACTGAGTCATGTTGCCTAGATCGTCGTAAAGATGAGTGCCTAAAATAGAATTGGAGTATTGATTGTTTTCGAACATCCTGCCATTAAGGGTATAGTTTTGGGTTCGATTTCCCGCCTCATCGATCTGGAAAAATTCTTGCAGCGGAATCGCCCCCGAAAAATTACTGCGATTGACACTCAAAAGTCTGGAGAGTGAGTCATAATGGTAATCCGTGGAGCGAGTCACTGGCCCACTTACAGTATTGATCGTTTTAGTGAGATTGAGTGGATTCATTGCTTCATCGTATTGCCAATTTTTTTGCATCATTGTCTGACCACTCACCACATGTCTTTGGCCGATTAAACGCGAATAATTGTCGTATTGATTTTCAGTTTTGCTACCATTGCCGTAATCAATGGATTCCACTTCAGATCCAAAACCATAGTTATACTTGGCAATTAACTCACCGGAATTCTCTCGCAATTCTTGTAACATGCCATTGTGAGGAGAATAAAACCGGCGAATGGTTCTTAAATTGTTAGGGTATCGATGCAGCACAATTCGTCCCATGGAATCAAATTCATATTCCATCGTTTGACCATTAGTGGCCTCGCGTTCTTTGTTTGAAAGTGTATCGTAATCATAGGAGAGCGTGATGCCTTGTTTTTGAATCGACTTGACACGTCCTAGTCCGTCATATCTAGTGGTCTCAAGATAAGGAGTTCCAAGACCTCCGGCCGGTAGGACCTGTTTTTGCTCGATCGCGCCATTTAAATTATAGGTCAGATGAGTCACATTGCCGGCTTCATCCACAATACTTTCGGGGTTATGAACTTGATTAAAAGATTGAACATAAGAAAATGTTCCATCGGCGTTGACCTTTTTTCGTTTGCGGTTAAAGGAATCGTATTCATAACGAGTCACATTGCCATTGGGATCACTCATGCTGATCTGACGGCCATTGAGATCAAATTGTGAACTGAGTTCAACGATCCCATCGGAAATCGAAGTATCGAGATTTGCTCCACCACGACCTCCGGCATGCAACGCCATCTGAACCAGAGTCACGTTGCCTTCTCGGTCATAAACACTAGCAGAGACATTTTGCCTAGGATCTTTTTTCCACACCATGTTGCCAAGATTGTCGTAGAAAAATTCACTTCTGGAATTGAGGGAATCTTCAGCTACGATCACTCTACCGGCAGCATCGCGAGTCAGAGTTTGCGTGATGGTTTTAGTGGCTTGGTTTAAATTTTTAGCGATGTGATGAGTTTGTTTAATCAGCCCACCAGCTTCGTACACGTATCTTTTTTCTCCATCACTTTGGCTTTGGCGACTTAATCTGCCGGCTTGATCATAGATAAAAGTTGTGGTCTGGCCATTATCGCTCACGACTACTAAGTGCTCGCCACGTTCATTGAGCTGATACACCATATTGACTTTGCCATCACCTGGACGCAAAGGCCCTTCCAAACCTGGAGTGCCATTAGCTTTTTGAAACCAGCGGCTGCGCTCTAAAACATTGCCGATGCTATCATAAACACTCCATTGTCTAGCGAGTGTCGTTCCTTGAGCATCTTTGTTCTCAATCAATGTCACGCGGTCAAGTTCATCAAATTTAAACTCCACCACTTCCTGGCCTGGGCCAGTGATTTTATTTAGTCGCCCTAAAACATCAAATTCAGAGTGATGGATTTTCCCTTGAGCATCGATCACTTCAGTGATTTTTCCAAAGTTATCGTAATGAGAGGTGGTGACAGCTTTATTGGTTTCTTGTGCCAGTGCAGGCAGATCAAAGTTGGCAGGAACACTGGCAAACTGATTAGGAAAACCACCGGCGGCGTTTTGATACAGCAGTCCGCGTTCGTCGTACAATACACTGGTATAGTTAGTGGGCTCTGAAGAGCTGGCCAAAGATGCCAATGGTGAGAGGGATAAGACTAGTCGAGAGTTTCGATCAAAATACATTTTCTCGATCGCTCTTTTAGCAGGAGATCCAGGTAGATTAACTTGCACATCTGATACAATCTGATTTCCTAAAATATCATATTGGTAACGATCGATCACCATTCCTTTAAGAGCTAAATTGGGAGCTGACACTAAGGGCAGCATTTGATCTGCTGAATAATACTCGGCCCTCGTCTCCACCAAGTTGCCGCTGGCATCGTAAACGCGATAACCTTTGTGCTGTAAACTATCTTCCACTTCGATGATGCGATCAAAATCGTCATACTCATAGCGAGTGACGTTGTCACGAGCATCGACGACGCCGATGTTTCTACCACCAGCATCGCTTTCATAAACGGTGAGATCCCCTGCAGGCGTCATGGATTTGGCGAGAAATCCACCACCATTGGTTTTGTCATAGGTCAGCGCTCCCCAACTTTGTCCGGGAGTCGCTGATCCACCAAACGGAGCACTTAAATCATGAAACTGATAACGAGTTTCTAGACCAACGGGATCTTTTTGTGCGATCACTTGGCCATACTTATTGTGGATATAGCTGCTGGCCACTTTTTTAGAGATAAGACCCAAGCTTGGGATTTTGGGGTTTCTAAACTGCTGCATATCTGGTGAAATAGAGCGAACTACATTCCCAGCAGTCTCGGTCACAACGCCGTCGCCATTTTGATCGTTTAAACCCGAAAGACTTTCCAGCTTTCTTACGCTGGTTCCGTTTTGGTTTGATGAGCTCTGTTTCATATCGATTTTCCAGCGATTCACTTGGGTGGTCACTTCAGAGCTGTTTCGCCAATCTCCTTCTTGATAGTCAAATATAAATTGCGCTTGGATTTGATTTAAATGATTCGTCACCGCTCGCATTTGATTGTAAAGCGGATCATAGATGAGAGTGGTTTTGCGTTTTGTGCCGTTACTATACTCTACTTCATGAGAGAGAAGATTATCTTTTTGAAAGGCATCGGAATTTTGAGCATCGTAAGTATAACGATGGGTGACGCCGCTATCGGTTTTCATTTCGGTGGGGTTGGCGCGATCGTCAAAAGAATAAGTGGTAAAAAAAGAATGGGGATCCGACGTTCTAAGTTTAGGAGTGGTGGGACTTAATAAACGATCACTATTGCCGTTAGGGGCGGTGGGGTTGACCACGACTAGATTAGAAATCGCTGTCTGCGGCGAAACTTGGGAGCCATCGATCAAGCCAGTAAAGCGATACATTAAAAGTAGATTGCCACTTTGATTAAAGTAAGCCAAAGACACCACACCACCGCGATCAATATAGAGAACACGCTTATGCGCTGGTTGGCCTTGAATGAGAACGTTAGTTCCCTCTCGAAGATAAACTGATTTCCCACCTGCAGTTCTACCACTTGAGTTGGTTCCACCCCAAATTTGTGAGACCACGGGACTAAATCCGCCAACCCCAGCGAATTGATACTGATTGATTACACTGGGAGCACCACCACTGAGCATCTCATTGGGTCTGGTCACTTTCACTAAAAGATTGAGATCGGGAGTGGGAAAATTATTCGCGCCGATTTGTCCGTAGTCGTAACCGATTTCTGGAGTTAAACCTTGCTGAGTTGGTGGCAGGGTCACCTTCACTAAGTTTCCAAAGGAGTCATGCTCATAACTGACATATCTTCCTAAAATACGATCGTGAACTCCGCGCAATCGTCTAGGGTAGTTTTGGCCATTGAGTTCATAATCAAAGTCATAAACTATTCGCGAAGAGGGATCTTTGATAGTTTTAACCCAATAACGAACTTTACTAGCTTGGGAACTAGCCGCGCCGTATTCAATGGTGATTTTACCTTGTCTGGGATGTTCAATCGCCGTGAGCCAATACATAGTGGCCCCAGGTACGGTGAGTTCACTGCCATCTTTTAGAGCAAAATGAAAAATTCGGCCATTGCGCTCACGCACTTGAACTTTATTTGGCATAGTAAATTTTTTGGTCAGAGGATCCCAGTTGACGCCATCTAACCACGATTTGACTCGCAAATTAGTCGATCCATTCCATAAATCAAATTTGAGACCACTGATGTTTTCGAACTTCTCAATACGAGAGTCTTCCGTCACCCAAAAGGTTTCCAGCTCGGGTAACCAAGGGGCGTTGCTATCGCTCTCATCGGTAACTTCTTGTGGAATTTTTTGAGGGCCTTTAAACTGAGGGAGGTAGCGTTTTTTAAAAATGATACCAAAGCCTTGATGAAAATTGGTTTTCCAATTTTTACCAACATAAAATCGCGAAAAACCATAATTTTGAAGATAGTTTCGAACCAGATCCAAACCAATGCCGGTGGCACTGCGCATGTTAAAATCAGTTTCGGAATAGAAAAAGGCACCATTTGAAAGGGAGACCGGATCGTCTACTTTAACCGGACCGGGGGTGATAGGTTTGGGATTATCTTGTCCGGGGTTAGCAGGAGGAGCAGTGATGGGAGGAGTATCCACGTTGACCGGAGAGGGACTGGTGCTTTGATGAAACAAACGAAGAAAAGCACTGCTCTCACCATCTTGCCTTTCGGCACATCCGTAGGCGGAGACTAAGAGGATTAATGCAATAAGTTTAATTTTTTTTATATTCACAGGATTATTCCTTCCTCACTCACCCGGCGACAATGGCTTTGATAGGTGTCGTAAACAGTGTTAGTTTTTTGGTCAAAATATTCAATCGTACAACGAAGATTTCCGGAACTTATGGCCGCTTCAGAACAATTGTGATCAGCAACCAGTCGCGATGACAATTCTTCTTGCTCAGCAAACAGCCACTCAAAAAGTGTTTGTGGTTTCATGGGTGAAGCAACCAATAACCCTATACAAAAATATCTAGGTTTATGTGTGGGCATTTCCACATCACTCGACCAACGTTGTTCAACAATAACTTTTTTTTCAGCTAAAGAAGCTTTGACCGTTACTGGAATGGCCTCGGCTTGAGTTTTCTTTTCAAAGTATATCGGCTCTAAATAAGGATAAGGTTGTTGATTGCCTAACAGATAGGTGACAAAAAAGTCAGGAAAAAAAGTTCTCTGTGGTGAAGACTCAAGATCAATGTTGTGACAGCTAGAATCTAAAAAGACACCAAATTTAAATTTTGCTTGCTTAACTGGTAAACACCTTTCATCTTCTGAAATACATTGACCACTTAGATGTCCTTCACAAGGGATGACGGGATATCTTGCCTTTAAAAGAGCTACCATCACCTTTTGTGCATCAGATTTTTGATGACTTCTCCAATTGACCCCGATGCGAGGTGAATCCTGAATGGGATATTTTAAAAAATTTTTGCATTGATCATGAATATCGATTTGCCAAGTCCATGAATGACCAGAAGAAGACTCTGGAGCACAGGTGAGATATTCACCTTGCCAAATTAGGTTGTATTGGAAAGTGGGAATGCAATCCTTAGGCATATGGCAAGGGGAATGCAAATGAAATATTTCTTCAGCAAAGCTAGTCGTTGCTAAAAAAAAAAGTACTAAGTTCCAAAGAAGTTTTTTCATCTCAATTCTCACATTTGGATAGGATTCTCTGGATTAAAACATCGAGATGAGTTGGAGCCTTTTCTTGCTCGCTTATTACAAGGAAAATATTTAAAGCTGGTGTTTGAAATTCCGTTAATCGTACAAAGACATGAGATATCGCCAACACAATTTTCTTCTTCATCGATATTACAGTCAATAACCATGGCGGTTCCTAGGACGTTGAGAGCACCGGAGGGGTTAAGCTCACTATTGCATTTTAAAGTACACATGGCATTTGCCCAGTCCCACAAAGGAGCGCAAGGTAGGTCGACCGCAAACGACGACTGAGTGATAAAAGCTAAGCATAATATATAACGAATAATGACTTTCATTGATTATTAACTCCGTTTTCAAGTTCTAATTCAAATAAATTGGTAAAAGGGTTTGCATCTTGGCATTTAATGTTCAGATTCTTTTTTACATTTCCTTGCACATCCACACACTCACACTTAATTTCGCCCTTGCATTTTCCATGAGAGAAGTTACAAGTTTGAGATTTTAATACTCCCTTCCATGAAGCCTGCTTAGCAGTTTCTGTGTCTTCCCACTGGATTTCAGTGCAATGGGCTTGGCAAGTGGCCCCGTAGACAGCATCGGGATTCGCCGGAGGGCATGAATTGGCAAACCCATGGCGAGGAGCGATGATCGTGAATAGTACTAAAACGATTAAACTAATTTTTGTCTTAAACATAAATAAACCTCATTCTCCACAGGGAGAATTCGAAATGCTGGTGGTTAATCGAAAATGACAAGGGATCGTAACGTTTGCTAATGGAACAGACTGTGATCCGACCGACTTTGCACAAAAACATTTTATCTGACCGACACAATTTCCATTACTGCCAGGAATACAGCGTTCGATATACATGCCAGTAATTGTCAGGGTGCCAAGTTTGTTATTATGTTGGCTATTGCATTTCATCGAACACATTTTGTTTAACCAAGAATCAGGGGGCGGACAGGATAGACCTGCGCTATGTGCGCTAAAAGTACTTAAGTTGCACAGATAAAAAGTAACAATCATTAAATAAAGGGCCAGTTTCTTCATTTGTTTTTCCTATGGTAATTATTGATTTTCTAAAGTGCCGGTGCGGGAGAATGACTCCATAAAACTTGCATCAAAGGGATCGAGACTGCAGCATTTAACCGAGTGTTCTCCAATGATTGTGCCGTCGGCATTTTTACATTGGCACTTGATATTTCCAGTGCAATCATTTCCTTCTTTTTTACAATTGTATTCAGTACTGTTTTCTTGGCCTAGAGGAGCACTTAAACGAACGCCGGTGTGGGGTCTTTTTTTGCCATTTCCACTTTCATGTTGTTTTTCGATACAAAGTACTTCACAAAAGTTGTCCATGTGCGACTGACTGGGCGGACAACCAATGGATGCCATTAACTCCAAGGACAACATCCAAAATATGAGTGTAAGAAAAATTATTTTTGTTTTCATATAAAACGCTCCGAGCAATAAAAAATTTTATGAAGAAGCACTACATTATTTATTAAAACGCATCGAGTAAATTTTTTCAGAAGCTATAGAAAGTGTAAGCGAAGGAATTTAACGGATAAATTTTATACCTTAAATAAATCAGGATGTCGGTTGTAACTACTAAGCCGCTAGAAAAATATTGTGTATAAATTTAGGTTCCAAAGATGAATACACTTTTGAATCCAATATCAGAGTCTTTTGAAATCCGGAATTGCCCATCTTTTTTTTATTAGGGCGTGTTGAGGTTTTCCGGCCTTGCATTAAAGTTTTTACCATATATAGCGGCACTGGATGAGTTTTCCAGTGGATCTTCGCCACATGCACGCAATCTTGATTTTCAAAAATCTTCGATTTGCCTTTAGGCAAACCTCATCTTTTTGTAAATCAATCTCGCGCACCTGAGGCAAAGCTTTCACTGGAAATCTCAACCAGCACCGCTAAATTTAATTTTTATATTTTTTATTTGTAGAAATTAACTTTCTTTTTATTTTCTCAAGGGCCCCACTGACCGCGGTATCAACGGTTAAAGCATGATGGGTTATAGCGATTGGATTTCGGCCCCGATAGTGCATCTCGATCATACAGCGTTTATCTGCTTCCTGATTTTTCTTGCTCATTTTAGCTCCATTCTCGTCACTAAGATGGAGATTGAGCCGAATAATATTTTCACCAGCGCGATCGAGGGAGTGGTGAACAAGAAGTTTTAGTTTTTCGTAAAACATTTCACTTCCTTTGATATAATGGTCCGTATTTATGATGATATCCATATCGCCCCCTAGGTGAATTTATTTTCATTTTTTAAAAACTATAGTCTATCGGTTTAAAGCCTTTAGACCAGTAGTCTTGTCTTCCATAGTGACGGTATAAATCATTTTCATAGTCACGAGTTAACAAAAAGTCTTCTGAATACTCAGCCGATTGTTGTATTGCATCTTTTGAGAGATTAATAAAAACTTTTTTTAGGGTCCAACTGACTCGTTCAATCCATTGGGGTGAGATGAGTACTTTTTTTCCTAACCACCAATTCTTAGTATCAACGACCAGATAACGAATGGACCATGTTTCTTCATCGATGATAAAGTCATGAACATGCCCAATGTCACCATCTGTTGCTTCAATATGATATCCAATAACTTCTTCAGTGCTTC
>JBIKWR010000253.1:0-2855 GCA_044356225.1 Bacteriovoracaceae bacterium | reverse complement strand
GCCAAAAGACCAGAACTTAATTGGAGTGATCTATGAGTCAATCACACCACCCTCATCACGAAATTTTAGAAGTGCCCACGTATCAAGAAAAACTTAAAACAGAACTGTTAACAGTTAATATGGGTCCACAGCATCCCGCTACTCACGGGGTTTTGCGAGTGGAGATAAAAACTGATGGTGAAGTTGTTGCGAGCGCTATTCCCCACATTGGTTATTTACACCGTTGTATGGAAAAACATTCTGAAGCGATCGATTACCGTGGTGTCATTCCTTTTTGCGATCGCATGGATTATTTGGCGGCGATGAATATGGAGCTGGGTTATTGTATGACCGTCGAACGATTGGCCGGCCTTGAAGTGCCCAGACGAGCTGAATTTATTCGTGTGATTTGTGCCGAGCTAAATCGAATTGCTTCTCACCTTTTATTTTTTGGAACTTATGCGATTGATCTTGGGGCCTTCACTCCCTTTTTATATGCTTTTAGTGAAAGAGAAAAAATCCTACGTTTGTTTGAAGAAATGTCTGGCGCTCGTCTACTGTATAATTATATTTGGATTGGTGGGGTTTGGAATGATCTGACGGAAGGTCAATTAGAAACCATTTCAGAATTTATTGATCATTTTGAAGGTGAAGTTGATAAGTATCATACCCTCGTTGGTCTCAATGAGATTTTTTTACGGCGAACAGCGAATGTGGGAATAATCCCTGCGGATCGTGCATTATCTTATGGCGCTTCGGGACCGGTGCTGCGAGGCTCAGGAGTGGCTTGGGATTTACGTAAAACAGATGGTTATTCTATTTATAAAGAATTTGAATTTGATGTTCCCGTAGGAACTGGAGAGCGTGGAACCTTGGGCGATTGTTGGGATCGGTATCACGTGCGAATGAAAGAGTTTAAAGAGTCTTGTAAAATTTTAAGACAAGCTGTGAAAATGATTCCTGAAGGCCCGGTGATGGGTAAAGTATCAAAAGTTTTAAAACCAGAAGCTGGTGAAATATACATGCGAACCGAAAGTGCTCGTGGAGAAATTGGATATCACTTAATCGCGGATGGCACCAAAAATCCATATCGCTTAAAAGTGAAATCTCCTAGTTTTACTCATACATCATTGATTACTGAGTTTGCTCCGGGAATGATGGTGGCGGACTTAGTAGCATTTATTGGCAGTATCGATATTGTCCTTGGAGAGGTAGACCGATGAGTGTTCATTTACAAAAAATCCCCAAACCAGCAAAATATGCAAATTACAGTGACGAGTTAACTTTCTTCAGTTGGTTCGCCAACATCTACCGCGCCCTCAACAGTTGTTTTACCGGTTTATGGATCACCTTTCGTTATGTCTGGGCAGTAAAACCCATCACCATCGAGTATCCAGAAGTGCGAGAAGTTTTACCTGAAAAATCTCGGAGTCGTCTCTATAATGACGCCGAAAATTGTATTTCTTGCACTCAGTGTGCCATGGCCTGTCCAGTTGACTGCATTTACATCGCTTCAAAAAGAAAAGGAAAAGATGAGCCCGATCAAAAAACGGCTTCAGGCCATCCGAAAAAATTAGAGCTGACTCAATTCACCATCGATACCGCCCTCTGTTGTTACTGTGGACTTTGCACCACCGTTTGTCCCACGGAATGCCTCACTCATTCGCATGATTATGAGTATGCTTCCTATAATGTAGATCAAATGAAATACGATTATCTCGCCCCAGAAATGGTGAAGTGGCGCGATCATATTGTTAAATAAATTCTTTTTTTTTACTTGATTGTAATAGTTTGCCGGGATCATCTTTCTGATTAACCTTCATTTTCTTTTTTAAGATTATTTTTCAAAAAACGATAAATTGTCGTTCGAAAATTTAAAAAATTTTCACTTAATAATCAACCGGAGAATTTTATGAAAAACAAATTTTTACTGATGATTGCAGTGGTATTTTTTTTAACTCCCTCATTTAATCTCAAAGCAGAATTGAGACGAGTTCATTTTCTCCATACGAATGATATTCATGATCGACTTTGTGGCGCAGCTTCAGGTTATGAGCAAGAACTGAATGGTGGAATGGTTCGCATGGCCAGTTATATAAAAAGACGAATTTTAGAGTTAGGTGATTTGTATAAACCCATTGTTTCAGATGGTGGTGATTTATTTGAAGGAGGGGCCAAGATCAGTGAAAATAGTTTTGGTAAAGTTACCGATCAGGCTTTTCACCTGATTCCTTACGACATACGAGTTTTGGGTGATCACGAAATCGAGTTTAAATATTATGATGATCCAGAAGAAAAACCTTTGAAACGAACGATCAACCAATCTTTTAAAAAAAATATCACCATGGTTGGTTCTAACTTTTATATGGAGTCCAATGGTAAAAAAAGGTACCCAATCGGAAATGATTTTCCTTTTAACAAAAATGGAAAAATTAAAATGCGTGAGTATTCTATAATCGAGCGCAATGGAGTGCGGATTGGCTTTTTTGGGATTACCGAACCTGGTTTATCGAATAATGAATTTGGTACTGCTGATCAAGAAGAAACTTTTAAATTGGCCAATCAAACCGTAAAAAAACTAAAAGAAATTGAAAAAGTCCATCTTGTCGTCGCTCTCACTCATTTAGGATTAGAAACGGGTGATTCTTCAGATGAAGATAAATTAAGAGATACTGTGCTAATGGAAAATGTTCCAGGAATTCATTTAATTTTAGGTGGTAATTCTCATCATATTAGTGGTGGAACGAGTCTAAAAAAATATAAATGGATAACTGATATTGATGAACATACGCCAGGTATAAACTATAAATTTGATCCTAAAAAAATGCCAAAAGAATTTCCCAATGGATCTAAGAAAACGGTTTATGTCCAAGCGG
>JBIKWR010000111.1:0-10306 GCA_044356225.1 Bacteriovoracaceae bacterium | reverse complement strand
CAAAATAACCTTTGTTTTGGAATTTTTTATAATCGGGATGCTGGTTGATCCTCGCCATGTTGGGGGAATCTAAATAGTGTTGTATATAAAAAGAATTCTGTGGTTCAATTACAATTTTCTTTTCCCA
This sequence comes from Bacteriovoracaceae bacterium, assembly GCA_044356225.1. GTDB lineage: Bacteria > Bdellovibrionota > Bacteriovoracia > Bacteriovoracales > Bacteriovoracaceae > JBIKWR01. The sequence continues at coordinate 10,179 of JBIKWR010000111.1, read as the reverse complement.
ATATTTAATAAAAAAAAGATAAAAGGAAATGCTTAGGTTTTCTTTATTTCGCTTAATTCTTTTTTCAAAAAAATAAAAACTCAGAATTATAATAGGCAAAATACAGAGAGTGCCCCAAACTAAATATCCTAAGAAAATGTTGATTGAGTCGCCGGTTTCGATAATTTTATTTAAAGGATCTTTGATAACTAAAATCATCGCTAACAAAATAATGAGAATGATGATGAGGTAGAACCAAAAGATATAGGGTAATCCGTAGGATCGAATTTCAACGTTAGAATTTTTATGATCGATAAAAACATGATCAGTTTGATCTGTGGTTGTTGGCAATTGGTAAAGTAGGCCCATAAAGATAAAACCTTGTTACGAATCTTCTTTGTAGTAGAGATAAATGATATCAGCTATGTCGATTCTAGGAATAATCATTTTTTTTAATAGATTAAGTATCATTGGCCGCAATTGATATTCAAACAAAAAAACTTTTTTCAAGTAAGGCATTTTTATTTGTTCAGCACTAACGGTCACTGATTTATCTAAGATTTTTTCTAATCGCATAATAAAAAGAATGACATGATCGCACCACGGATCAGAAATGGCCTTATGTAGTTGAATGAATTCTAACAGCAAAATTTCTTTTTGTTCTTTTCTTTTCGTAAACAGATATTGAAATGTTAAGTTATAAAGACGACATAATGAATACTGATTATTTTTTAGCAACAAATTTTCGGCCATTTGGATATGGTGTAAACAATCATTTTTATTTTTCTGATCAAAGGCAACTTGCGCTAACATAAAATGTTTCATGCTTTTGTGGTAATGCAAATCATAAGAAGAAGGTTTGTTTTTTTCTTGATGGATTTGAACTTTTTCTTTAGACCATATACCTTTTAACTTGGTCGACTCATGAAGCATTACTTTTGGTGCGGGAGTCGGAATATAGTGATACTCACCATTTAAAGCATTCGCCACCCCAATGGTTAAACTACTGGGTGTAGTGCAATCAAGAATACATTGTGTTGATTCAAGCGGTTTGGCCAAAATCATTAAGAGATCAAGAGAGGTCAACGATCGATTTTTTTTTCTTTGGTTGAGTAGTGATAATTTTTCTTCAACCATTTGCGTTCTTTTTAAACAATAGTGAGTCATGCCTATGGGTAAAAAAATATTTTCTTTTTTCATCGGAACATTGTTGTGATAAAAAAATTCTCCGGGAGACAATGTTTTATCAATTTCTTGATAATCATCTCCATCTTTATCAATAATTAATATTTCTCCTCCAGGAAAACTGGCCAGTACGCACCACTTGGTCATACTTTTAAATTTTTTTAACTCGTTTTTCATTTCATTTTTTGTTTTGCAATGACGAATGAGATAATCAATAATCACAAAAATCGGTGTGCCATCGTGATGAAAAGAAGTATTAAACTTTTGGTGGACCGCAATGGTCATACCGCTAGCATTCATGGCAGTTAAGCCTGCAAGAGGTAAACCTGCAGAGCTATGAGACAATACCTTTTCTTGATCAGTAAATTGAAATCGTAATAGCTGTTCTCCACGGTCAAAACTACTCAATAAGGGAAAGTCGAGAATACGTCCATGATATGTATGCTGGGCCTGTTCATCAAAATAAAATAAACTGGAACAACCCAGAAAGTTTTTTGGTATTTGGGGAACAAATTTTGCGAGACTGGACATAAATTCTGGCAGTAATAATGTCCCTATGTATTGTTGAGGATTTATCGCCAATCCTTCACAATAGGCCTCAATCCAATATTGATAATCTTGTGGCATTTTTTTTATCGAATACTGCGAAAATAAATTCAAACCTGAACGAATTGATAAGTCTATAACTGCTTGACCAGTTTGAAAGAGACTTTTTAGGTGATTTAAAGTCGGCAAATATTGCCCTCGATCACGAATACCTAATTGGTAAAAATTTTCATTCGGATCGCCGAAAAGATCAAGGATAGGAGGGGTCAAGTCATTGGACATCGACCGTTTTTCCTGGGAAAAAGGAGTTTGTTTCATGTCCTCTACTTTACTCATTTTTGGTGGGCCTGCCAATGAATGGATAACACCCATTTGTTTGCTGTTGGCGAGTTTTCGCGTTTATTTGCAGATTATAGATTTTGACTTTTCTCAGTTGCCGTTGATTAAAGTTTTTGCCCGGTCTGAAATGATGAAAAAAAATATGATGCAAATTCATCAGTGGGGTTTTTACTTTAGTGTGGGCTACATTCTTCTTTTTGCTCCCAGTATCCTTATTTGATTTAAGCCTGAAAAAAATTGATGAGTTCTTTTCGTTCATTTAACTCCGCAAGAGGCAAATGAATGATCGGGGCTTCTTCACGATAGCGAATATATATCTTCACTTGAGTTTCACCGACTTCAGGGTCTTGCGCCTGAATTAAATTGGCCAATTGATAAAGTTTATTAAGAAAAGTTGAGTTTTGTTTTGAACGTAATTTAAATGCATCTTCTTGTCGTACTTTTCTCCATAAGCTCCAAGGTTCTTCTTTCTCTACTAATAATTTTTCCAGCAATAGATAAATAAAAGAATCAGATTCAAAGCCGTCTCCCATGAGCACTAATTCTTTAGGGATACCTGTCATTAGGAGTATATCAACTAATTGGTTGAGTTTATAAAATCCTTGGGACTTGATATCTTTGGGGTAGAGATCTCCCTCGATAAAACTAAAAACTTTTCGGTAGTCTTTTAGAAAAACGCCGGCTGAATAAATTTCTTTTTGATAGAGCCAATCACGAATAGCATTTTCATAAAAATGAGGACTGGCCGACAAGATAAAAGGTTGAAAACCTTTTTGAACATAGGATTTAAGTAACTCAACACTTTTTTCAATCGTTGGAAAGTAATCGACGGGCTTTACAATGCTATAGAATAATTCTTTGGTAGTTGAGTATCTGGTATCAACTAATGTTTTATCAAAATCTGATATAATAACTTTTTTGGGATTTTCAATTTTTAAGGGAATAAAAGCCCCTAAATTGAGGTGTAAACCAGGACAGAAGCTAATTTCAAAAATCTCGATATATGATGGTTCGTCATTGTTTAGACGCAATTGATTTATGGAAGCATTGAGATTTCCAAAACGATCAGAATCATAAATTTTTTCATAAATCTTTTGGCGTAATTGATTCATGATAACAATACGAAATTGAAATTTATGTCCCCGCAGAAGATTTAAACTTTCAACGGGACTAGAACCTTCCAGTTGGTCTAATTCTTTATCAAAAAAACCTTCGGTTTGTTCGCGTCGTAAATGGCAACAGGCTTTTAGACTGATTTGCTCAGTTGTTTGGACTATAGATACATTATAAAGATAAGGTCTTTTCATAAAAAATATTTTCTCATTGATTAAGAAAAGGCGCAAAAGAAGTATCTAATGCCTGAATTATAATATGAGTGAAAATAATGGATTGAGTATTTCAATAAAGATTCCTATAATCTAATAATGATCAATATTGAATTAATTGGTGAAGTTCCTTTTTATATTGGGCTAGGAATAGAAATTGTAACCGCAGTTTTAGCTGGTGGTGTGATTGGATTTGAACGCGAGCGTAAAATGAAGGCCGCAGGTCTTCGCACCAACACTCTTATTTGTTTGGGAGCAACTCTTTATACTGCGATTGGGATCGTCAATAGTACTCGAATACCTGGTATGCCCACAGATGCCAATCGAATTGCCGCCCAAATTGTTTCGGGAATTGGTTTTTTAGGGGCCGGGGCGATTATTCAATCTCGTGGCCAAATTGTAGGATTAACGACTGCGGCAACTATTTGGTTAGTAGCGGCGGTAGGGGTTACAATTGGTTCAGGTTATCCTTTTTCTGCGATGGCGTTTGTTTTTACGACTTTGGTTGTTTTACAATTAATTGACCCCATCTATCGTATTTTCCGCCTACAAAAACCATTCAAATTCGACATTTATTCCCACGGAAGTGTCAAGGACACCATTGACTCCATTCTCAACGAAAAAACGGATGAACTGATAAACTCATATGAAAAGGTTGTGGATGAAGCAACTAACTTGCATTTACTGCATATCGAAATTTCCACGGATTTAAGACGAGTGGCCTATTTAGTGGGTGAAATACAAGATACGGCCGGAGTCAAACACGTCCATCATCATGAAATAAAAGAGCATTCCAATCTCTTGGCCAATTATAAAGATCTAAAAAAAGAAGATAAGAAATGAGTCGTTTTCTCATCATTTCAGAATCCTGAATTTTCAACATTTGCTGATGAGTTTTGAGAGAAGTGATGAGGAATTTTTTTATTTTTTTGGAACGTTAAAACTGAGCATCCCATTTTGGTAGTTTTGTTTAAGCCTACTAGTGTCGACAATATCTTTTACCGGAATTTTTTTGATAAAAACCTCGGATCGGTTGGATTTATTCAGCGAACCATCGGACATAGTCACTTCTTCTTGAGTCCTTCTGGTCAATGTTAATCGTAATTCTCGATTATCTCCATGCAGAATGACGTTATCTTTTTCATGTTCAGGAACTTTTATTTTAATCACATAATTTTGAGGTTCTTCAATGACTTCTGGATTTAATAATCCTGTTTGATAAAAAGGATCACCAGATCTTGTTTGATAAAATGCCAGTTGATCACTGGCCGATTGTTTGACGTTATTAATATGTTTTGCCGTTTTCTCCGAAATGTTATTGATCGTTTCATTTTGTTGATTGACGATAGATTTTAATTTACTGTCAAATCCTTCTCGTTCTTGGAGCATCAGCTGAGCATATAATTTTCTTTGCATTTCTAATTGTTTTTCAAAAGTGCTCTTTTCATAAATAAGTTTCCCCGCATGGTCACGTTCCATATCTGAAAGTTCTTTGCCATATTCACTTTTGTCGGTAAGAACTTTTTGTTGGAAATTTGTTTGATTATATTTTGCCAACTCTTCAAAGGCTTTTTGTTGATCTGACGCTTTTTGGTTGTTTACAAAATTACTTTGAGTCAGTTCTTGTTTAGAATTCATGAAGTTGAGTTGTTTATCATGGGCCATGGTTTTCTTAAGATTATCAATATATTGATTGTTTTCTTGTTTTAAATCACTCAGGGTTGAATTGGCTTCAGCGTGTAGCTTATTCACATCGTCTTCATTTTTTCGATGAAGACCATTAACTCTTTCTCGATTTTGTTCAAGTGTATCTTGAGTTATTTTTTCGATTATGGCGGTTTGATTTCCTGAACGAGTTTTAATTTCTTCCAAGTTTTCTTGTGACCGCACCAGCTCATTCATTTTTTTTGATGCGAGTTCTTCTTTTAAATTTTGAAGAGTATTTTGGTGCTCTGCTGCCACTGATAATTCTTGTTCTTTGAAATCTTTTTTTATCCTTTCAATTTCGGCCATTCTTTTTTTTACTAAAAGAGATTGTTCATGATTTTTATTTTTTAATTCAGACGAATGGTTTTTTTTAACTGGATCGATCATAGATTAAGAGGGGTCTCTCCATTTTGATTGACAGGATTTTCTTCTAATTTGGGAGCTGCACTATAAGGTCCCGTGCACAAAGGTTGGTGACCAGTGGATTGCAAACCAGTATGGCCCGGACAAATCCAAGTTCTTAAAAGATCGATGGCGACGGCTTGTCCATGATAAGCTTGATAGCTCACTGGATTTAAAACGGTTGTGACCAAATAACTTTGTGGATCGCGATTTTGCAAAGGAGATTGTTTAATCATGTACTGATAAACACGATACTCAGCATGAATTTCGCAAATATAAAACATAAACAAAGCAACAATAAAACTTTTGATAATGGTAAATTTATAATTGATAAATATGTTATTCATACTAGTGTAGTGAAACTCCCTTATCGATTATTTTTGTTTCAACCAATTTCATAAAAGCATGAATAAAAAGTTTGAGAGTCGATTGATCGAGGGAAGATAAATACTCTTTTTTTCGATTATGAGATTGGTGTTTTTCTAAAATATCTAATATTTTATTAAATTGGACTTTTTCTTCTAACTTTAGTGGTGCATGTTTTTCGCTTCTCATTGAATCATCGATCCATTGTGGATAAAAAAGCGGAAAAATTCCCAGTGTTCCTAAATCAATTAAAAATTTTATACTATCGTATCGTCTACGAAAACCAGGTGGACGATGTTGAGAAAAAGGTTGAGAAATTTCTGGAATATTGTTTTGACTATTCAGCTTTGGAAACTTGGATTTATTGATTTTGTCATATTTTGAATCCATCTCCAATTTTCCTTTTCTTTTTATCAAGTATTAAATGAACAAAAATGAAATCAGCCTCTCTTCTATGCTATGTCATATTGAGAGAGCTTTTGAGAGGGTATGATTTACCGAATTGGTTCAAGGCCGGTTGATTGAAACAAAAAAATCCAAACCTATATCCGACTAGAATACTATGAAGTTAACTCAATTTATTGCCAAATTTGGATAATTTTACAGACTAGACATGGTTTGTCTTGGAAACTGATAGTTTTACTTTAAAATAAGATTAAAGATCAGAATGATCTTCGATTAATAAAAAGTATTAATTTTTCAAAGACAAGGATGGCCGATGAAAAAAACTCTATCAACTTTTTCAATCTTAAATTTAAGTTTAATTTATGGAACTCTTTTTTTAAGTCGCAATACTTTATGGGCCTTAGTTGATTACTCAGACAATGAAAAAAAGACTCCAGGAAATAAGAGTGAAACACCTTATGAAAGAGTTAGAAATGGTGAGGCCAATCAGTTAAGTACTCAAAGGGCGGGGGGAAGTAATCTTAATAAACTTATTAATCTTCAGCTTAAATACGACTCTCTGGATGTTCGTTCCAATCAAAAATCAGCTGAGGCTTCAATTGTTTCCATCAACGGCCATATCCAAACTAAAAATAGTATTTTTGTCACATTTAAATATTGGCAAGCGCAAAGTGAGAATGTGGAAATTTCACAAGATAACAGCTTCCAAGAAGGTAATCCAGAGGTCAAACTAGGATTTAATTGGTTACGATTTGGAGAAGGGGAAGAAGCTGCTAATATCGATCTCTATTTAGGTGGAGTTTTTCGCACTTCCGAATCTGACTTTGCTTCATCCCGCAATGATAAATTGGTGGGAATTCAAACATCAAAAATGTTTGATCGCCAGTTTATGCTGACCTTCGGTTCAGAGTATAAAATTATGGGTTCTCCAAAAAATGCCGATCATCTTAAGTTAGGTGATAGTAAAAAGTTTTATGCCGCAATGGTTTGGGCGGCGACTCCTGATATTCGTTTTGCTTTAGAAGGATCAAGCACCAAAATTGATCAGGGTGAAAAAACAGATGGGCCGAATGTGGCCACCTTGGACAAAGATATTTCTTTTGCTCAAATCTCCCCAAAACTTCTGCTGATGTTATCGCCCTTTTATAATTTAGAATTAGGAGCGAACTTTAGAACCAAAAAGGCGACTGCTGATCAAGACTTAACAAAGGCCAGGTTGTTTGGAGAAGAAGGAATGTATGGTAACTCAATTTATGCCGGAATTAATATAACGCTTTAGATGTAAGGATGTCGTGAGCGAAAATTCATCAAAACTTTATTTCTGTTCACATTGTCGGCATCAAATTTTTGATTTAGGGGATGTTTTACTAGTCGAAAATAATTTTCCTCGTGGTTTCTGTTCGGAGTCTTGTATCGAAGAATATTTTGCTAGTGTTATCGAATATTTTGATCAATTTGAACTGATTTTAAGAAAAAAATATAGTTTAGAAAAAGATCCTTATGAAGAGTTAAGTACTCATGGCCCGTATTTAACAGAAACATTGGCCTCGCCCAAAGAAATTTGGTTGAACAAAAATGAAATGGGAGAAGAAATATATTTTTATCATTGTCCCATCAATAATCGCCATCATCAATTTACCATGATAGCGGTTTGCTTAGTTTTTGAACGCAAACCTAGTTACGTTTTATTTCAGTTAGCAAGTCAAGATGAGCGACTCATCAATGCATTTAAACAAGGAATGCGTATCCAAAATATTCAAGAGTTTTTATCGCATGCCCCCTTAAAAGTTAATCCCGATAAAGATTTGCAAAAACAAAATAAGAATGAAGAGAATCAGGAAGAGAATCAGGATGATGACTTGATCAAAGAGCAAAGTAGCGCAAACAAAATGACCGAAGTCCAACTCGATCTTCAAACGACAGAGGTGGTAGACCAAAAAAAATCGGCATTTCTGGCAGAGCTAATTCACCACCGATCCAATAATGATATTCCCATGGAAGATTTTTATTTATATGAAAATTATCTCGAAGAAACACTAGAAGATCCGGATGAAGTTTTTCAATCCAAAGATGATGCTGGAGACCACGTTTTTACCTATATCAAAAGTTATGCTCAAAATAATATTTCTTTTTTTTATTTAGTTTTATGCTTTAAAATCGATAATAAAAAAGTCAAAAATGGAGATGTTCTTTTACCGGTTTTATCTTTTCCTAGTTTAGATGGAGAGCTCTATTTAAAATATAAAAAAGGTGAGAAGTTAGCAGGTCAAATCAAGTCTTAGAATATTCAAATGCTCGTGAGCGAAGAGCAGCAATTTGCGAGTCTGTTTTATTTGAAAGATTTTTTTTGATCACTCGATTGGCCGGTTTTAAACTCTCTTGATGCATTTGGAGTATCGCCTGGCCAAGACTCTTGGCCAGCATTGGAGGAACCGCATTTCCAATTTGTTTCCACTGAGAACTCACCGATCCAAAAAATGTAAAATCATGTGGAAATGACTGAATAGCGGCGGCCTCTCTGGCGGTGAGAAAGCGATGCTCTGTTGGATGATAATAGGTATGACGATGGGTCATAATAGTCGGAGCAGGTTTTTGACGATTTAAGCGAAAATATTTGGTTTGACGAAAACGTCCTTCGGGAAGTTGGTCCCAATTAATACCCAACTTTAAAGAATGAGGTAAATAAGCTTTTTCATCTTGGGCATAACGAATGCCACAACCTTCAGGAATTTTTTTGATTCTTTCCAAGTCGATTTTAGATTTAATATTGGCGCTAGCAACATCATGATTAGGAGAATCAGCTTTTAAGCTTTTCCACGCATCGGCAATGGTTAACGTTAAGTTATTTTTGGCCACCGGGAAAATGACTTTTTTAATTTGTTTGGCACCCATAATGATGGTTCGTCGGCGATGTTCGGCCACGCCAAATTCATGGGCGGATAGAACTCTCACTTCAACTTCATAACCCAAACGTGTAAAAAATTTGATAATGGCATTTAAAGTTTTTTCGTTTTTCTTGGCAACCAATCCCGTGACATTTTCAATGACAAAAAATTGGGGATTAAGAGCTTTGACTAATCGATGATATTGTAAAAAAAGTTGATTTCGAATATCTAAAGGATTGCCCGTGCCAACGGTTGAAAAGCCCTGACAGGGAGGACCTCCAACAATACAATGAATTTCTTGATGTCCGGTGAGTTCACGTATTTGTTTAATCGAAAGTTTTCCAATATCACCACAATAAGTATTTGCCTGACGATGATTGTGAGCAAAAGTTTTCATCGCATCTTTGTTGTGATCCACACCCAAAAGACATTTCATTCCTGCTAACTCTAAGCCGCAGGAAAGACCTCCAGCTCCACTGAAAAGATCAATAAAATTGAGAGGTGTTTTGGCCATATGAGACATTAGTGTCTAATCACTGCAGTAATTTCGTCAACCAATTTATTGATCAAACAAATAAAACGCAGCGTTTGATCTTGAATCTCCAGGAATTGTTTAGGCGGCCGATTTTGATTTGGAAAAATTGATAAAACGTATCCCATCATCCGCCACTTCTTGTGGCAAATGAGTTTTGATTCTTTCTTTCACTGTCAGTTGTCCATTGGGACTTTGGTGAACTATTTTATTGGAAAAATCCGACCAGAAATCCATCGCTTCAGAGGCAATAAAAATGGGGGCGGTTTGTCTTTTTGATTGCTCTACTAAGGCCTGTTTGACTAATTGTAAGAGCTTTTGGTCGACTAAATGAAATTCAGGTGTTTCTAGAAACAAATATTTATTTGGTTTTAAGATTCCGATTATTAAAGAGGCCAATTTTACTTGCTGTTTGGTGAGTGCGGGTGGTTTTTTATCCAAATCGCCCAATGCATGCAGCAATAAAGGAAGGTGATGATGGCCCGATTGATTGAGGTATTGCTCAAAC